>CAYYVH010000049.1:0-18649 GCA_964475075.1 uncultured Anaerolineales bacterium | reverse complement strand
GCCGCCTGGCGCCGGTGCGCTCAACGATGATGCGGTCGGAGCCGTGGGTGCCACAGGTGCCACCATCAGCACAACCGGGAGTGCGGAGTGCGGGGGTAACGGCACTCGCCGCTCCCGCCATACAGATGACCGCCAGGGCGGCCAGAATTGAACGAACCATAGGGTTCTCCTTGCAAGGATCCCCGACTTCGGGGAGCCAGTGTGGACCCACTAGGGATTAGGGGGTCGTGATGGGACCAGCCGATCTGCCAGCTTGCCAGCCGTCGTAGTCGTACAACGTACGGCCAGCGACCCACGCGGGAATTGGCAGTCGGGGGTCGAACGTATGCTGGTAGTACTTCCGGTTGGCCACCGTGGCCAGGCCGTCGCAGCTGCCAGCATGCGTGCCGTCGTCGAAGCAGACGTCTCGCGCCAGCTCCTCCGACATGCAGTGAACCTCCAGCGTATCGCCAACGGTGGCGACGGTGCGGAAGGCTTCGTCCACGGTGATGGCCGTGGCGGTGTTGGAGGTGATCCGGCGGGAGGCCTGCCGGGCGCCAGTCTGGTTGACCAGGAGGCAGCCGGCGTACTCGTTCGTCGTCAGCCCACCAGCGGCCCAGACGGCGACCGTGGTGGTCGTGCCCGTGTCGGCGGTGGAGGACTCGTTGGCCACGGAGGCCGTCAGCCCGGTGAAGTCGAAGTAGTCGCCGAAGGTCAGCGAGGAGCTGGCCTCCCAGGCGGTCTGCATCGCTGCCGGGGTGGCGCCGAAGGCCAGGGTCTGGGTCTCGTCCTCGAAGCGCCAGGAGGTGCTGCCCGGCTTGTCCAGGTAGACGGTGTCCACGAGGGCGAAGTGGGAGTCCAGGGCGTTCGTGAAGGCGTTGTGGTCCAGCCAGCGGGTGTGGTTGTACCAGGCTGTCGTGGTGTCGCCCGCGCCTTCCCAGATGCTGCCTGCGACGGTGAGCTGTATCTTGGGCTCAGGCTCGGTGCCGCAGTCGCTGGCGCCGTCGCCGCCCGTGGGGTCACCCGAAGGGCAGTAGCTGTTCATGGCAGCGAGGGGGACGGCCCCCACCACGGTGGCGCCCTGGCTGAAGTGGTTGGCGAAGGTGGTGCCGATGATGTCCAGGTTGGTGGTGGTGTCCGACTCGGGGTTGAACTCGATGTATGGACTGAAGCCGCCAGCGGAGTAGCCCGACCTGTTGCCCAGGACCAGCTTGGTGTTGATGAGGGCGACGTTCATGCGGCCCGATATCTTGTCGCTGTTGCCGTCCTTGTGTCCTCTGGAGGGCGTGATCTTCACCAGGCTGTTCTGGCCTGTGTACGTGGAACCGTCGACGCAACGCATCTCGGCCCCAGCCACGAGGTAGTACGTCGCCGAGTTGGCGATCTCCGCGAGGAGGGCGGCGTCGGCGGGGAACGTGGTCACAGGGGTGGCCAGGGCGCCCAGGATGTTACACGCGCCGCCGGACTCCAGGCCGCCGACGATGGGGGCGTTGGAGATGACGGACAGGGCGCAGGCGTCCTGGCCGCCGAGGGCAGCGCCGACGTCGGTGTGGGAGGCGGAGCCGTAGTCCATGGGGGACCAGCCGTAGTTGGCCTGGACCGACCCATCGTGGCAGGTGGAGAGGTTCGCCGTGCCGGAGTTCACGGCCCTGTTGTCCGTGAGGCTGAGCGTCATGCCGATGCCCATCAGGACGGCACCATCGAAGGAGTCGAACGGGGTCGAGCCCTTGGCGGCGTCCTCGTCGCCGATCAGCTCGATGTTCTCCCAGAGGACGCCATGGCGCTTCGTCTCGCGGCGCTCCGCGTAGAAGTCGTCGCCCGTGGTGTGCGCGTCCCCGTTGATCGTGGCCTGCTCGCCCGGCTGGTACCGAGAGGAGCGAATCCAGATACACGGCTGCTCCAGGGCCGCCGGAGCGCCCTGGGGGCAGGAGGACAGGTCAGTGAGAATGTCAGCGTCAGCCACGGCGCCCAGCCCCGTGGAGGGGAAGTGGGAGCCGCCGACGGTCCAGTCGTCGAAGACGTCCAGGTTGCATCGGGTGTACGGATCGGGTGAGGTCAGGCACTCGGTCCTGATCTTATCGACCGTGAGGCAGGGCTGCTGGGGGGAGGAGCAGTCGTTCGAGTCGTCGCCCAGAGCGGGGTAGTCGCCACCGGCCTCAGCCGAGAAGTAGAGATCCGTCCACTGGCCGGAGTCGATGGCTGAGGGGAAAGGGACGGTCGTTAGACCACCGATCCACTCAAGGGTTGCGTTCGTGGCCGTGGTCCCGTTCACGCCGGGGGCCGTGTCGCCGCTGGCGAACTGGTCCTGGCAGGTGACCCGGATCTGGGCCTCGTCGCCAGCGCCGGGGGCGGTGACGTCGATAATCTGGAGGAAGGGGAGGCGGTGGACGGGGATCGTCACCGACGCGCCGTCGGAGAGGATGTAGGTCGTCCCAGAGGCCTCGGGGGTCGAGGGGGTCGAAACGGCGGAGATGCTGGCTGCCGCTGCCGTGTTGTCGCCCGTGATGTCAGCGTCGAAGCTGACGGTCGCGAGCCCACACGTGGCGTTCAGATAGCCCACAGAGTCGGCTGTGTCGCCGGCGATCAGGGTGGCGGAGGCCACCTGGCCGGTCTTCACGATGTTGCCCGCCCACTCAACTGCCGCAGCAGGTGCTGCGAAGAGGAGAGCGAACAGAAGGGGGAAGAGTCGCATGGTGATGGTTCCTTATCCATTGCCGGGATCGCTGTCCCAGATGCGGAGTCTATCGAAGTACACGGGCGTCGGCCCGAAGGTTGCGAGGCCGTAGCCTCCGATCTGGTCACTGTCCCCAGTGCCAAAGTTGTGGGAGATGTCGGCGGCGCCGGTGAAGTCGGTGCCGTTGCACCACACCTGCATCGTGCCGGTTACCGTATCGATGGAGAACTTGATGGTAGACCATCCGTCCACCAGGCACAGGGCCGTGGCCCCGTTGGAGGTGGTGCCGTCGGAGACCTGGAGGGTCCCATCGGTGCCGGCCAGCCACTGGACCGTGAAGCTGGGGTTCAGGGGGGAACCTGCGGTGTCGGTGAAGCTCAGCAAGTTGGAGAGACTGCCGCCGTTGAGTCCCGTGTGGTAGTAGTCCACGATGCCGTAGATGGTGGTGTGCCCGGCCTCGATCTGCTTGGGGGCAGGCCAGGACAGGAACGCCCCCGTGGCGGACATGGACTGAGTCCCGTCGTTCACCTGGGTGGTATCGTTGCACACCCAGGTCCCGAAGGGGGACGCGGTGGCGTTACAGTCGATGGCCGTGCCCGTCTTGTAGCAGGCGCCGGCGGAGGCACAGTTCGCCCCGGCTGCTTCGAGGGGCGTCTCGGCCAGCAGAGTGGCCGCGGAGGGGATGCGGTCGGGGTAGGGGCGGTAGTTGGCTGACAGGTCCTCGATGACGCGGACCCCGGAGTTCCAGGGCCGCATCACTGTGGAGGCGTCAGCGGCCCAGGCGAGCAGGGAGGCGCAGGCCAGGAGCCAGCAGAGGTAGGTGGCCCACCGCATCACTTCTCCCTGGCGCGGCCCACGCAGCGGACTTCCCACCGCACGGGGGCGGTGTCGGTCGTGCCGCCGGAGGCCACACGGATGAAGCGAGCACCCACGCCCATGACGAAGTCGTCCCCGCTGAAGGCAGCAATGCCGCCGTCGGTGCAGGACTGGTCGTCGTCGCGGGCGTCAGGGCAGACCTCAAGCTGGCCTACGACGGTGGAGACGTCAGCGTCCCCGTCAGCGTCGTCGTACTGCCAGACGTCCACCCACTTGCACTGGTTCACGTCCAGCTCGTCGGTCACGTTGGTCTGGGTGATGCTCTCAGCACAGGCAACTTCGCCAGGCTGGAGGGTGGTGACCACGGGGGTGGTGTTCAGGTCGAAGGACCCGTCCACACCGCAGCCCTTGATCCAGTCGTCCTCAGCGGCCCAGGCGGGCACGGCGAGGAGGAGGGCCAGGAGTAGGAGTAGGATTCTCATCTAGTTCTCCGTGATGTTGTTCAAGCAGACCGTGGCCGCGCCCTTCGAGGCGTGGTTGGTGCAGTTAGCGTCGTCGCTGACGCCCACGGCCCCAGTGCCCACGTAGAACTGCCCACCGCTGGGGTTGTTGTAGTAGATGTTGTTGCGTACGATGCTCTCGTTGTGGCTGTTGTCTTCGAGGACGGCGTGGTGGCCGCTGCCGGCCCCACCGCCGCAGGTGTCGAACGTGTTGTCCTGCACCGACACGAAGCTGTTGGCAATCCGAACGCAGTCGTTGGCTGCCAGGCCGAAGTGGTTGCCAGTGGCCGATGCGCCCTCAGTGTCGAGGACGAGGATGGTGTCTGCGTTGTCTGCTTCGAGCATGTTGCCCGATACCACATCCCAGCCCTGGTGGGCGGAGGCGATGGTGGCGTCCATCGAGAGAGTGTTGCCGGCCAGGGAGGCACGGGCAGCGGGCTCTACGTTCGAGGAGCCAATGATCGTACTGCCTGAGACGGAGAGGGCCGTGACGTTCACGTTGTCGCCTACCACGATGATGGCGTCGCCGTTGGCGTGGTCCACCTCGATGACGGAACCGGCCAGCGTTACGCTGTCGATGGCACCGCTGTTGGCGGTGATCTTCAGGCCAGACTCAACCTTGTCGGCTGCGGCGGCGGAGGTCTCGCGCATCACCACTCCGGTGATGTTGATGCCGCCAACGGCGGGCTCGCCCACGTTGTTGTGCTCGATGGCGATCAGAGATCCTGTGCCCGTAACACTGCGCGTGCCGCCCTCAAGGTGGCTGTTGGAGATCGTGCCGCTGCTGTTGGCCTGGAAGGCGATGCAGCCTCCACCGGCACCGAGCTGGCTGCACCCGGTGGCACGGACGTTGTTGACGAAGACGTCGAGGCTGTCGAGGGTGAAGTCGAGCCCCTCGTCCGAGAGGTCGGCGAGGTGGACGTTGTCCACGGTGACCGTCTTGACGTTGCGGGTCCCGATGCCGTGCCCCTCGTCGTCGGCGGGAGCGCCGATGAGGGTGGAGCCGGTGGTGGACCACACGCCGTCCGTCACGTCCTCGGGGGCCACGAAGGCGCCGGAGGTGAGGAAGACGCGGATGTAACCGTCGCTGCCCAGGTCGTAGTCCTGAACGGTACCTGCCCCGCCGGTCCACGTCACCGTGTCGCCGTGGGCAGGGGTGCCGCCGGACAGGCTCTCGGAGCCGATGATGTAGTAGCCGTGGCCGTGGGCCTCGGGGTCGTCGTCCGTGATCTTAAAGTCGCGGTAGGTGATGTTGGTGATCTGGGTGTCGCAGTCGCCGCGGAGGTTGTGGGCCACCGTGCTACAGCTGTAGAACATGTAGTAGCCCTCGGCGTTGCCGACGAGGAGTTCGGTGTTCTCAGGCCCGTCACCAAGGATCTCGATGTTGCCGCAGGTGATGGGGAGCAGGTACTTGAACGTGGTGTTGGTGCTGTCGCCTACGCGGTAGTCACCTGTGGGGAAGTAGAGGCGGCGGGGGGCCGAGGCCGCACAGGCCGCCGTGATGGCGAGGCGGATGGCGGCGGCGTCGTCGGTGGTCCCGTTGGCTACGGCACCGTAGTCCAGGACGTTGAACGTGTTGATCTGGTTCAGGTCCTTGGGGGTCAGCTTGTTGATGCCCTGACGCTCCAGGTCGTTGGACAAGCTGTCGCCCGCGGCGGGCACGGCGAACAGCAGGGCCAGGATAAGGAGGAGGATTCTCATGTTCATCTCTCGATGCCACCCCAGTTCCCGGAGCGGTTCTTGTTGAGCGCAGCCTTGCGGCCTTGCGGTGATAGGATGCCTAGTGCGAAGTCGTCCAGCTCCTTCTGGAGGCGGGAGTCGTCACGGTTCTTGATCTTCTTGTCGGTGTCCTGGGCCATGCGGTCCGTCCACCAGGCCACGGCGCCGGCGAGGGCGTCGATGCGGTCGTCGAACTTCAGGGCGCCCTTCTCGCGGGTCATACGGCTAAGCTGGAAGAATGCGGACTTCAGGACGTCCTCGGCGTGGGTCTTCGGGCGTGTGTTGTGCCTGACGACCTCCTCGTCCATGACCAGCTTGTGCATGGCCATGACGGGCTCAAGGGCGTCGCAGATCCTCAGCTCCTTCTGGCTGTGTACCTTCACCTCCTCCACCCCACAGCCATCGGGGTAGACTCGGTTCAGTACGGGCTTGATTAGCTCGGTGAACATGCCGTCGCCGAAGTTGTCTTCGATGACGATCACCTTCACCTTCTCATCACGGGCGACGGTGGCCAACCGTGCGAGGGCGTCCGCCTGGTAACCACCAGGGTCGCCTCCCCACCGGCGAACGACGAGGAAGCCGTGCAGCATCTTGACTACTGCGTAGGCCGTCTCGTCCTTCCCGCGCCCGGACGGGTCGATGAACATCATCGCTCCGTCGTAGGGGCTATGGTCGTCTGCGGTGAACATCGGACCATAGAACTTGTCGCCAGGTAGGCCCACGAGGGGCGCCCATGCGATCTCATACTCGTCGGACTGTGACCACTCGAACTTGTCGGGGCACACGTCTACCCCGGTGGGGGCGACGATGAGGTCAGACATCTTGAGCGGGTGGAGATCTGCGTCCACCAGGCTCGTGTCCAGCTGGAACTGGAGGGCGAACCCCGCTGAGCGGTACTCGCGTAGGCGCTCCTCCAGCTCGTCCCGGTCGAACCTCTTGGGGTCAACGGGGGTGCCGGCGGGGGCGCCGTCTGCGATCATCGCGTCAATCATCGGGGCCAGGCGGCCTCGGTAATTCTCGGGGACCTCGGGGACCTGTGCCGGCCAGATGCGGAAGTCGTAGCCCATCTCGGGCAGCTTGGAATACAGTGTGTCCTCGACCTGGGGGGTGCCCAGGAAGATCATGCCACCTGCCTCGCCGGCCTGGGCCTGCGGGGTCAGAATGGCACCACCAAGCTCTGCTACGCGCTGTAGCAGCTTCTCGCGCATGAGGGCGGTCTCAGAGTTGTTGGGCACCTCGCAGTCATCGACCACGATGTAGTCGGCGCGGGAGCCCGTCATCTGTCCGGTGATGCCCACGGCCTTCACGCTCGGGGCGTGGGCGGGGCGGGCGGGGCGGACATCGAAGGCCACGTTCGAGAGGCGGTCACCTTTGGCCTTATCGGGCTTCAGGAACTGAAGGAGGGGCAGCTCCCAGATGAGTCTCTTGGTGAACGTGGAGAATGCGTCGGACCTGTCCTTGGACGCGGAGACCACGAGGACCTTCACGTCGGGGTCACGCAGGAGTAGCCACGTGACGTAGGCAGAGCAGATCCAGCTCTTGCCTACGCCACGGAAGGCTTGGATGCCGATACGCCGCCCGCCGTGCTGCATGAACTTAGCCATGTCCAGCTGGACGGGCGTGGGGTCAGGAAGTCCCAGGAACCTCCAGGTGTAGACCAGGAAGTGGGGGAAGCTCTCCTTCAGTATCGGCTCCATAAGGAACTCCTAGTGTAGTGAGTCGAGGTCGAGGTCACGGATGCTGTCCATGACCTCGTCCCGGGTGGCTACCACGTCCGGGTGAGACTGGTTGAGTTCCCCACCCATGTGGGCGAGGAGCTTCAACGCAGCACTCACGTCGGCAGCGGTGGCCTGGCCCTCGTCCGCCTTCTCCTTGAAGGAGGCGGCATAGGAGACCAGGCCGGCGGCGAGGTCTTCGCGGGCCTTGTCAGACACTACGGTCGCGTCTCGACTTCCGCGCACACGATGTAGTCGCTGGTCGTGCCGGCGTCCACGTCGTAGCTGAGAAGCTGGCCCTCGACGATGCTGTTGGCAGCCGTCGCGGGAACCCAGGTCAGGGCCGCACCGGCCTCGGCGCACGTCAGGGTGGCGTGCGTCACGTCGGTGGTGGCGATCTGGAACTGGATGGTCGCGGGGGTCGCAACATCTTCCAGGGTCGAGCAGCCGACACGCGTCACAAGCGCGCCGCCGTTGGGGGCGAGATACACGGGGTTGTCGTCGTCGGTCGTGGCGAGGGCCTCAACACGAGAGCAGGTGATGTTGCGGGGGTCTCGGTCCGCCAGCGCGGGCGCCGCGACCAGAAGGGCCACGAGGGCCAGGATGAAGATACGCATACTAGTAGTTCCTTAGTTCATTGTTTGCTCGGCAGACTCGGTCTGCCTCGCGTACCCACGCACGTACGGCGGGGGCGGTGTCTGTGGTGACCATCTCGGCATACTGCTCGATGCGGTCAGCGTCAGTGTGGAAGGGGTCGCAGGCGAACGGGTTAGTCGTCGAGATGACGTTTACGCACCCGGTCGAGCCAAGCACGCTCATCAGCAACAGGCTCAGCCATGATTTCATCGGCCTTGCTCCTTTGCTCGCGACCCCTCTTCAGGGCCTCGGATTCGGTGTCGGACTTTCCCTGGCTGTACTTCGAGGAGGACAGCAGGACGATGGTGACCATGAGGCCAATCAGGAGGATCAGCAAGGCCCCACCGGCAACCCAGATCACGAGCCAGAGGGCGACTCGTCGGAGGGCTTCTCCCCACGTACGACCCGCGTCCCGTGAATGGTGGACTTGCGGGGCTGGGCGAGCTGCTTGTCTTGGGGCCTTACCAGGCCCTCGGCACCCTTGAGGATGGGATCGATGTACTTCGAGGCATTCTCGATAGCAGCATCGTCGGTCTTGGAGGGGGTCACCTTGACCCACACCTTGACCAGGCCCCACAGTGCTACCAGGGTTGCGAGGCCAGCCGTGGCCCAGCTCTGCCAGTCGCCGCTCTGAAGGGAGGTTACAAATTCGTTCATAGTGTTTTTCCTTAGATGGTGTTGGTGATTCCGAAGAATGCGAGGATGACTGAGACGACGCCGCCGATCCAGTTACGAACCTTCTCCAGGCCCCGGATTCGGGTCTCCTGGTCACCTTGACCCGCGTGTAGGACAGCAACTCTCTCATCAAGACGGACAAGAATTTCATCACGTTCGTACTGATTAAGCATTACAACCTGCTTCCCCAGACCGTCAAGGTGCCGGAGCCGAGGTTGCCGGACTCAGAGGCGAACTTGATGTGCGTGACCTCTGCTGTGGTGGTGGTGTTGTGGCCGGCGTAGGTCACCTGGATGATGGCCCCGCCGGCGTCGAGGTAGTAGCCATCACCGTGGATGGTGCAGGGCGTGGAGGCGGAGCCGGGGCGCAGCTCAAGCGTACCGCTGTAGAACTCCCCGGCGGCGGAGCCGATGCCTGTGCCGTCGTCGTGGAGGCAGAACTGTGCTGTGCCGGTGTCGTTGATGCGGGCCATCGACCCAGCGGAGTTGGTGCCCTTCACGTTGTAGGACGTCCCCGCCTCGTAGACCGACCCGCCGTCGTCGGACACGGTCAGGTAGAGGTTTTGGTCGTTGGTGCCAGGAACGTAGTCGGTGATGTGGATGCGGTAGCGGGCGTAGGTGGCCGTGGTCAGAGCGACCACCTTGCTGGCGTCGGACGAGATGGCCGAGCTGCCGATGAACTCCCAGGTCTCGGTGCGCGTCTCGGCGAACGAGGTCGCGCTGTCCGCTACCAGGGTGCGACCGACGGCGAGGCCGGACACGGGGTAGACGGCGGTGATGTTGGACTCGGCCAGCTCAGCTGCGGTCTCCGCGGTCTCGGCGTTGGTCTCGGCCAGCTCGGCGGCGGTCTGGGCCGTCTCGGCTGCCGTCTGGGCGGCCTCGGCTGCGGTCTGCGCCGTGGCTGCCGCGGTGGCGGAGCCGGCGACGGCGTCCACCTGGGCCTTGGTGGCCGCATCCTGGTCGGCGATGCCGTCAGCCAGGCTGGTGATGCGGAGGGACTGGGCGTCCCAGTGGCCCGCGCTGGTGGTGAAGGTGGAGGCGACGAAGTTGTCGTTTGACTCCTCGGCGTAGTGGATCGCCTGCTGGGTGGCGTTGTCGAGGTCGGCCTCGGAGATGGCGCCGCCCTTGGTGAAGTCCACCAGGGGGGTGGCCGAGGTCACGCGCTGGATGACGACGTTGTCCGTGCCGGAGGCGGGGATGGACCCGGCCTCGAACACGACGCTGAGGCCGTCGCCGCTGAACGTGTAGTCGGTCACTTGGACCTGGAGGACACTGTCCACCGTCACGGTGACGTAGGACTCGGAGAGGTACAGGAAGCCCACCGTGAAGGTGGTCTGCGCCCCAGTGCCGTTGTAGGTTGAGGTAGTGGCCATCAGGGCCTCCTATCGTGTGATGTCAAGGAGGCGCTGCGCAGCTGCGGAGGTCTCCGTTGTGCCTTCTTCTTCTTCGTTCCACTGGGCGTCGCGCCGCTCCTTCTCCACAGCCTCCACCTGGCCCTTGAGTTCCGGGAACTCCTCCAGGACCTGGCGGCGGGCCTGCTTCATGTAGCGACCGATGACCGTGTTGAGGCGGGCTTCCTTCCCACCGATGACCTTGTTGCCGGTCGTCGGGTCGGGTCGGGAGTCGCCCCGCTCCATCCACACATCGTCGAAGCCCTGGGCCGGGTCCCCGTCCACGAACATCTCCTGGGAGATGGCCTCGTGAATGGTGGGGTCGTCGCCGTAGGCGTCGGGGTGGTTGTTGGCCGGGTCGGCGAACAGGAGCTGGAAGCGGTACTGCTGCTCGGGGGTGAGCTTCACGCCCGCTATGTTCCCGAAGCGTTGCTGGGTGCTGATGCCGGCGCCGAGGCGGAGCATCTCGTCCGACACGGGGTCGGTCTGGGTGGCGTCGGAGCCCACGAACGGGGACACCATGTTCGGCCCCATGGTCATGGGCACGTTCCGCACCTCGCCCCAGAAGTTCAGGTTGGGCGTGCGGCCCAGGTGTAGCTTCTTAGAGTGGATGAGGTTCCACACCTCCTCGAAGCCTTCGCTGAGGCCGGCGGGGAGGTCGGACTGGATCGTGCTGCCCAGCTGGAGGTACAGGCCCTGGAGGCCCGGCTGCTCGTCCTGGATCGCCTGGCGGCCAGGCCGTCCGGTGACCAGGTCCTTGAGGAGCCCCTCCGCGCCGTCGCCGCCAAGGTTGGCAACGAGGTCGTTGGGGACGGGGAGGCCGCCACGCTCCAGGTTGGCCCAGAGGCGGGAGCCGGGGACCACGGTGTTCTCCACGATGGAGGTCACCATGCGGCGCCCGTAACGCTCCGGGTTCTCGAAGAGGTGGACCAGGTTGACGATGCCTTCAACGAACGAGCGGGACTTCGCAGCCTCGCCCAGGGCGTTGGAGATCTTCAGGGAGGTCTCCTCCCACGTGATGTCGTCCTCGTCGCCCATGATCTCCATCGCGTCCACCATCATGAAGATGGGCATGGCGATGGGGTCGAAGCGGTTGGCGGAGATGCGCTGGTCGCCGATAAGGATGGAGTAGGGCACGTTGAGGGGGCGCCCCTGGTCGTCCGTCTCGGAGAGCCACAGCTCCCGCTGGGCGGGATTCGTGGGGCCTCCGCCCTGGATGCGACCGCTCATCGCGCCGTTCCAGACGGCGGCGTAGATGCCACCGACGAACGCCGTGCGGGCGGCTTTCTTCGCGGCCTCGTCGAACTCGCCCTTGAGGAGGGAGTGGCCAGCCTGTACGGCCTGGCCTGCCGGGTTGAAGTCGGCGGCTCCTCGCTTCACGAGGTTGAGCGGGGTGCGCATGAACGGCATGAACCACCGCAGCCCAGGCATGGCCCGGCGCAGCTTCATCATGGCGTCGAGCGCGGGGCCACCATTCTCGGTGTACGTGCCGCGCTCGGCACTGCCGTTGGCGCTCTCGTAGATGCGCTCCAGGCGATCGACCTTGGCCTGCTTGATGCCGCCCGGATCACCGAAGGTCTCGATCTGGCGCTTCAGGGAGGCGAGGCCCTGCATGTCAGCGAGGCCCTCCTCGACGTGCTGCGTCAGGCGGGCGCCGGTCAGGCCCCTACCAGCCCCTTCCTCGATGAGGTCGGAGTGCAGCTGGCCGTGGAAGTTCATGCCGTAGGTCAGCTCGTCGCCTGCGGCGAGCATCTTGCCCGGCAGCTCCATCACGCGGCCCACGTAGTCGAGCACCTTGGCGGCACCCTGGCGGGCGGCGATGTAGTCGCCGGCGGCGTTCAGGTTCTTCTGGCCCATGGGGCGGAGGAGGGGGACGTGTGCCCCACCCTTCGTGAAGGCGCCGCTCAGGGGGATGTGCACCTTCCCGCCGGCACGGACCACACCAGCCAGCCCCTCGCCCCGGAGGAGTGAGGAGCTGGGAATCTGGGCGTCGGTCGCGAGGTCCTGGCCCTGGCGGCCCGATACGCGGCGGCTCTGCTTGAAGGCTCGGCCCACGTTGGAGCCACCGATGCGGGTGCCCAGGTCGCGGGTTGCGGCCTTGATGCCCTGTTCCTGCCACATGTTGCGGAAGGAGCCGGGGAGGACCAGGCCCGCACGGGCGGCGCTCAGGGCAGCGTTGAGGCTGGCCTGGGCGGCGCGGAAGCGGGCGGGGTTGCCGTTCTTCAGGGTCATGGCCGCAGCGTCGAAGAGGTGCATCGTGGGGTTCCACAGAAGCGCCTGAAGGGCGGGGGTCACGATGTTGACGGACTGGGTGGGGCCGGCGCTGAGGACGTTGCCGATGAACATGTTGAAGAACATGTCCCCCAGGGTGGGGTCGAGCTTGGCGGCGTCGGCGATGTGGCCCACGGCGTCTTCGTCGATGGCGAGGCTGAGGGACTCGGCCAGCTGGCTGACCTTCTCCAACCCACCCGCGCCGTCGATAAGCTTCTCCAGCTCGGCGATGCGCTGGCTGTTGCCCTTGATGGCGGCGCCGAGGTAGTCACGCTCGTGGGTGATGAACTTGTGTGCGCCGAGGGCTCGGGCCACGTCGGTGGTGAAGCCGGCTCGGCGGTCCCTGACGTTGGCGAGGAGCTGGATGGAGCGCAGGAGGCGCTCGCCGTCAGCGAGGTTCGCCGTCTCCGGGTCCTTCATGATGTCGGAGAGCTTCCCCACCTTGGCGTTCAGGCCGGCCTCGGTCATGCGGAGGGCGTTGACCCAGGCGGTGACGGAGAACTTGCCGTCGAACTGCTCGGCGTGGGAGCGGAGGATGGCCTCCTCGGTCGTGTGGTTGTCCTTGGCCAGCTTCGTGATGACCTTGCGGGCCTCGTCGGCGGACGCGGCTACGGACTGGGGGCGGAGGTGGGAGACGTGGCTGTTGGGGGAGTTGTGAAACTCCTTGGCCAGCCCCGACAAGACGTCCTTGAGGGAGTCGTCGCTGTCGATCCTTGAGAGGTTGGTGTTGTCGAGGGTGGCGCCGAAGGTATCGGCTGCCCCGTCGAAGTCGCCATCCCTGATCTTCGCGGCCAGGTCGTCGGCCACGTCGCCCGTGACCTGGAGGTGGTTCCAGACGGTGCGGGTGCGGGGCGGCTTGGCCTCGCCCGCTACTGCGCGTGAGGCGGCCTTGCCCAGTGCGGCGTCTACGTCGGCTCCCAGACCTGCGGCCTGGCGTAGGGCCTCGGTGGCTCGTCCGTCCTGGACGCCACGCCCTGTGAACTCGACGATCCGCTGTGCGGCGTCGCTGGCCTCCCGGCTCGCGGTCTCGGCCTTGATGGCCAGGTCGGCCTCCAGCTCGCGGAGTACGGACACGTCCTCGCCCTTGGCGATGGAGACCTCGATGGCGTTCTTAATCTGGTCGAGGGCGCCGTTGGTCAGCGCGGCGGCCTCTTCGGCCTTGACGGCGGCCTCGACGCCTTCGGCGACTTCGTCGGTGGAGACAGCGTCGGCGCCGATCACGGCGGCCTCGTCGGCCTCCTGGGTGACGCCACGGCGGGCCTTGGCGACCCCGCGGACGCGCTGGACGCTCTGGACGACGCCAGAGCTGCCGGCCTTGACGCCCTTGGCGCCGGCCTTGATGCCAGCGACGAGGCCTTCGCCTGCGCCGCTGAGGATGATGTCCTCGCCGAAGACCTTGGCCAGCTCTTCGAGGCGGCTGTCGTCTTCGTCGATGGAGAGGGCACGGGTGAAGACGTTGTCGAACACGGTCCCCTCGCCCTGCTCCGTGGCGATGTTGGCGACGGTGCCCTCGCCGGGGCGGTGGGTGCCCGTGGCTACAGCGGCGGGGAGGCCGAAGGCTCCTGTGGCAGCACCAGCAAGGCCTGCGCCTTTGCCGATGATCTGTGCGGAGCGGAGGGCCACCAGGCCGGGGACGATGAGCCCCAGCTGCCCGGTGATGCCCTGGGTGACGGCGCCGGCGGTGGTCTCGGGGGTGCCGAGGGACTGGTCCACCTGGTCCCTCAGGTTGCCTCCGCGGTAGTCGCGGATCTCCTGGAGGAACGCCTCGGGGATTCCGAGGCCGCGCATGGCAGCCTCGCCAGCGTCGAAGGCGTTGTCCGTGACGTCCGCCAGCTCGGCGGGGACGCCACGGGCGAAGCTCTTTAGCATGTCCATGAAGACGGAGGGGTCGTCCTCGCCCTCCTCGGCTGCCGGAGCAGGAGCACCCTCGGCGGGGGCCTGTGCGGCTGCCTCGCGGGCGTTGATCTCCTCGCGAGCCTGGGCCAGAGCCTCGTTCGCGTCCCAGTCCTCTTCCCAGGCGGCATCCTTGGCGGCGCTGTGGGCATAGATCTGTTCGGCGTTGTCGTCTCGGGTAGCCATGGCGGCTCCTATCGTCGGGTGTTGACTAGGTCAGTGGCATCGAAGCCGTGCTCGGCGGCCCACGTTGACAGCTGCTCCTGTCTGATGAGGTCGAGGCGGCGGCGCTTCTGGGAGCGCAGGGCCTCGGTGAGGCGTTCTTTCTTACTGTCGTACTCCTCCTGGGAGCCAATGGGGCCGAGGGGCACGGCGGTCAAGGCCTGGTTGATGTCGGCCTCAAGCTGGGCGTCCAGGGCCTTCTCGGTGTCCTTGCGGGCTCTCACCTGTTCCTTGCCATTCTTCATGGCGTCCTTGGCGAAGTCGTTGGCCGTGTTCAGGAGGGCCGCCCGGTCGCCCTTGAGGGCGGGGCTGAGGGTGGTGCCCATCGCGTCGTACTGGGCCAAGATGTCGAGGCCGTCCGAGGCGGGCAGGCCGCGGTCCCTGATGAGGGCCTCAAGCGTCTTGCGCCCGGACTTCCACTCCTCGGTGCCGGAGACGCCGGGGGCGACGTGCTCCTTCGCCGTGGCGAGGATCTCGCCCTCAGCGGCACGGACGTCGGAGGCCTTCCCAGTGGCGAGGGCGGCGTTCAGGAGGGCCTGCTCCATCGCCTGGGGGGCGTCGCGGCCTGGGTTGTTCAGCTTCCAGGTGGAGAGCTGATACTGCGCGTAGGCGAAGTCGGAGTTCGCTGTGCCGTTGGCCGCGGCGTTGGTGGCCTGGGCCTTCAGGCGGCGCTCGGTGTCCGCCTCTACCGTCTCGCGGAGCTTGACGTAGTGGGCCATCTCGGCGCCCTCGACCAGGCCGGACTCGATGATCTCGTCCAGCTGCTGGAGGGTGTTCTGGGTGCGGGGGTTGTCCGCCGTCTGGCCGGTCTGGTCGTCGCCGATCTTCCACCAGGTGGCGATGTCGTCCGCCTGCTGGCCGTGGTAGGCGTCCATGTCGGCGCCCAGGCCGCGCTCTACGGCGACCTCCTCGCCCCAGTGGAAGATGAACTCCTGGGGGCGCTCCTCCAGGATGGAGGCGGTGAGGCCTGCCTTCGCGCGGACGCGGTCGGCCTCTTCCCTGGCGATGCGCTGCTGGGCGGCGGCGTCCAGGAGGCCGGGGACGTACTCCTCGGTGGCGGTGCGGAAGCCCACAGCCTCGCTGGGGCCAAGCTCGGCGGCCCGCTTCGAGGTGATGGCATGGATGCGCTTGCGGGCCTCAAGGGCGTCGGGGGCGCCGCGTACGGCGTCCTCGATCTCCTTGCGGGCACCTTCGCCCTCGATCTGGCCACGGCGCTCGCGGGCCAGCTTGCGGGCTCGCTCGAACTGGGAGTTCTGCTCGATCTCGGCGATCTCGCTGAAGGTGATCTCGGAGTGGCTCAGCAGCTCGACCGCCTCCTCCTCTTCCCGCTTAGCGGCGTGGGCCACCTCGTCACCGACGAAGCCGATGCCCTCGTTCACCACGTCCAGGAGGGCGCTGATACCGCTCTGTCCTGAGGAGCGAGGGGTCTGTGTGCGGATGCGGTCGCCGCCTGAGGATCTGGGGGTTAGCGTGAGGGGCATGGGGAACTCCTACGAGCCTTCGATCTCGCGCTTGATCTGGAGACCAGCGCGGGCGCTCTTGAGTCCGGCGCCAACCGTGGAGGCTGCAATGCGTAGGCGAGACGGGCTCCCAATGGAGTTCTTCTCGCTTGAGCGGGTGATCTGGATGCCACGCCCCTTGGCCGCGGCGGCCTTGCGCTTGCTCTCCAGGTTCTTCTCTACCGTGGTGCTGTCGAGGCCAGCCTGGAACTCGGAGTTCCGGGCCAGGGCTGCGACGCTGCGCTCGCTCAGGCCAGAGTTCTGGCCGACGCCGCGCTGGCGGAGGGTCTCACGGGCGATGTCGAAACGCTGCTGGGCGGCGGCCTCTCCGGCCTCCTCCAGCTCTGCGGCGGCCGCGGTGCGGCTCGCGTCGGCCTTCGCCTTGGAGTCCTTCTCGGCGGCCTCCTTCTGCTGCTCGGCCTGCACACCACTCGTGGCTCCGCTGGCTACGCCACCGATGAGGGTAGCGGCCTGGGCGGCCTGGCCGGCGGTGATGCCCGTGCCCAGGATGCCCGTGGTTGCGGGAGTGAGGGCGGCCTGGGTGGCGCCAACGGAGGCGAGGGAGGGGGTCACGGCGGCGCCCGCGATGGTGGGGGCGGCTGTGGGGGCGATGCCCGATGCGGCGGCGAGGCCGGAGGTGAGCAGGCCACTCGTGGTGGCGCCCGTGCCGGCAGCGGCGGCGGTGGCAGCTGACGTAGCGGCGGCGGTGCCTCCGACTGCGGCACCCGTGGCACCACCCGCGGCACCACCGGTCGTGCCGATGGTCGTTGCCGCTGTGATGAGGGCGGTCAGAGTTGCGGGTTCACACATCGGGTAAACCTCCTGAAAGTTGTGTTGTTGATGACGTGGGTCTCGTGGAATTCGAAGCCCATGCGCTTGAGCCAGTGGACCGACACCGTGTTGTCCACGGCCACCCAGTTCTCAAGGACGGGGTGCAGGCGGTTCAGGTACTCGATCCACCACTGCCCCTGTACGATGAGGTCTCGGGGGATCGTCAGCATCCGGTCGGTGCCCAGCATCCAGGGGACGCCGGCGGGGGTGACCCCGAACATGGCACACGGCTCACCATCGGCAAGGATGGTGAACACGTGCGGCCATGAGGCGTTGAAGGACTGGATGAGGGCCGGGACGGGGAGGAGGCCGACGGCGGCCAGCTCGTCCACGTCCTGCTGCCGGAGGCCGTCAGCTGCCAGGGTCAAGATGTCGCCGTTCTCGGCGGGGACCACAACCGCTCGGCTATGCCGAGGCAGACCGCTGGAAGAACCGCCCCTCCCAGCGGAGGGCGCTGAGGATGAAAGGTAGGGGCGAGGACGACTTGACGGTGAGGATGACATCGGCGCTGTTCCCTGTGATGTCGAACTCGAACAACCCGCTCTCCAGCCCGCGGGGGGCGATGAGGGACTGGTTGATGAACTCGGAGGTGAAGGTGTCGGAGTACGTGTCGGCGTCGTCGTCGTCGCGGCTGGTCACCTCGACGTCGAACGTGCCCGTGTCCTCGTACACGAGGTTGGCGCGCTTGAGCTGGAGACGGTCGCCGAAGACGGCTCCGCCGCCCTTGCGCTGGCTCTCCCGCAGGACGAACTCGCTGAACTCGTAGGTGGACTCGTACACGCGCCCGATGTAGCAGGCGGCGGCGGACCAGTCGCCCTCGGCCACGATGCTGAGGTCGGCCTGGGACTTGATCGGTACGATCTGCCCCCGCTCGTCGCCCGCTGTGCCGAAGCCCTCACCGGTGACGATCTGGAAGGTGCCGCCGTTGGTGACCTGGTCGTAGGGGATGGTCCACGTGGTCTCGTCCGGGCCTGCGGCGTACACGCCGGTCAGGCTCAGCTGCGAGTCCAGGTGGCAACGGTGGGGGAAGTTGACGTGCTCGACGCTCTTGCCGAAGTCCATGACCTCGATATGCATGCCGTCCTGGCGGTGGACGAAGAGGTACAGCTTGGAGCGAATCCAGCCGATGTCGATGATCTTCGCGTTCGCGTCGATCTCCCAGCGGCTCCAGCTCGCCATGACCAGCTCGCCGCCCTCCCGCCACTGGCGGTAGACGTAGATCTTGTTGCGGAGGAGGGTGGCACTGGTGCTCTGCGGCACCCTGCTCTCTCACCTCCTCAGACATGCCGACACCATTATCTTGCACCGACAGACACAAGTAGCTCTCATCACCCACTTCAAGACCATTTTCCGTTAAGACATCATGATTATTTACCAAGCCAACCTCTATGCTGATAGTGGGCTGTTCAATATCTCGCAAAGCATGACAAGCATTGTTCATGAGGTTGATTAGTACTTGTTGAGCCTGCACAGCATTCCAATACACATATAGCTCTTCCCTAGAAAGGGTGCATTTGAGGTTCACTTCGCTAGGAAGCATCGATTTACCCATTTGACAGGCATTACGAACACATTGATTGATTTCAACAACTTCCATAACAATCATGCTGTCATTGCGCGCGTAACTCAGCAGTTGTTTGATATGGATGGCAGATGAATCGCAAACATTTTGTATGGTAGTCAGGCGTGCGTGTGTTTCTTCCTGATTACAGGATTATTGTTTCAAGAAATAAATATTGCCCGTAATACTGGCTAAAGCATTATTAAAATCATGTGCAATACCGCCAGCTAAGACACCGATAGCTTCCAGCTTCTGCGCCTGAAAGACT
>CAYYVH010000048.1:0-18881 GCA_964475075.1 uncultured Anaerolineales bacterium | reverse complement strand
CTGACACACCCCCGCCGCCCCCTCGCGCGCCCCGAGCCCGCCGCCGCGCCGCGCCGGCCCCCCCCCCTGCCCTTGGATCAGGCGCGCGCGGGTCAGGCAGGCGCCGAGCAGGCCCTCGCGAACCTGCTGGAGCTCCGGGAAAACCCCATTCAGGTATTGGCTGTGGTTAACGCCGCGGAGGCGGCATTCAGGCAAGCCGGGGCCGCGGTCGAGGCGTCTCAGGCCAGGCTCGACATGCTCGAAGCCGGCGCCACGGGCAAGGAGGTGGCCGCTGCCGAAGCGAACGTGCGGCAGGCCGAGGCGGCCCGGGACGCACTGCAGGCCCAGGGTGAGCAGTTGGTCTTGCGGGCGCCGATGGACGGCTTGGTGATCAGTCGGTCGGCCGAGGTTGGGGAGATCGCCCTGCCAGGTGCGACGCTCGTTCGGCTGGCGAACCTGGATCGGGTGGACCTCACCGTGTTCGTGCCGGAGACGGAGATCGGGGACGTGGCGGTTGGGCACAGCGTGGATGTGGAAGTGGATGCATTCCCGGACGGTTCGTTCCACGGCGAAGTGACGTTCATCGCAACCGAACCCGAGTTCACGCCCCGCAATGTGCAAACGAAGGACCAACGGGCGAACCTGGTGTTCGCCGTGACGGTGTCGCTGGACAACAAGGATCACCGGCTGCGCCCCGGCATGCCGGCGGACGCGACACTGGACGTGAATTGATCTCCCGCTGACTTTAGAAGGTGACTTCCCTGAGAGGTCTGCATGACCCAGAAGGCGTTCCAAGATTACTACTCGGATACGGTGAGCTATTGTTACGGCTGTGGCCGTCTCAACGACCGCGGCCTGCACATCAAGAGCTACTGGGATGGTGAAGAGGCGGTGTGCACGTTCCAGCCCCGGCCGTATCACACGGCGATTCCGGGCTACGTGTACGGCGGGTTGATCGCCTCGCTTATCGACTGCCACGGAACGGGCACGGCAGCTGCCGCCGCCTACCGGGCGGAGGGCCGCGGGATGGATACGGAGCCCTCGCTGCGCTACGTGACGGCCTCGCTGAAGGTGGACTACCTGAAGCCGACGCCCATCGATGCGCTCCTGGAGCTGCGGGCCAAGGTGACGGAGGTCAAGCCGCGCAAGGTCGCGGTCGCTATTTCGGTATTCGCCGGGGGTGAGGAAACGGCGCGCGGAGAGGTCGTGTCCGTCCAGATGCCGGACAGGTGGTTGGGGTCCCACGCGCAGCCGTCCGCGGACTGATTTCTGACGCAGAGCGCAGATCGTCCGGTCCAGCCTGGTCTGCCATCCGAAGGCCAAAGGAGTGCACGTTGAAGATACTCGTCACCGGGGGTGCTGGCTACATCGGCAGCATCACGGCGGAAGAGCTCTTGGCGGCCGGACACGAGGTCGTCGTGTTCGATAACCTGTACCAAGGCCATGCCGCGGCCGTCCATCCCGACGCCGTGTTCGTCAAGGGTGATCTGGCCGACCGCGAGGCGCTGGCGAGCCTGTTCGCCGACCATCCCGGGATCGACGGCGTGATGCACTTCGCGTCGTACACGCTCGTTGGGGAGAGCATGGCTCAGCCGCTCAAGTACCTTAGGGACAATGTCGCCAATGCCACGAACCTGCTCGAGGCGGCGGTCGCGGCCGGGGCGCGGCGCTTCATCCTGTCCTCCACGGCCAACCTGTTCGATGACCCCGAGCGGATGCCGATTGCCGAGGACGAGCGGATCGTGCCCGGCTCGCCTTACGGTGAGTCCAAGCACATTATCGAGCGGCTGCTGCACTGGTTCGAGCGCATCCATGGCCTGCGCTATGCTTCGTTGCGCTACTTCAATGCCTGTGGTTGCACGCCCGAGCGCGGCGAGGACCACGATCCGGAAACGCATCTCATCCCGCTGGTCCTCCGGGTGGCGTTGGGCCAGAGCGAGCGGATCACCGTCTTCGGCGACGACTATCCTACCCACGACGGCACCTGCGTGCGCGACTACATTCACGTCGTGGACCTGGCGCAGGCTCACATCCTGGCCCTGCAAGCACTGGGTGAGCTTCGAAGCCGGAAGTACAACCTTGGCAACGGCCGGGGCTTCACGGTGCTGGAGGTCATCGAGGCGGCGCGCCGAGTTACGGGCCAACTCATCCCGCACGTCGTCGGCGATCGGCGGCCGGGCGACCCGGCCACGCTGATCGCCTCATCGGAAACCATCCAGCGCGAGCTGGGCTGGCAACCGCGCTACACGGGCCTGGACGAGATCGTCGCCACGGCCTGGGATTGGCACCGCAGGCACCCGCACGGCTACGAGGATGGCCACACATCGGATTGAGGCAGCGGATACACGGATAAATCGGATCCACGGATGAACGGATGGGATAGATTGAGGAGGCGTCCAGTGGTGGACTTCGCGGATCGTGTGACGTTGGTCACCGGCGCGTCCGGCAACCTGGGCGCCGCGGCAGCCCATGGATTCCGTGCCGCCGGGTCGCACCTCATCCTCGTTGGCTCGAGTGAGGAGCGTCTCGCGACGATGGTAGCCGGGCTGGGCGCTGGGCCGGGCGGGGTGTTGACCGTCCCGGCGGACCTCACGGACGCCGAGTCGGTCGCTGGCCTTGTGGCGCAGGCCGTTGCCCGCTTCGGCAGGATCGATATCCTCGTGAACGCAGTTGGGGGTTACCGCGCTGGGACGCCGGTGCACGAGACGCCCGAGGAGGCTTGGGACTTCATGCTGGACCTGAACGCTCGCACCACCTTCCTCACGAGCCGGGCCGTGATCCCCCAGATGCTCGAGCAGGGCAGCGGAAAGATCGTCAACGTTGCGGCGCGAGCGGCAATGAGGGGCACGGCCAACGCTGCCGCCTACGTCGCGTCCAAGGCGGTTGTCGTACGCCTCACCGAGAGCATGGCAGCTGAGCTAATGGGGCACGGCATCAACGTGAACTGCATTTTGCCCGGCACGATCGACACGCCGCAGAACCGCGACGCGATGCCCAACGTCGACCACAGCCGCTGGGTGACTCCAGAGGACATCGGCGCGGTGATCCTGTTCCTCGCTTCGGAAGCCGCGCGGGCGGTGCACGGGGCGGCGGTGCCGGTGTACGGATTGAGCTGAACCTTCAGTCGAACACTACCGACTGAAGCCGGGAGCTTTTCCCTGGCGCTGCGTTCGATCTGACCCGGAGGCCAGAGCCCTGAACGCATCCGGGACGTCTGGCTGGTTGAGACAGCCCTGCCGACACACACTGTCGACAGCGGGTTTGCGCTCGGCGCAAGCCCCGATGGTTTTTCCTTGACAATGGCGTGTTCGTGAGTGTACGCAGAGATCCTCTCAAGGGCCTCCCACCGTCAGGAACGCCTCCTGCTTGCTGACGAAACCCACGATACAGCGTTCAGGCCCGCCTGCCAAGCGTCTTCGAAACGGGCTTCGTCTGCCGACGGGAGCAAATGCTGCAACCCGCGGGACCAATCAGCTTGGTGCTCATCTCTGCGAGCGGCAAGTCGATCTGGCTCCACGGGCTGCGCTGAATGCCCCGGGCACCGAACTTGGCGGCGACAAACGGTTGCACCGATTCCAGGTGCACCTGGCCGCGCGCCAACAACTGGCGCAACAGGGCATCCATGACGCCCGCACGGAGGCGTCGGAGTGGCCGCCACGACCTCGACCTCCGGCACGGGAACACGATGCGCCGCGCCACGCTCATGCCGGAGCGCGGCCGGGCGGTGCCGGCAAACAGTCCATGGCCACTACGGTTGCCGATGGGTACTACCTATGATATACTACCCTGAGTTGATGTACCGTGTACTACACTTTCGAGGAGGGTCGTCATGCGGGAGTACACAACGGTCGTGACGCGGAAGGGGCAGATCACGGTGCCGGTGGCGATCCGCCGGGCACTGGGGCTCGACGTGGGGGACAAAGTCGGTCTCTCAATCTCGGAAGCCAAGGCGGGCTACGTCCTGCTCCGGCCGGTGCGATCGGTGGCGGAGATGACGTTCGGTGCCGTACGGCCCCAGCACAAGCCCGAGGATCTGGCGCAGCTCAGGCGGGCTTTCGAGGCCGGAGCCGCGCGAGAGGCTCCCACCGAGTCGCCGCTGTCCGCTGAAAACCGATGAATGGCCTCTTCCTCGACACGAATATCCTGCTTCGGCATCTGCTGAACGACCACACGACGCAGTCCCCCGCGTGCTTTCGCCTCGTCCAGTCCTTGGAGCGCGGCGAAAAGACGGCCTGGACGACGCATCTGGTAGTCGCCGAGGTCGTCTGGGTGCTCTCGCACGCGCCTTATGACGTGCCCCGCGAGACCATCGGGGAGTTGCTGCTGCCGATCATCTCCCTGCCCGGCCTGAGACTTCCAGGCAAGCGGATGTTCCAGCGTGTTTTCGACCTCTACGCGAGTCAACCGATCGACTACGTGGATGCCTACCACGTGGCGCTGGTCGAGCAGCACGGCCAGGTTGGGGTGTGGTCCTACGACACCCACTTCGACCGCATCGCCGGGATCGAGCGCCGCGAGCCGCAGTAGGCCGCAGGCTGATTAATCCATCCAGATTGCTGCCGGGCCGCCGATGTAGCCGGCGCAGACGTATCCGGTGCTGCCCGGACGTAGCTTGACCACGAAGGCATCGTCACTTCCGTACCCCATCCCGACGAAGACCGAAAGCCCCGCTGGGACCGCCTGCGAGCGTCCCTCATCCATTCAGTACGAGCAAGGAGATCAAGGTCTGGCCTTCCTACGTGTGATCGGACCCGACGACCCTCGATCTGGTGAGCCCTGGATGATTGCCTTGGAAGAGAAGGCCTGTGGACTCAACTCGGGTGGTGACAACTACAAGGTGGCTACAGCGCTCAATCACTACACTACACATCGACGACACCATCGCATGGGGTTTCTTCAACCCCCAGCCCGCCGAAATTGAAGACCTGACCGACGAGTTGCTGGATGCGCTTGGCCCGTAGGGTCAACGGTTGTTACGAAGACAGGCGATTGTCCCTGCACGGCCACGGGGAGTGAGGCAGATCGCACCATGACCCTCATGGCACGTTGCGTTGTCAGAAGGGCGGAAGTTCCCCCGTCTCGCCGGTCCAGTACTCGCTCTCGACGTACATCCCCGCCGCGTACGCATCGGCCATATTCTGGCCCCACTGCTCGCGCTCCTGCTCGATCTGCTCCTCCAGACGTGCCAACATCTGCTGGGCGGGCTCGCCGATCGCCAGCGCCTCGGCCCTAGCCTTCTCCAATGCCTCATTCAGTTTGTCGGTGATCTTCGGCAGACCCGCTGCCATATCCTTGAGGAGTTCCTCCACATCGAACTCCGCGTCTGGCGACTCAGCCACCTGCCATTGCTTCCTCTTCCCGCGCACTGTCAAGGCCCACACGAGGATTGCGGCAGCCGATGCGATTCCGGCCACAAACCATCCCCCCAGGGCCGCCACCAACAGGACCGCCTCTTGAACGCTCATGTCGTCACTCCTTGATTAGCGGCACCAGAGGATGTCAGTCTGCCCCAGTGCGGCGGCAGGAGCAAGCTACCTGCCGCCTACCGCATTGTCAACGACGTCACTCATCCCGAAACGGCAGACCGGATCCGGCGTGGTTTGATGTAGCAGTGGGGGTAGGCGTTCCGGGTCCCTCGTCGTTGGTCTGGTTTTACGGTGCATCGAGGGCCGAATGCCGGCGTAGTTCCTTGATGCCACCTTGGGCCGGACACTAGCGCCGACCGTCTCCTGGCCACCGGCCGGACCGTGGGTTACCGCGGTTCTCTGGGCCGTCGCCTTCATGGTTGGCTCCTCTCTCTTCTACGTAATGGCACCTTAACCGTCTGCGCTTATGTCCGACAGTTCTACCCATCGCTCCATGGCCGCATCCAACTCGGCCTCGACTTCCGCCAACTCCGCTGAGAGCGCTTCCAGGCACAGGTAGTCGCTGCCGCAGCGGTTGATCTCAGCTGACAGTGCACCTTGCTGCGTCTCCAGCACCCCGATTCGGGATTCGAGCTCCTCCATCTTGCGCTGCTCCTTCCATGTGAGCTTGCGCAGGTGGCCGGCGGGCTGGGCCACCGTAGCGGTGCGTGCCCTACGTCGCTGGACCGGCTGCTCGGTGCCACGGACCGCTTCCGCCTCCCGCCGCAGCCGCTGGTAGGTGGCGTACGGCGTCGGGTAGCGCAGGCCAAACCGCCCGTCCTCGAAGTAGATGAGCTGATCCACCGTGCGGTCGAGGAAATAGCGGTCGTGGCTGACCACGATCAGGCTGCCCTGGAAGTGATCAAGAAACTCCTCCAGTACGGTCAGGGTCTGGATGTCCAGGTCGTTCGTCGGCTCGTCGAGGAAAAGCACGTTGGGCTGGTGAATGAGCGCGTGCAGGAGGTGCACGCGGCGCCGCTCGCCGCCGCTCAGGCTGCCGATCTGGGCATGCTGCTGCGGGCGCTCGAAAAGGAACCACTCCAGCATCTGCGCCGCCGATACCCGTTCACCGTCCTTGGTCAAGATGAGCGGAGCTTCCTCCTCGATGAAGTTGATCAGCCGTTGCGCATCGTCGAGCGCGGCGCCTAGCTGATCGAAGTAGCCCAGGTGCACCGTGTTGCCCCAGGTGACTGTGCCGCTGTCGGGCGCAACCCGCTCGGCGAGGACGTCGAGAAACGTCGTCTTCCCCGACCCGTTCGGGCCGATGATACCGATCCGCTCGCCAGCACCGAGGTCGAAGCTGAGGTCGGTGAACAGTACGAGGTTGCCGTAGGCCTTGCTGAGACTCCGAACTTCCAGGACCTTCTTGCCCAAGCGCCGCCCGGCCAGGGCGATGGACACACGGTCCTCCCCGCTGTCGTAGGCCAGGCGCGTGAGCTCCGCCGCGCGCTCCCGCCGCGCCTTCTGCTTCGTCGTGCGTGCTTTCGGTGCGCGGCGCAGCCACGCCAGCTCACGACGCAGGAGCTTTTGCCGCCTTTCCTCGGCCTCCACCAGCTGCTGGTGACGAGCTGTGCGGAGTTCCAGGTAGCGGCTGTAGGAGCCGGAATAACTCACTAGCTGACGGCGATCCAACTCCACGATGCGGTTCACTACCCGGTCGAGGAAGTAACGGTCGTGCGTGACCATCATCAACGCGCCGGGCACGTCGAGCAGGTATTCCTCCAGCCAGGCGATGGCGTCGGCGTCGATGTGATTGGTGGGCTCGTCTAGGATGAGCAGATCCGCCGGGTCGATGAGCGCCCGCGCGAGGGCCACGCGCTTGCGCTGGCCGCCGCTCAGGATACTGATGGGCGCACCGAAATCAGTCACGCCGAGCTTGGTGAGGATCGCCTTGGCGCCGGCTTCGGCCGACCATCCGTCCGCGCGATCCATCTCCACCGCCAGCGACGCAAACTGCTCCTGCAACTGAGGGTCGTCCGGTGTGCGTTGGAGCTCGTCGGTGACGCGTCGGTAGTCGCGCAGCAGGCGCATCTGTCGGCTGTCGCTCCGGAACAGCTGATCGAGCACGGTGAGCTCCTCGTCCAGCCGCGGCTCCTGCGCCAGATACTGGATGCGCACGCCGCCCCATACGGTGACGTTGCCGCCATCCGGATCCTCCTCCCCGGCAATGATGCGCAGCAGCGTCGTCTTACCGCTCCCGTTGACGCCGATCAGCCCGATGCGGTCACCCCTGTTGACCCGCAGGCTGACATCGTCCAGCAACAACCGTTCCGCGTATTGTTTGGAGACGCCTTCGATGGTGATGAGGTTCATGGCTTGCGGTCGGAATACTCGGCTCGGGATGCGATCCTAGACCGAAGCGCGGTGCCCGTCAACCATTCAACTGCTCCCGCTTTGCCGCCGGCCTGTTACGCGATATCTTTCCGTGATAATGGAGAACGCGTCGCACCCCATCGACCGGAGTCGGTACCGTCACGTCGTGCTTGCCCCTCATTTGGATGACGCCGTTCTGTCCTGCGGTGGGTCGATCCACCGCTGGGTGTCGGCCGGGGAGCACGTATTGGTCTTCACGTTCATGACCGCTGACCCGCCGGACACCGGCCGGTCCGGCTACGCCGCGTACCTGCACGGGGAATGGGGCGTCCCGGCACCGGTGGCGTTCGCCACCCGCCGCGCCGAAGAAGCGGCCGCGTTGGGTGAGCTCGGCGCGGATTTCGAGCATCTCCGGTTCCACGACTGCATCTACCGCGGCAACGCGGGCGGAGCCTTCTACAACAGCGACGAGGATATCTTCGGCCGCGTCCATCCGGCCGACGAGCCGCTGGCCGGGGTCCTGGCAGGACGTCTGGCCGAGCTTGGACCGCTGGGTCAGGATGCGACCGTCTATGCCCCGCTGAGTGTGGGCAACCACGTGGACCACCAGCTGCTGCGCCGGGCCGCCGAGCTTTGGCGCGGCCGCAACCTGTTCTACTACGAGGACTTTCCGTACGCCATCGAGGATGGAGCCGTCGAGCGGACGTTGGAGGAGGCGCGCGGCAACGCGGGACGACGGTCGCCCTTGACCGTGCCGCTGACTGAGGCCGACGTGCTGAGCAAGGTCCGTGCGGTTGGCTGCTACCGCTCGCAGATCGGCGTGCTCTTCGGGGCGTACGTCAACATGGCGGCCGCCGTGTGGCAATACGCCCGCATGGTGGCGGGCGATCGCGGCTGGGCGGAGCGCCTCTGGTCGCCGTCACCGTCTTGCTGACGCTCCGTGCGTCCACTAGACTTGTGCAATCCGCAGGTCAAGTCTGCGACGCCCGTGTGCAAATCCTGACAGTGCCGCCAGCAACATCACCGACATCACCGCGAGTCCGAAGATGCACGATATGCCCATCGCGGAGCTGTTTACCGGCGCTCGGCCTATCACCAGCGAGGCGTTAGCCCTCGCCTGGCAGGTGTTCGTGCGATCGCTGATCGGTCCGGACCAGTCATACGTCGGCCCCGGCGCCGGATTGGCCATCTCGGTGTCTTTCCTGACAGTTCTGCTCATCATCGCCGGCGTGCTCCTCGTCGTCCTGTTCGGTCCCGTCTCCTGGCTCTGGAGCGCAGTGGGTGGCCGGGGAAGGCGCAGGGACCGTCGATTTGCCAGCGTCGTCGTCCTCGGCCTTGACGGGCTGGACCCGACAATCGCCGAACGGATGATGGATGCCGGCCGGCTGCCCCATCTCGCCGCGCTGGCCCGGGACGGACACTATAGCCGCCTGGTGACCACGCTGCCGGCGATCACGCCGCCCGCGTGGTCCTCGTTCATGACCGGTAACGACCCGTCGTACCATGGGGTTTACGACTTCATCACGCGGGACACGGCAACGTACCTGCCACGGGTCAGCTCGTGCGAGGTCGTCGACGGCCGCAAGCAGCGGCTCTTCAATCGGCTCCTGGTTCCTTTGTCGCGGCCACGAGTGCGCCGGTTGCGGAAGGGCGTACCGTTCTGGCACACGCTGGGGCGCCACGGCCTGGAAGTTACCGTCCTGCGTGTGCCCGTCACGTTCCCGCCCGAGTCGTTCCGTGGGAGATTGCTGTCGGGTTTGGCGGTGCCCGATCTGCTGGGTACCCAAGGCACGTCGGGCCACTTCACGACGGCCGATCGCAAGTCGAGTGCCGAAGGGATCAGCTTCTATCGGCTCCACTTCGAAAACAACGTCGCCCGGACCGAGGTCAACGGGCCGCGCCACCCGTTCTTGGTCGCGGATGGCAACCTGACCACGCCGCTCGAGGTCCGTCGAAACGGTACGCCCGACTCGCTTACGCTGTCCGTGGGCAGGCGCCGGTTCGACCTGGCGGAGGGCCAGACGAGCGATTGGGTGCCGCTGGGGTTCCGAGCCGGTCCGATCATGCTCCACGGCGCGGTTCAGTTCCACCTCGTCTCGGCTCAGCCCGAGGTGGAGCTGCACATGACGCCGGTCCACCTCGACCCGGCCAAGCCGGCGATGTCCATCAGCCAGCCGGGCCTGTTCAGTAACTTCCTGGCCACACGAATCGGCCCGTACGGCACGCTCGGCCTGATGGAGGACACGACGGCCCTGAACGAGGGGGTGCTCGACGAGGCCGGCTTTCTCGATCACGCGTGGAAGCTGTTCGAGGAGCGCCGGGCGATGCTCTTCACGGTGTTGGACGCGAAGTTCGACGACGTGACCATCTGCGTGTTCGACACGTCGGACCGCATCCAGCACATGTTCTGGCACTACCGCGAGGATGACCATCCTGCCCTCCGGGGCCAATCGTCGCGGGCACACTCCGGTGCCATCGATGAGATGTACGAGGAGATGGACCGACTGGTCGGGCTGACGATGGAGCGACTGGACGACGACGCGTTGCTGTTGGTGGTCTCGGATCACGGGTTCACTAGCTTCCAGCGGGGAGTGAACCTGAACGCCTGGTTGCGCGAGCACGGCTACCTGCATCTCCATCCCGGTGCGCAGATCGGCCGGGACTGGCTGGAAGGCGTAGACTGGTCGCGTACCCGGGCTTATGCCCTGGGTCTCGCCGGGGTCTTCATCAACCTGAAGGGCCGGGAATCGGAGGGGATCGTCGAGCCTGGTGCCGAGTTCGCCGATCTTGCCGTAGAGCTCAAGGCCGGACTCGAGGGCCTCGCCGACGAGCAGCGCGGCGGCCGCCGAGCCATCCGCCGGGCGTACATCGCCGG
The DNA here is from genome assembly GCA_964475075.1 of uncultured Anaerolineales bacterium. Taxonomy (GTDB): domain Bacteria; phylum Chloroflexota; class Anaerolineae; order Epilineales; family Epilineaceae; genus CAYYVH01. Next base: position 8,309 of record CAYYVH010000048.1, on the reverse strand, counting down.
TGCGCACTTCGACGGGCCATTCAGTTTCGACGGGCCAGACCTGATCGTCGGCTACGAGGCGCAGTATCGCTGTTCTTGGGAATGCGCCACGGGCCAGGTGACGGAGTCCGTCATCGCCGACAACACGCGTTCCTGGAGCAGCGACCACTGCGTGGACCCGGAGCTCGTGCCCGGCGTGCTCTTCGCGAATACCGTCCTCAGGCCGGACAACGCTCGCCTGATCGACATCGCTCCCACCATCCTCGACGTGTTCGGTGTCGAGCCGGAGGTGCCGATGCAGGGCGCATCGCTGCTCCCGGCGGGGGACGACCCTGACACTGGACCGGAATGAAACACCTGGCCACGCACCGCCCCGTCTTTGTGCCGATGCGCCTCGCGCGCGCGCTGGTGGTGGGGGTCGCTGTTCTGGCCGCGACGGGCTGTTCGGATACCGGTCCGACCGGCCGTCGCGTCATCGTGCTGGGCATCGACGGGATGGACTACGGTCTCACGCGGCGACTGGTCGACGAGGGGAGCCTGCCCAACCTGGCGGGTATGGCGGGCGAAGGCAGCTTCATGCCCCTGGCGACGAGCATGCCCCCGTTGAGCCCCGTCGCCTGGACGAGCTTCATCACCGGCCTGAATCCCGGTGGGCATGGCGTGTTCGACTTCCTCAGGCGTGAACCCGGGCAGGTCGGTACCGGTTTTTCACCGCTCGACGGTACCACGCGGTTCGATACAGTCTCGCCTGCCGAATCCCAGCGAATTCCCCTCACGGAGTTTGTCTTGCCCCCGCCGCACGAGCTGTCGCTGGTGCGGCGCGGCGCTTCCGTCTGGGAGCTGCTCGAGTCCGCGGGGTACCGGGCGACGGTGTACAAGATACCGGCCAACTACCCTGTCTCGGCCAGTGCTGGGCAGACGCTCGCCGGGATGGGGACCCCGGACATCGAAGGAGGTTACGGGACGTACACGTATTTCACGAGCCGCAGCGAGGACTGGGACAAGCCCGTCACCGGCGGCAGGATCGTGAGCGCCGTCGTGCAGGACGGGCGCGTCACCGTGTTCGACGAGGGCGGGCAGGAAACCGCCCCGTGGCTGACGGGCCCGGTGAATCCGTTCGTCGCTGGGGACGGCGGGTCGGCGGCCAGACGGGCTACCGTGCCCATTGACGTCTTCGTGGATCCGCAAGAAGCGACGGCGGCGATCGCGGTCCAGGGCCAGGAGTTGGTCCTGAAGCAGGGGGAGTGGAGCGCGTGGGTGCGCGTCGAGTTCGAGCTGCTCCCCCACGTCAAGTCGCTCCATGGGCTGGTCAGGTTCTATCTCCAAGAGGCCGGAGCACACATCCGCCTGTTCGCTTCGCCCATCAACCTGGCCCCCGGCACGGAGGGGCTGGCGACCGGTGGCTTCGACATGGACCTGCTCGAGGCGCTCGGCCCCTACTACACCAAGGGGATGCCGGAGCAGACCAAGGCGCTGACCGACGGCATCTTCAGCACCGACGAGTACCTAGTCCAGGCGGGGTTGGTGCTCGACGAACAGCTCGGCGCGCTCGACTACCTCCTGGACCGTGTTGAAGACGGGCTCCTCTTCTTCTATCTCTCCACGCTCGATCCGAGCAGCCACGTGCTGTGGGCGCACCGTGATCCCGATCACCCCGCCTACGATCGGCAGATCAGCCCCCGCTATGCCGGCGAGGTCGAACGCCTTTACGTCAGGATGGATGAGATCACCGGCCGTGTTGTCGGACAGCTCCGCCCGGGCGACGAGCTCTATGTCATGAGCGACCATGGGTTCGCCTCCCTCCGGCGCGAGTTCAACCTCCCCCGCTGGTTGGAGCAGGAAGGCTATCTAGCCTACAAGTCAGCGCCGGATTCGGCGCGCACGAATGGGTACGGCGATATCGACTGGCGCGCGACGCGGGCCTACGGCGTGGGCTTCCAGGGTCTCTACGTTAACCTAGTTGGTCGCGAGGCGAGCGGACAAGTGGACCCAGCGGACTACGAGGCATTGGTCGAGGAGATCCGGGGTGAGCTCCTCGCGCTGCGCGACGACGGTGCGCGCGTCTTCCACGGGGTGTATCGGGCGGATGAGATCTACACCGGCCCGGAGCTGGCGGCGGCGCCGGACCTGGTCCTCGGGTTCGAGCGTGGCTACGGACCGTCTGACGACGGCGCGCTGGGTCGTTGGGCCGAGGACGTGATCGCGCCGCGCCTGAGCGGGTTCAGCGGCCACCACGCGGTAGACGCCGCGCTGGTCCCGGGAATCCTCCTGTCTACGCGGGTCCTGTCCACGCGGGTCCTGCCCGGTCGTGATGCCCGGCTGGAGGACCTGACCGTCACGTTGCTCAAGGAGTTCAACGTAGCCGCCGCGCCGGAGATGACCGGCAGACCGCTCTATTAGGACCGGGCCATGTTCTCACGTCACAAGGTCAAGCTGGATCCAGCGCTCCATGAGAGGGCCGTGCGGCGCGCTGAAGAGTTGGGCTACGCGTCGGTCGAGGAGTACGTCACCCACGTGATCGAGCGTGAGCTGAGCCACCTTGGCGACGATAGGACGCGTGACGAGCTGCTCGAGCGGCTCAGAGGGCTCGGCTACCTCGAGTGAACCACCGCAAGTGGGAACTGGGATGACGGCGACTCCCCTCGGGTCCACTTGGGAGCGCTTCGTGCTCGCCGTGGCGCCCGCGACGTTTGTCGGGAGCCCATGGATCGAGCTGGCCGTGGTCGCGTTGATCTACACGTCGGTCTTGCTCCTGTTCGTGCGGGTCGCCCCGCTCGGCGCCCGGCTCAGCGAAGCACGCCGCCGCCTGGCCGCGGCCGCGCTTCAGATCCTGATGTACTACCGGTCTCCACGGGCCGTGATCCGCGGCGAGCTGGAGCTGATTGCCAGCAACCTCAGGCTTCTGGCCCTGTTCGTGCCGACCCTTCTATTCGGAGCGGTGGTGTTCATGTTCCTCTTCCCGATCCTGAGTAACCGCTATGACTACCGGCCTCTCCAGGCCAACGAAGAGGTCGTCGTGCGTTTGCAGCCGATCGAACCCGGCACCGAACCTCTGGCTGACGGCACGTCGGACGTCGACGCATCTGACCTGGATGTCGTAGCGGTGGTTCGTGCCGGTGCCGTGGGCACGGCCTGGATTCGCGTTGCAGGGAAGCGGCCGGGGCTGCTAGACTTCCGGCTTGGCCCACTCGGGCAGCGTCGAGCCCGGCTGAACGTGGAGGTGCCAAGTGCGCCGGCGCAACCGTGGCTATATGTTGACGGGGTTGAGGTGCATATCGATTACCCGCGCCGGAGTTGGCGGGGGATAGAACACGGGTGGCTGATGTACTTCTTGTTCGTGTGTTTCGCGGTCGTCAAACCGCTGGCCAGATGGTTGAGGGTTTCGATCTAGGAAATCGGTAGGGAGGGTGAGATGAGTGGCGAAGTCAGGGGTGGTCCCGAGACTCGGGTTGTATCCAGGCCGTGGCGCCCCAACATGATACAGGCGTCCATATGGTTGGCGTTGGTGGCGACCTCCTTTGGCCTCTCCGGCTGCCGGCTCTTGGGGCAATCCTCCGCGCAGCCCGATGTGTTCCTCATCAGCATCGACACGTTGCGGGCGGATCACTTGGGGGTGTATGGCTACGATCCTACACGGGCGCAGACGCCTAACATCGATCGCCTGGCGGGCGAGGGCGTGCTGTTCGAGCACGCGGTGAGCCCCGTGCCGATCACGCTCCCGTCGCATGCCTCCATGCTCACCGGCCTCATCCCGCCGCGTCATGGGGTCCGTGACAACGGGTCTTATCGACTGCCCGAGTCCATTCCCACGTTGGCGGAGCGCCTGAAGGCGCACGGCTACCAGACGGCGGCGTTCATCGGTGGAGAGCCGCTGGCCAGCGCCGGTGGGCTCGCGCCCGGGTTCGACCTCTACGACGACGACATGGCGCCACGTTCGCTGGGTGCTCTGCCGCAGGGAACGCGGCGGGAGCGGTACGCGGAGGAGGTGTTCGGCGCGGCGGAGGAGTGGCTGGGTGCCACCGCGGAGGACTCCAGCCCAGTCTTCGCCTTCATCCACCTGTTCGATCCGCATTCGCCGTACGAGAAGCCGCTGCCACCAAGCGGCACACCCAGCTACGACGGCGAAATCGCATACGTGGACCGGGCGCTTGGAGATTTCCTGGCCGGCCTGGGGCAAGGCGAACGCTCGGCGCCGCGCCTGATCATCGTTACCTCCGACCACGGCGAGGGCTTGGGCGAGCACGGCGAGTCGTCGCACACGATCTTCGTCTACGAGTCAACCTTGCACGTCCCGTTGATCCTGCACTGGCCGGAGAGGCTGGCCCCGCGTCGCGTACCGACCGTCGTCGGTGTGATCGACATCGCGCCCACGATACTCGAGCTGCTGGGCTTACCCGGCCTCGAGGATGTGGATGGCCGGTCGCTCGTCGCGCTGGCGGGCGGAACCGGCTCGGAGACGGAACGCCGCTCGTTCTACTTCGAAAGCCTGTACGGCGCCCTGCGGTTCGGCTGGGCGCCCTTGCACGGAATCCGTGAAGGCTCCGTCAAGTACATCAATGCCCCACGGGCCGAGCTGTACGACCTGGATGAGGATCCCGGGGAATCGACGAACCTGTTGGAAGGTCGGGAGAATGAGGTCGCGCGGTTCGTGGCCCAGCTCCGGGCCATCGGTGACGGCAGGCATGCCGCGTACGCTGCCGACGAGGCGACGTCGGACGCGCTCGAACGCCTCGGGTACATCGGCTCTCCGGTGCTCGATTCCGCCTCCGCGAGCCGCAGCGACCCCAAGGACCGGATCGAGGACTACGAGCAATTCCGGTTGGCCCGAAACGAAGCCCTAAGTGATCGGCTGGATTCCGCACTCGAGATAATGGCGGACCTGGAGCCCTCGATGAAGGCGAGTCCGTTCTTCTACCTAGAGTGGGGCAACTTCGCCGGCGAGGCCGAGCAGTGGGAGCAGGCGATTCAGCACTACCGCAGTTGCTTGGAGTTGAACGAGTTCGAGCAGGACGCCCTGTTGAACCTGGGTGTCGTCTACGCCAAGACCGGAGCGTATACGCAGGCCCTTGACGAGCTCGAGCGCCTGCTGGCGGTCAACCCGGACCACCCCGAGGGCCTGCTGTACGCGGGACTCGTGAAGCAGCGCTACCTGGACGATCCGGAGGGCGCGCGCGAGTACTACGATCGGTTCCTCGAGGTGGCGCCACGGCACCCGCGAGCGGACCGGGTGCGTCAGATGCGGGGCAACCTGCCGTCGCAGTAGCCGCGCGGTCGCCGGACGGCTCGGGTAGAACTGGCTTGCGGGACGGTTCCGGGTTATCGTACGGACGGAGCAAGAGCCGAGTCCTGTCGCGAGAAAGGAACCTGGGAACACTATGAAGGGCACGACCGTCCCGCTGGATCGCGCCGTGGTCCGGAGGATCTTGGAGAGCCAGCAGTTCGATGTGCGAACGGCATCGATCCGCGAGATGAACGCCGTGGTCAACGCCATTGAGACCGAGCTCGGGGTCAGGTTCATCCGAATGGAGTTCGGCGTCCCGGGGTTACCGGTCAGCCCCATCGCGATCGAGGCCGAGGTGAAAGCGCTTCGGGATCGGCAACTGGGTCACGTCTATGCGCCTTTCGTCGGCGTTCAGGATCTGAAGGAGGAAGGAGCCAGGTTCCTCGAGCTCTTCGCGGGAATCGATGTCACGCCCGAATGTTGTATCCCCACCGTCGGCGCCATGCAGGGCTGCTTCGCCAGCATTGCGGTAGCTAGCCGACTGCGCGAGGGTGGAGGCACCGTGCTCTGTCTCGAGCCCGGCTTCCCGGTGAACAAGCTGCAGTTGCGCCTGCTGGGCGCCAAGAGCGCCAGGATCGACTTCTACGACCATCGCGGCGAGAAGCTGGTTTCCGCAGTGGAGGAACGGGCGCGGCAGGGTGACCTATGCGCCGTCTTGTGGTCCAGCCCCAACAACCCCAGCTGGATAGTCCTGAAGGAGTCTGAGCTGGAGGGCCTGGGCCGGATTTGCGACGAGTACGGGCTCGTCGCCATCGAGGACTTGGCCTACTTCGGCATGGACACGCGCCAGGACTACTACACGCCGGGTGAGCCGCCCTACCAGCCGACCGTGATGCGGTACACCGATCGGGCGATCACGATCATCAGCAGCTCCAAGATGTTCAGCTACGCCGGGCAACGGATTGCTCTGACGATTCTCTCCCCAAAGCTGATGGAAATGGAGGCACCCGATCTAGTGGAGCGCTTCGGAACAGCCAACGTAGGCCACGCATTCGTCCACGGAGTTCTCTATCCGAACACGGCTTGCGTGCCCGAGAGTCCGCAGCACGGCTTGCTGGCGCTACTGAGGGCAGCGAATGCGGGAGACCGGACTCTGTTCGAGCCGGCAAGTGTCTACTCCCACCGCGCGAGGATCATGAAGAGGCTCTTCCTCGACGACGGCTTCCGCCTGGTGTATGACAACGATCTCGGCGAGCCTCTGGCCGACGGCTTCTACTTCACCGTTGCGTATCCCGGGTTCGAGCACGGTGCGGACCTGCTGTTCGAATTGCTCCACTACGGCATCAGCGCCATCACCTTGGAGACGACTGGCAGCTGTCGGATCGAGGGCCTGCGGGCGTGCGTATCGATGACCGGCGACGACCAGTTCGACGTCCTCGCCCACCGTCTCGAGCGGTTCCGCGAGGATCACGCGGGTTCGTGAGGTGGGTGAGTTGGGTGAGGTGGGTGAGTTGGGTGCGTCGGTGAGCTGGTGTTGCTTGGGCTATCAGCTATCGGCTATCAGTCGGGTTGATCAACGGACCGGTGGGTGTGGTTGTGGCCGCGGGGAGGCGGGTGTGGACCTGAGAGCCTGCGCGGATGCAGTTACGGCCGAATGCCGGAGTCATTTCCTAACGCCCCCTATGCCCGTCACCGGTCGTCGTCCCGGGCGTGGCTGGTGGAACGTGCAACCACCACCCGCAGCACCGGGTACGGTACGTCGCCGCCGAGCAGGTCGAACAGCGGACGGAGCCGGGTGGTGCCGGTTTGGGCCAGGGCGGCCTCGACACGAGCACGGGTGGCGTCGTCGACCCACGGGGCCAAGCTTGCCGGGCGCTCGCGGGCTACATACTCGGCCAGGTAGTCCCAGGTTGTGCTGTCGGCGCGGTCCAGCTGGGCCGCCACGTCAGTGACGGTCATGCCGGCGGCGAACAGGTCGAAGGCGGCCAGCTTGGTGGCGTTGGGACGAACGGCACGCGATCTCGTACGTGGCAGTACGAGAGGCAGGGGCACCGACGGGGTGGCGTCCTGGTCCAACCCGTTGGCCTGGCAGTAAGCGGCGATCGCCTCCAGGAAGCGAGGGCCGAGATCCACCAGTTTCACGTCGCCCACGCCGTGGGCGAGGCGGAATCCGTCGGGCGAGCTGGGACGCAGGCGGGCCAGATCGCGGAGGGTGACGTCGCCGAAGACGATGTACGCCGGCACTTCGCGCTCACGGGCGATCTCGGCACGCACGACCCGCAAGTGCTCGAACAGCCCCCGGTCCACGCCATGCCACGAGGCGGCATCCACCGCCCGGGCACGGGCGGAACGGCCCACCCGGGGTGCGAGCAGCTGCACCTCCCGTTGGCCGCGCAGCACCGCCCACGAGGCCTCGTTCAGCCCCAGCACCGGCCGCTTGTCGCCGCGCCGCTCAAGGAGTCCCTGGTCGACCAGCTGGTAGACTAGGTGAGTAAGGGCCTTGCGCGGCACTTCTTTCAGGAGGCCGTAGGTGCTCAGCCGGTCGTGACCGCGGCGGCGCACGGTGTCGGTATCGGCACCAGCGAGCACGGCCGTCACATGGCCCACACCGAACCGCTGGCCGGTGCGGGCCACACACGACAGGATCTTTTGAGCCACCACCGTCCCATCGGGCAACAGGTCGACCTCGCCCAGGCACACGTCACACGCACCGCAGTCCGCGCGGTCATAGTTCTGGCCGAAGTGCTCCGACAGGGCCTTGTGGCGGCAGGTGACGCTGTTGCACAGCCGCTGAATGGCAGCCACCGCCCGCAGTTGTTCCGCGAGGCCGTCAGGGGCGGAGAGCAGTCCCGGCGGGATATCGAGCGCCTCTCGGCCAGGATCAGCGGGTTGAGGGGCCGGGAGCAGGAAACCACCCTCGATGAATACGGCCGCGCTCTGCAGCGCTTCGAGTCGCTCGGCGGGTACGCCCTGGAAAACAGAGCCGAAAAAGTAGCCGCCGGGCTGGGCCTGACTGCGGATACTCTCAAGCGGCAGGCACGCGCCCTCTCCGGTGGAGAACGGACCCGCGTCGGTCTCGGACGCATCCTCCTCTCCGCGCCGGACCTGC
>CAYYVH010000047.1:8564-18968 GCA_964475075.1 uncultured Anaerolineales bacterium | reverse complement strand
TTGTCGGGACAACGCCGGCGCATGAGACACGAAGAGAGAGCAGCCGCGACACCGCGCGGCGCCACAGGTGCGCCACCCCCCCGCCCGCACCGGCGTCAGATGGGTGACCAACAGCGGCGCCCAGCAGCTGACAGGCGATCTCGTGGATGCCAAGGGCAAGCTCGCCCGGCCCTTCGCGGCCTACGACTCCAAGCGCGACCGGGTGATCTTTGGTCAGGGCACGTTCGACGACGAGCGCGACCAGGAGACTCAGGACGAGGTCTACGCCGCCAACAAGACGGGCAGCAAGTTCCAGCTGAAGGAGCTGCGCCCCTCGGGCTCCGTCCCGTCGCGCCGCTTCGGCACGTGCGCGGCCTACATTTACGATAAGGACACCGGCGTCGATGGTGTCTTCGTCCTCGGAGGCCAGCAGGGTGGGCCGTCCGGTGCCGCCACCTACAAGGAAGTGTGGTGGCTGGACTTCGCCGGCCGCACCGACGGTGCGTGGCAAGAAATCACAGGCCGCTTCGCCAACATGGACGACATCGGCTATCGCCGTGAGGGCGCCTGCGCCTACGACGCGGAGTCGAAGACCTTCTACTCCTGGATGGGCCGCGCGAATGCCGGCGTCCCCGATGGCGCCAAGCGTTCCGGCGGAATGTGGAAGGTCGACCTGACGAGCCTGGGCGACACGAACGCCGCGCTCACCTGGGAACGCCTGGCCAAGGACAATCTGGCCGGCATCAACGGCCGCCGTCTGATCCCGAGCGTGTACGACGCGGTCAACAAGCGCATGTTCGCCATCGGCGGGCGCAACAACCTCGATGAGTACGCGGACGTGTGGGCGATCTACCCGGGCGTCACGGGCGCCGCGTGCCAGAACCTCGACCCCTACGCACCGTTCGCGCCGGGCCCGACGCCCACCAACACGACGGTGCCGCCGACCAATACGCCCAAGCCCGGCGAGACGCCGCCGACGGTGAAACCGCCCACGGAGCCGGCTCAACCGGGCGCGTGCGATTTCATCTACAGCCGCGTCCCGGCGGCCGTTATCAACGCCGCCCTGGCCAATCCGTCGAGCGTCGCCGGCTACAACCAGCTCCAGAACCCGGGCGTCCCCGAGAGCCCGTGGAACGGGCGCCGCACGAAGCTGTCGCTACGGAACATCAGCCTTCCGTGGCATCCGCTCTTTAATGGGCTCACCTATAAGGCCGGCTGCCCGTAACTCCCCGCTTTTCACAGCGTGCGGGGAGCCCCGTGGGCACGAGGCTCCCCGCGTTTTCGCTCTCCTCATCTCCCTTTCACACCGGCAAGCGGGTCGTTGGCGGAAAGGGCCCCTCGCGGCTATCATTGGGTCGCACAAATCGCATGAAACGGCGCGCGCCAGGCTGCTCGGCTTCCCCCGACGAAAGAGGAGACCCGTGGCGTCGCGCCAGGCAGGAGTGATAGCCCATGGCAAGAGAAACCCTTGACCGCAAGATCCACGACCTGCTCGACGATGTGCTCGTGCTGGACGGTATGATCGAGCGAGCAGCGATCGACGCCGTTGACGCCCTCAAGGAACAGGACCTGGAAGCCGCCAGGCGGATCTACGAAGGTGACAGGGAGATCAACGCCCAGCGCTACGCGATCGAAAACGAGTGCGTGGCCATCATCGCCACCCAGCAACCGATCGTAGCCAGCGACCTGCGCCTCCTCGCCTCGATTCTCGTGGTCAACACCGAGCTGGAGCGCATGGGCGACTACGCCAAGGGCATTGCCCGGATATGCCACCTGACCGGTGAGCAACCCCACGTCAAGCCGCTCATCGACATACCTCGCATGGCTGAGATCGCCGTCAGCATGCTACACCGTGCGGTGGAGGGGTTCGTGGAGCTTGACATCGAATCAGCACGGGCCATCCCCAGGGAAGACGACCTGGTTGACGCGCTCTACAACCAGGTTTATCGCGAACTAGTCACCTACATGCTCGCCGACCCATCGACAATCGATCGCGCCAACTATCTGATGTGGGCGGCGCACAACCTGGAGCGTATGGCCGATCGCGTCACGAACATCTGTGAGCGGACGATCTACGTAGCCACCGGCACGATGAGAGAGATCAAGGCGTCCGACGACGAATCCGGTGGGTGAGCTCGTGGATCATATGCCGCCCCTCGTTCATTTTGAAGTCCTCGGGTGCGACCCGCTGACGAGCGCCCGCGCCGGCATCCTCCACACTCCCCACGGCCTCGTCCCGACACCCGCCTTCGCCCCCGTGGGTACGCAGGGCGCTGTCAAGGCGGTCACCCCGCGTGACCTGGGCGACCTGGGCGTCGCAATCATGATGGTCAACGCGTATCACCTGGCCGTGCGCCCCGGCGCGGATACGGTGTCCGCGCTGGGCGCTCTGCACGAGATCACCGGTTGGGAAGGTCCGCTGATGGCCGACTCTGGCGGGTACCAGATTTTCAGCCTCGGGAAGCAGGCCACCTTCGATACCGACGGAGTCACCTTCCAGTCCCCCACAGACGGCACGAGCCACCGCTTCACCCCTGAGAGCGTTGTTGCCCTCCAGGAGCGCCTCGGGCCCGATCTGGCCCTGCCGCTGGATGTGTGCACGCCCTATCCGGCCTCGCGCGAACGGGCGGCGGCAGACATGACCATCACCCACGATTGGGCCCGGCGGTCGCGCGAGGCGCACGGACGAACCGACCAAGCGCTCTACGGCATTGTCCAGGGCTCCACCTATGCCGACCTGCGTGCCGAGAGTGCACGCACAGTCAGCCAGATCGGCTTCGATGGCTACGCCGTTGGGGGCGTTTCCGTCGGCGAGCCGAAGGAGGCCATGTTGGCATCAGTCAATGCCTGCGCACGGCTCCTGCCCCCAGATGCGCCGCGCCACCTGCTTGGCGTGGGACATCCTGAAGACCTAGTCGAGTGTGTGGCGCTCGGCATGGACACGTTCGACTGCGTCATGCCCACGCGCGTGGCGCGGAACGCCGGGGCGCTCACCATGGCGGGGCGCATCAACTTGCGCAACGCGGCGTTCACCACAGACAGGCGTGCCATCGAGCCGGAGTGCTCGTGCTACGCCTGCCAGCATTTCTCCCGAGGCGCCGTACGCCATCTCGTGAAAGCAGGTGAGATCCTCGGACTGCACCTCTTGACAATCCACAATCTGCATTTTACTCTCGACCTCATGCGTAGCGTCCGAGCTGCCATTCTCGCCGGATCGTTTGCCGCCTATCGGCGCGAGTTCCTGCGGCACTACGCCGGCGGCGCCCACGCGCTGCAGCCCGTCATCGCCTGAGAGGGTGGTCGCCGTGCAGCCCGTCGAGTCGCTCCTCGCCCACCGAATCGGGGCCGCCGTACCCGGCGTGCTCGGCGGGCCATGGGACGGCGACGTCCCGGTGGAGGTTTCCAACCGGCCGGACCTGGGTGACTACGCGTCGCCGGTTGCCTTCGCCCTGGCCAAGGCCGCCCGGCGCCCACCAATGGACGTTGCCGGCGATCTTGCCGAAGCGCTGGCGGCCAGCCCGGACGACGTTATCGGCCAAGTCCTGGCCACGGCTCCCGGATTCCTGAACATCCGCCTTGCTGATGCCTTCATCGCCACGGTCGTTCAGCACGCTTACGAAGAAATGGGCGCCATCGCCGACTCGGACGTCGGCGCCGGCTCGAAGATCGTCATCGAACACACCAACATCAACCCCAACAAGGCCGCCCACGTGGGTCACTTCCGGAATGCCTGCCTGGGTGACTCCTTAGCACGGATCCTAGGGCGCCTCGGCTACATGGTCGAGGTCCAGAACTACATCGACGACACTGGCACCCAGGTCGCGGACGTAGTGGTCGGCCTGCGCTACCTGGACCTGCCGCCGCATGGCCACCGCCCTTTCGACCGCTACTGCTCCGACGTCTACGTCGCCGTCCAAAAGGCATACGAGGCGGACCCGGGCCTGGCCGAGCGCAGGAAAGAAGTGCAGCGCGCCATCGAGACGGGCGAGGGTGAGTTGGCAACCTACGCCCGCGAGGTTACGAGCCAGGTCGCGGCGGCCAACCTGGCCACGATGGCCCGCGCGGGAGTGACCTACGACCTCCTCACCTGGGAGTCAGACATCCTGGCGCTCGGTTTCTGGGAGCACGCCTTCGGCAGGCTGCGGCAAGCGGACGCCATCCGCTTCGAGGAGTCGGGACCCAACGCCGGCTGCTGGGTTCTGCCATTCGGCGCGGGCAGCGTGGAGACGGACGACAAGACGATAAGCGAGGACAAGGTGCTCGTCACCAGCCGTGGCATCGCAACCTACACGGCGAAGGATATCGCCTACCAGCTTTGGAAGTTCGGGCTCTTGGGCCTGGATTTCTGTTACCGTCGGTGGGGAGAGCAAATGGACGGGCGCACGCTGTGGACCGCAGCACGCAGCGAGGGTGACCCAGATGCACCCGCTTTCGCCGGCGCCGAGCTCGTCGTCAACGTGATCGACGCCACCCAGTCCTATCTGCAGCGGATCGTGTACGACAGCCTGCGCCGCCTGGGCTACGATGACGCTGCCGATCACTCTGAGCATTTGGCATACGAGCGCGTGACCCTGGCCGCGAGTGCCGCGCGCGAACTGGGTGCCAACGTGCCCGCCGGCGCTTCGGATATCGCCATGACGGGTCGAGGCGGAATCCAGGTTCTTGCTGACGACCTCCTTGACAGCCTGGCGGAACGCATCGCGGAGCGCACCACTGCTCCTGGTGCCGCCCCAGCCATCGCCGCCGGCGCGGCGCGCTACTACATGCTCAAGTTCTCCAATAACCAGAAGATCCTCTTCGACTTCGACGAGGCGCTGCGGACCACGGGGGAGACCGGTGTATATCTGCAGTACGCCCACGTCCGGTCAAGTGGCATCGCCCGCCGGCTAGATGAAGCCGACCTCGCGCCTGCACCTCTGCCGCGGCCACTACCCCTTTTGGATCGCGCCCTGGTCCTTAAGCTGACCGAGTATCCCGGAGCACTGCATGCTGCTGGCTCCAATCGCTCCGTCTTGACGCTTGCGAAATATGCTTTCGACCTGGCCACGGCGTTCAACGCTTTTTACGACAACACGACACCGGTCGTGCAGGAGACAGACCAAGCCTTGCGCGCTTGGCGAGCTGGTCTGGTCGGTGCATTCCGACTGGTGATGGGTGATGTCCTGGATGCCCTGGGAATTCCGATCGTGGATCAGATCTAAGCGGAATAACCACTCGGGAGGAAGCCAAGCGTGAACGAGCGGGAGATCCTAGAACAGAGGGTGGTCACCCTCGCTGGCCTGCTCAGGACCCCTGGCGGCCCACTGGGCACGAGCGGCGGCAAGGTCGGCGAGAAGCTGCAGGAAGCGTGGACTGCCGAGCGGTTGCTTCTGCAGCGGATCCTGGCCGAGACCGAGGGCACCCAGGTTCGCCCCACGATCGAGGCCTGGTTCCGGCGCACCGCCCAGTTCATCGAGGCATCGAGCGGGAACTCTCCGTCCTGGGTAGATCGCGAAGGCGCCAGCTGGGACGCCCGGCTGGTTTTGGAGCATCTGGAGGATCTCACCGAGCGCCTGGACAGCTGGTCCGAGTCACGGGGTGTACCGGATCACGACACCGTGGAGTAGACCGGGCCATGTCACCTCCGAGCACCTTTGTCCTCCGCCGTGCGCAGATCTACACCATGAACGGACCTTCTCAGGCAAGCGCTCTGGCCATCCGCAACGGGCGCGTTGCCGCCGTGGGCAACGACCACGACGTCTGGGCAGCCGTGGGCTCCGATGTCCCTAGCGTTGACCTGGGCGGTCGAGTGGTCTTGCCCGGTCTAACAGACGCCCACGTCCACTGGGCGGACCACGCCCTGGCTCGTCAGCGTGTCCAGATCGAACCCGATCAGTCTCTGCCGGCAGCTCTGAAGCGGGTGCGGGACCGTGCGGCCAGCAGCCCCACCGGCGAAGGGTGGATCGTGGGGCGGGGATGGGATCACACATCCTGGGGCCGCTGGCCCACCGCCGCGGACCTGGATGTGGCCACTGCGGACAGGCCCGTCGCGCTCACCCGAAAGGACGGCCACGCGATCTGGCTCAACACGGCCGCACTCACGTTCGCCGGCGTCGGCGCCTCAACTCCTGACCCGCCAGGCGGCGAGATCGTTCGCCGCGAAGGCGAACCCACGGGTGTGCTGAAGGAGAACGCAATACGCCTGGTTCAGCAGGCCATTCCGGCTCCCAGCCCCGCCGATCGCCAGGCAGCCATATTCGACGCATGGCCCGAGGCGTGGTGTCAGGGCCTGACAGGCTGTCACGACATGGGCTTCAGCCCCGGAGGCAGCCTGTTCCGCGACCTTTCCACGCTCCGCGATGCCGGCAAGCTTGGGCTCCGCTTTGTGTGGTACATGCGGCGTCAGACTCTGGACGAGGCAATTGCTTTGGGCCTGAGCAGCGGGCTCGGTGACGACTGGCTCCGCGTCGGCGGACTGAAGCTGTTTCTCGACGGAACGCTGGGCTCTCAGACCGCCGAAATGCTGGGTCCGTACGAGGGCGAACCGGGCGGACTCGGCATCGCCACCCTCGAGTTCGAGGAGTACTTTGAGCTCGTACGGCGGGCAGCGGCGGCGGGGCTCGCCACCGCCGTACACGCGATCGGCGACGCCGCCAACCGCAAAGCCCTGGACGGATTCGCCCGCCTACTCATCGACCCGCCCGCACGGGCGCATGCTCTGCGGCACCGCATCGAGCATGCCCAGGTCGTTGATCCCGCCGACGCACCGCGTTTCGCTGTGCTGGGAGTGGTGGCCTCGATGCAGCCCATTCACGCCACGGCCGACAGGTTCGTCGCAGACCGATCCTGGGGCACTCGGGCGGCAGATTCCTACGCATGGCGCACTCTCCTCGATCATGGTACGCGCTTGGCCTTCGGGTCCGATTCACCAATTGAGACTCTGAACGTGTTTGCCGGCATCCACGCCGCAGTCACCCGGCAGGATCCGGAAGGGAAGCCCCCGGGTGGATGGTATCCCGAGCAACGGGTCAGCGCCTACGAGGCGGTCGCGTCCTACACCATGGGACCCGCGTGGGCCGCCGGACAGGAGAAGACGCTGGGCAGCCTGGCCTCCGGGAAACAGGCCGACCTCATCGTGCTGGACCGTTCACCCTTCACGGTTCCGGCCACGGAGTTGATCCAGACGCGCGTACTGGCGACGATGATCGAGGGTGTTTGGGTATGGCAGGCACAGGACGTCGATCTCGGTGGACCTCGCCATGACCCCTGACGCGCGGCCCCACGGTCGTCCCCGCGTCTAGCCGCCGTCTCGGGAGGCACCCTGATGCACCCGCGCGCATTAGTGGTACTGGCCCTCGGCGTGGCGTGTGTCAGCACGGCGGCTGTGTTTATTCGTCTGGCTGACGCCCCAGCCCTCGTGATCGCCGCCTGGCGACTCACGTTCGCCAGCCTTGTGCTGGTGCCGCTTGCCCTCGCCACCAGCGGCCAAGAGCTGCGGGCGTTGTCGGCCGCCGATCTTCGTAGGGCCCTGCTGTCGGGTACGATGCTCGCCGCTCACTTCGGGCTGTGGATCTCGTCGCTTGAATACACGTCGGTGGCAAGCTCGGTCGTGCTGGTGACAACTCATCCCCTGTGGGTCGGCATGGCGGCGCCTATCGTCCTGCGCGAGAAGGTGAGCCGGCGTCTGCGACTGGGCATCATCGTTGCATTTGCCGGCGGCGCCGTCATCGGCTGGGGCGACATGGCCATCGGACGCCAGGCCGCCCTGGGGGACCTACTCGCTGTTGGCGGGGCCATCACCGCAGCCGCATACTTCTTGATTGGCCGTCACCTGCGTGCACGGCTAAGCCTCTTACCGTACATCGCCCTCGTCTACGGCACCGCCGCCATTGTCCTCTTGGGTGCGGCGGTGATGTCCGGGTCACCACTGACGGGCTACCCAAGACAAACCTGGGCCTACTTTGCCCTGCTCGCGGTCGTGCCGCAGATCCTCGGACACTCGAGCTTTAATTGGGCTCTACAACACTTGTCAACGACCTTTGTCGCTGGTACCGTGCTCGGTGAGCCGCTCGGCAGCACACTGCTGGCATGGAGGTTCCTGGATGAGTCACCGCCGCCGACCACGATCGCGGGCGGGGCACTCATCTTGACCGGCCTTGCAGTCGCCGCCTTGGCCGAGTCATGGCAGCAACGAGAGGAGGTGAGACTGTAGGCCCAACGGGCGCACGGCCGAAGCGCCACCGCCCATTCAAGTCTCGCCGGTCAGCAGGGAGACTGCTCATGCCGCTCTCAACTGAGATCCATGAAACCCGACTGCGCGTCCGCTACGCCGAGACCGACGCCGCCGGAATCGCACACCACTCCGCCTTCGTTGCCTGGCTCGAGGTTGGGCGCGTGGCATGGATGCGAACGGCTGGCGCCTCGTATGCCGAGATCGAAGCCTCGGGCTATTCCCTCCCAGTGGTTGAACTGCGCATCCGCTACGTTGCGCCAGCTCGCTTCGACGACGAGCTACGCGTCCGGGCGGCGTTAGCGGATGTGCGCAGCCGGAGCCTAACGTTCGTCTACGAAGTCGTTACCGACCAGCTCCGGCCGCGCCAGTTGGCCAATGGCACAACGCGCCACATCTGCCTGCGAGGCGGCCAGGTGTGCCCCCTCCCTGAGCAGTTGCGCCTGCTTGTGGTTCCGGGAGGAGGCAGTCCCACTGCCGGGTGACCGCTGGGCGACGCTGTTGCCCTGGCGCCCTTCCGCACCAGCAGGGCGCCCCGCGTACGATGCCGCAGTGCGCCAGCATGGGAACTGCGGCGCTTGGGTCGTGTGTTCTCTGTGCGGAGAAGACTGTCAACCGCTCTTGCCGGTCGCACCGTCGCCGGTCGCACCGGTGATGGAGTCGATTTTATTCAGGGCTTCTTCGACCTCGGTGCTGAGCACCAGTGCCAACTCGCCGCCGAGCATCGTGCGCGCCTGCTCGTACAGCCGCGCTTCGGTGGGCGAGTAGGTCTTCTCCTGACTCCTAGCCGCCATGTCGCGCACGACGCCCGCCAATGACATAAGGTCGCCCTCACGCAACCTCTCCGTCAGAAGCGCTTGGCGCTCCTTGAAGTCATCTGGGAGCGACTCGGCCTCGCCTCCCAAGATCCCCAGGACCTGTTTGGATTGCCTCTTGCTCGCCACCTTCCGCAACCCGATCTCCTCAGCCGTGCGCACGGGCACCATCAGGCGCATGTCTTGAGCTGCCAGCTCGATCACGTAGTAGCGGTTGAACTCGTCCAGGACGTCCTTCTGCTCGATCAGCGCTATCACGCCAGCGCCGTGGGCGGGGTGGACGATCTTGTCGCCGACCTTGAACATCGCAGCCCCTCTCTCCGGCTGTAACGAACCCGAGTTACGCGTGACCTGCCCCGTGTACGGTTAATCAGGCCAGCGGCACCACGTCCACAGCCTGCAGTCCCCTATCGGTGCTCTCGATCTCATACTCGACCGGCTGCCCTTGTTCAAGCTGCTGGCGGCCATCCGCCAGGACCGCCGAGCAATGGACGAAGACCTCGTCGCCATCTTCTTGAGCGATGAACCCATAGCCCCGTTCCCCGTCAAACCACTTCACCGTTCCAAGATGGCGGATTCGCAGCTCCGTCTGCCGCGATTGGCGTCGTGCACGGCTCGGCCCGCGGCGCGCGCCACCCGACCGGGTGCGAGCCTTGGCGCGGCCACCGCGCCCCCGTGGCGCCCGTGAGCCTGAACCACGCTCGCGCTTGGGACGAGGCGCACGCCCGCGCCCCTGTTTGTCGTCATTCCCCGCACTGCGCTGGCGCGGAGCCTCCGTCCGTCGCCGTGGGCCGGACGTGCGTCGTTCTGCGGCAGGCGGCACCGGATCATCCTTGGTCGCCGCGCCCGAGTCGGCCTCGGCCAGACGCACATCCGCTCCGCGGCACTCGTGACAGAAGGCGGGCGAATCGAGAGTTTGGCCCTTCTCCGCACGGCGGCGTTGCTCGCGCACCGTGTACACGAACTGCGTCCCGCACGCACCACAGCGTACGAGCTGATC
This sequence comes from uncultured Anaerolineales bacterium, assembly GCA_964475075.1. Taxonomy (GTDB): domain Bacteria; phylum Chloroflexota; class Anaerolineae; order Epilineales; family Epilineaceae; genus CAYYVH01. The sequence goes on along the minus strand of CAYYVH010000047.1, from coordinate 8,965 downwards.
TCTGAACTTCATGTCACCCTCTTCTCTCAGAAACTCGCAACCGGCCAGTGGGATGCCGGTTCACGCCGCCGAAGGTGGACAGACGCAGGCCCCACAAGGCTGTCCTGGTACTCGCAACGACTAGTTGGCCTGATCGGCGTCTGTATCTTCGGTCGTCGCTTCCGTCGCTTGCTCGTCGGCAACCTCAGCGGACATGTTGCCCGGCGCCTCGGCCGATTCCTCTTCCTCGGCCGGCTCGTCCTCCGGCTCCTCGTCCTCTGGCTCCTCTTCTTCTTCCTCTTCCTCGGCCGGCTCGTCCTCCGGCTCCTCTTCTTCCTCTTCCTCGGCCGGCTCGTCCTCCGGCTCCTCTTCTTCCTCTTCCTCGGCCGGCTCGTCCTCCGGCACCTCTTCTTCTTCCTCTT
>CAYYVH010000047.1:0-8464 GCA_964475075.1 uncultured Anaerolineales bacterium | reverse complement strand
CTCGTCCTCCGGCACCTCTTCTTCTTCCTCTTCCTCGGCCGGCTCGTCCTCCGGCTCCTCGCCCTCCGGCACCTCTTCCGCCTCAATCAGTGCCGCCTCCGGCTCTTCGGGATCCGGTGCGTCAGCCTCGGCCGGCACGGCTTCATCTTCCGGTTCCTCCTGAGGGATACGCAGGTGCTCCGGAACTCGCCGGATGCTCAGGCCGATGCGCTGGCGCCGGGAGTCAATCGAGATAACCTCAACGGTGACACGCTGGTTGGATCGCACGACTTCCCGTGGATGCTCCACATGTTGGTCGGACAGCTCCGAGATGTGAATCAGCCCCTCAAGACCATCCTCCAGACGGGCGAACGCACCGAATTTGGTGAGGTTCGAGACCGTGGCCTCGACAAGCTCGCCGACGTAGTGTTCCTGCTCCACCGTGGCCCAGGGATCGCTCTGCAGACGCTTTAGGCTGAGGCCGATACGTCGTCGCTCGCGGTCGACGGACATCACGTAGACCTCGACCTCCTGACCGACCCGCACCACGTCCCGCGGGTGCTTCCCGCGCTCGTACGTCAGCTCCGACACGTGCACCAGACCGTCGGCGCCGCCCAGGTCCACGAACACGCCGAAGTCCGCGACGGAACTCACTCGCCCGCGCCTGATTTCGCCCTCGTGTAGCTCTTCGATGATCACCCGCTTGCGCTCGGCACGCCATTGGTGCAGCGCCTGACGCTGACTCATGATCAGCCGGCGGCGGCGGCGGCTCACTTCGATAACCTTGACCGGCACGACCTCACCCACGAGCTCCGTCAGGCGGTCCAAACCCCCATCACTACCACCCGGACCGCCCGGCACGCCGAGATGGCTGCGCGGGACGAACCCCTCTAGGTACCCGAACTCAACCAGTGCACCACCCTTGTTGTACCCAACGACCTTGAGCTCGAGGATCTCACCGTTCTCCAAGTACTCGTGAGCCCGATCCCAGTCGGCCACCGTGCGCGCCTGGTACACCGACACCAGAACCTCTCCCTCACGCCAGTCGGGCTTGAGGATCACCACCGGCATCGAATCGCCAACGTTGACGGTCGACAGGAAGTCGGGCGCGAGGCGCGCCATGTCGCCGGACGGCACAACCCCCTGCTGCTTGGCCCCGATGTCCATAATGAGCTGATCCTCATCCACGCGGACCACCGTACCGTGGACCAAGTCGCCGCGGGCTACCTGCTCAGGAAGATAGTCCCCCTCCGCAAGCAGCTGCGCCATATCGGCAATCTTCTCTTCGGCCTGCGGTTCAGCCGCCGCCTCCGTTGATTCGGCAGCGGCCTTGGTGACCGGCTGCCCAGGCACCTCCTCCCCAGCCGCAGGCCCTTCGTCGGGGGCCTCGGCCACCACCTGAACGTCAGGCTGGGGCAACTCGATTTCCGCAGGCTCTCCTCCCGGCGGCACGGCATCTTCCTCTAGTGCCTGATCGGCCCGCCCCTCCTCGGCTTCCCCCGATGTAGCACGTCCTTCTGCCTCACCTGGGGGCATCGCCTCGTCCGCAACTTCCGGCTCTGCGCTGGCGGACACCACGGCGTCCCCAAGCCCCTCCCCGGTGGCCGAAGCCTCGTCAGGCGCATGAGATCCCTGATCCGCGCCCCCGGCAGCCTCAGTCACTGTCTCATCGGTAGGTTCGAAATCCTTGGCTTCGTCCACTAGTCTTCGTCAATCCCCCCACTGTCGTGATTGTCGGCCGCCAACTTCACTTCCCCCAGCTCCGAATCCTCTCCCTCCTCGGATTCCTCACCGGGGTCCCCGTCGACGTCGCCCCCATCGGACTCGTCATCCGTTCCCGCGGGCTCAACTATGGCAGTCACTGCGGCTTCACCGAGGACCAGTCGCTCGAGGTCCAGGTCGTCCTCGAGAAGTTCGGCCAGCGCCTCATCGGACAGGTTCAACTCGGCACCATCCTCGGTCTCCCCGCCGCCATCGACATCGGTGTCTGGCCGGTAGCAGAAACCGGTACCCGCCGGAATCAGCTTGCCGAGGATCACGTTCTCCTTGAGACCGATCAACCGATCTGTCTTGCCCTCGATCGCAGCCCGCGCCAGTATGGTGATGGTGTGCTGGAAGCTGGCTGCCGAGAGTAGGCTATCCGTCTCCAGCGACGCCTTGGTGATGCCGAGCAGTACTTGTTGAAAGGTCGCGGGCCGGCCATCTGAGGCCACCACTTGCGCGTTGAGTTCCTCGATCGCCGTGCGATCAATCAGGTCCCCTGGCAGAAGCTTGGTGTCACCGGGCCGCAGAATCCGGACCTTGCCGAGCATCTGGCGGATGATCACCTCGAGGTGCCGGTCGTTGATGTTCACGCCCTGCGACCGGTACACCCGCTGGATCTCGTTCAGCAAATACCCCTCGGTCGCCGCCAGCCCCACGATGGCCAGGATGTGGTGCGGGTTCTGCGCACCTTCAGACAGCTGCTGCCCAGGTTCGACCGTGTCCCCATCCCGAACCCGCAGCCGCGCACTGGCCGGCACGACGTACTGCTCCTCGCTGCGATCTTCACGATTCACGAGGATGTGCTTGCTCGTGAGTTTTACGACTCCCGTGTTCTCGGTGACGATCTCGTGATCGCCACGCTTGGCCAAGATTTGACCAGCCTCCACCTCATCCCCATTCTCGACCCTGATGGAGTAGTTGCCCGGCCTGGGGTACTCGTCAGTGAGGAGGTGTGAATCGGTGATGGCGAGGGTCAACACCTCCCCTTCCCGATGCAGGCTCACACGACCGCCGATGTCGGCCAGAATGGCCTCGCCCTTTGGCGTGCGTGCCTCGAAGAGCTCCTGGACCCGTGGCAGGCCCTGCGTGATGTCACCACCGCCGCCGGTAGCCACACCGCCCGTGTGGAACGTGCGCAGCGTGAGCTGCGTGCCGGGCTCTCCGATGGACTGTGCGGCGATAATCCCGACAGCTTCGCCGATGTTCACCGGACCGACACGGGCCGGGTCCTGGCCGTAGCACTGCTGGCAGATACCGTGGCGGAGACAACACGCCAGCGGCGAGCGCACCTGGACCGACTCGACGCCGACCGCCTCGATGCGTGCACAGAGCTCCGAGTCCAAAATGACACCATCCTCGGCGATCACCTCGCCCGTTTCCGGATCCACAACCGGCCCCAACGCAACACGTCCCTGCAGCCGCTCGGCCAAGGTGTCGTGCAGTACGGCGTCCTGCCGCGCCCCGATAGTCAATCCAGCCGTGGTGCCGCAGTCACGGTCATTGATGATCGCGTCCTGGGCCACGTCCACGAGGCGGCGCGTGAGGTAGCCAGCGTCGGCCGTCCGAAGCGCCGTGTCCGCCAAGCCCTTCCTTGCGCCATGGGTCGAGATGAAGTACTCGAGTGTCGTCAGTCCCTCTCGGAAGTTCGACCGGATCGGGAGGTCGATGATGCGCCCCGAGGGATCGCCCATCAGGCCGCGCATTCCCGCCAACTGCCGGATCGGCGTGAAGCCACCCTTGGTCGCACCACTAGCCGCCATCGTCCGGATCGACCCGAATGCGGGCAAATCCGTCCTAACGGCCTCAGTCAGCTCCTCCGTGGCTCGCGTCCATACTTCGATCGTCCGGACGTAGCGCTCGTCGTCTGTAATCAACCCACGCCGGAACTGGCGGTTGAGCTCCAGGACCGTCTCATCAGCCGCTGCGATGATATCGGGCTTGCTCACCGGCACCGTGATGTCGTCGACCGCAATGGACAGGCCCGACCGTGTTGCATACTCGAAACCGACGTCCTTCATCCGGTCCACGAGGTCGGCGGTTTTCTCCGAACCCAGCTCCTTGTAGGCCTCCGCCACCAACTCCTTCACCGCGCCCTTGTCCAGCGGCACGCCTGGGTCGTAGAACCGCAGCCCCTCCGGCAGCACCAGGTTGAACAACGCCCGGCCTACCGTAGTGTCCACCAGCCGGGTGACGGCACGGCCCCCGGCATAGCGCCCGGCACCTACTCCGTAATGCGTCCTGGTGAGGACCTGGATGGGAGCGTGCAGATCCACGTGCCCGAGCTCGTAAGCCAGCTGGACCTCCTCCAAGTCGCCGAATGCTTTGCCCGCGCCCTTGGCGGTTCCGCGCTCCATTGTCATGTAGAACATGCCCAGCACCATGTCCTTGACGGGCTCGACGATGGGCTCCCCGCTCGCCGGTTTCAGGAGGTTCTTGCTGGAGAGCATCAGCTCGCGTGCCTCGCGCTTGGCCTTCTCGGACAGAGGCACGTGCACGGCCATCATATCCCCGTCGAAGTCGGCATTGAAGGCCGCGCACACCAAGGGGTGGATCTGGATGGCGCTACCTTCCACCAACACCGGCAGGAAGGCCTGGATGCCCAATCGGTGCAGCGTGGGAGCCCGGTTGAGCAGCACGGGATAGCCCTGGATGATCTCTTCCAGCACCTCCCACACCACAGGATCCATCTTCTCAATGAGTCGCTTCGCGCCCTTCACGTTGTGCGCATAGTTGTACTCCACCAGCTTGCGCATCACGAACGGCCGGAACAGCTCGAGCGCCATGCCCTTCGGCAAACCACATTGGTCCAGCTTCAGGTGCGGCCCAATCACAATCACCGAACGGCCACTGTAGTCCACCCGCTTACCCAACAGGTTCCGCCGGAAGCGACCCTGCTTGCCCTTGAGCATATCGGAGAGGCTCTTCAGCTTGCGGCGACCCCGGGCGGAAACGGCCTTTCCGCGCCGGCTGTTGTCGATGAGCGAGTCAACCGCCTCCTGGAGCATCCGCTTCTCGTTACGGATGATCACATCCGGCGCGCCCAGCTCCAGCAGCCGCTTCAGGCGGTTGTTACGGTTGATAACCCTCCGATAGAGATCGTTCAAATCTGATGTGGCGAAGCGGCCACCATCCAGCTGAACCATCGGCCGCAGGTCCGGCGGGATCACGGGCAGCACCTTCAGGATCATCCACTCAGGCCGGTTGCCCGAACGGCGCAACGCCTCGACCACCTTCAAGCGCTTGGTGGCCTTCTTCCGCCGCTGCTTGGAGCGCCCGTGCATAATCTCCTCGCGCAGCTCCTTGGCCAACACATCGAGGTCCATCTTGCCCACGATCTCATACAGCGCCTCGGCGCCCATACTTGCATGGAACACAGCGCCCCAACGCTCCTTGAGATCCCAGTATTCGGCCTCTGTCAGGAGCTGCTGCACATGTAGGTTGTTCAGTTCATCACGCTGCAGTCGGCTTTCGTCTTCCAACTCTGCAATCTGCGCCTCTACTTCGGCCTCCCGGGCCTTTATTCGCTCCTCCACCTCGCGCATCAAGGACTCGCGCTCGGCGTCGAACTTCTCTTCGTGCTCCTTGGTTGCGTCCTCGGCCTCAGCCTGAAGATCGCTCAGGAGAACCTGCAGAATCTCGTTCAGCCGCTCGTGATGCTCAGCCCCAATCACCTCGCCGGCGGTGGCTATCACCGTCTCGGTCGGTTCGAACAGGATGTCCTTGACGATCGCGCCCTTGCGCTTCCGGTTGAGCTTGCCCTGCACGGCGGATGCCGCGGACATCAGCTTGCCCGACTCCTCCTCGAGCTTGGCGTTGGCGGCCTCACGCAGCCCGTCCACCTCGGCCTTCAGACCCGCCAGGGCTTCATCTACCTGCTCGCGCAGCGCCTCGGCACCGGATAGCAGCCCGTTCCGCAGATCCTCCGCCTGCTCGTCATGCTCCTCCTCGAGACGCTTCTGCACTCGAGCCCGCTCATCGCCGTCCACGTATGTGACGACGTACTGCGCAAAGTAGAGCACTCGATCCAGATTCCGGCGCGAGATATCCAGCAGGATGCCCATGTAGCTGGGTACCCGGCGTGTGTACCAGATATGAGCTACCGGGCTCGCCAATTCGATGTGGCCCATACGTTCCCGGCGCACCCGAGCGCGTGTCACCTCAACCCCGCACTTGTCACATACAATACCGCGGTACCGGATCTTCTTGTACTTGCCGCAGTAGCACTGCCAGTCTTTTGTCGGCCCGAAGATCGCCTCACAGAAGAGTCCGTCCTTCTCGGGTCGCAGTCGGCGGTAGTTGATCGTCTCCGGTTTGGTCACCTCCCCGTGAGACCAAGAACGGATCTCCTCCGGGGAGGCCAGGCTGATCTTGATGGCGTGGAATTCCCTTATCTCCAACAACAAGCCTCCTGCACTATCCGATCGGCCAATGGGGCGGTAACCAGCGCCGCGCCTCCCAGCGAGTCCACCACGACCCGGCAGGTACTGCTGCTGGCTCAGGCGCACCTCGCAGACAACAGACGCGACGAACCCTCCATCCGAGGTGCCTGAGCGCTCACTCCAAAGCAGGCCAACAGTGATGGCACGGCTGGCCACTCGGCGGACGATCCACCGCAGAGGTCGGCTGTGGGTCCGCGGGCCAGGGCATGCGCGCCTGTTTCCGTCGGTGCAACCCCGCAATTTCCCAAAGTGTAATTTTACCCAACGCTGGCAGTTTGTCAAACGCGACCCCCGAACCATAGGGTCTTTGACTCCCTCGCCGCACGTGCCTACACTTGTGCTCCAAATGCCCAAATCATCGGCAACGCCGTTGCCCATCCCGACCGAGTCAGTCCAGGTGCGCTGCCCCCATTGCGGCTCTACGCACATCGCTGAAATACGGACCATCATTGACGCCTCGGACGGTGCCGCACGTCAGGCCCTGTTATCCGGCACACTGAACGCGGTGTCGTGCCCCGTATGCGGCATACTAACACGTGCGGACGTGCCGCTGCTGTACCACGACGCCGGCCAGGGAATCGCCTATGTGCTGGTTCCTCAGGCAAGCCAACGGTCTCACGAGACACAGGAACGAGCCATCGGCCGCCTCACCAACCGCGTTCTCGAGAGCTTACCGCCGGAGAAACGCGGCATGTATCTCCTGCAGCCGCTGACCTTCCTGACCCCGGAGAGCTTCGTCGACGCCGTGCTGCAGGCTTCGCCCGTGACATCCGAGGCCATGAGCTCCGCCCGTGCGGACGCGGCGTTGGTCGAGACACTCATGGGCACGGCCGATGAGGAGACCCTGCGCGATGCTCTGGTAACCGTGGGGAAGGGTGTGGACTACGACTTCCTGCTGTTCGTCACCGCGTTGGCAGAGAACGCAGCCAATAACGCCGACCCGGACCGCGCCCAGGCGTTGCTGGTTCTGCGTGACCGGCTGGTCGCTCTGGCCGACATCTCCCTCACGGTGGACGACATCATGAACGAGCTCCAGGACGCTCACCGGGCCGATCGACTGGACCAAGCAGTCGCTCGCTTCAGACCCGTGCTCGACTACTCGTTCTTCAGCGCGCTCACCCAGCGGATGGAGCAAGCGGATGCGGGAACGGAGGCAGCCGCGCTCGGCGAGTTGCGGGCTGCCGTGGTGGCCGCAATCGACAGACTGGACGAGGCCATCACCACCGAGGTACAGGAGGCCGTCGAGATTCTGCGTACGGTGGCGCAGGCGCCAGATCCCGCGGCGGCCGTGCAGGCCCGGGCCCCCGACCTGACTGCCGCCTTCTTTCTGGTTCTCGACGCCAATGTCCAAGCTGCCGCTCAGAACGGCGACGACGCGCTCGCGGCCAAGCTCCACGCGGTGCGCCAGGCCGCAACGGACACAATCGAGGCTCGGCTGTCGCCCACCGACCGGCTGGTGAATCGCCTAGCCCGGAGCACCGACCCCGCCGAGCGGGCCGCGATCCTGGACGGCGCACCCGAACTGCTGGGCCAGAAGCTGCAACAGACACTTGCCGCGACGGCAGTCTCGGCCCGCAACGCCGGAGCCGGCGACGTTGCGCAGGCGCTCGAAGCAGCCGCGCTGGAGGTCGATCGTCGACGGAAGGTACGAGCACCGAGCGAATGATCTATCCACCACCACAACGCTCAACCCGCCCGAAGGGTCAGGCACCCGCTCGTGAGCTCGCCCTGATACTGGTGGCCATGGCTTTCTTGGCAGCCCTCATGCTCCACGCTGCAAAGTACCCACCGCCCTCGAGTTGGATTCCGGGCATCGGAGAGCCCGGCACACCGACCCAGACCCCGCCCGCCTCGGACGTCCCTTTGTTATCGGCGGCCTCACCGACCCCTGCGGATACCGCGATCTCCGTACCCACAACCGGTTTCACACCACCCAGCCAGACCCCGACCAGGCTGTCCTCCCCAACACAGCCGCCCACTCCCCCCGCATACGCCACATCCGCCTCATCTGGCGGGATGCCGACCAGCGGCGTGCCGCGGCTGGGGCGGCCGTTGTCGACAGCGACTCCCCGAGGGGCCGGACACGCGGGCACTCCTTCAGCCACGGTACGCGGCGTGTCACCGTCTCCGTCGGTCACGGCGACTCCGAGCGAGAGCCCAGGAGGGTATCCCGGGCCGAGTGCTGAACCCACGGCAACGTCCACCGCAGCTTCAGCCGGCTCTCCGTCGCCGGTCTCAGTACACCGATCCCCCGCGCACACCGCCCAAAGCTACCTTGTTTC
>CAYYVH010000046.1:0-19106 GCA_964475075.1 uncultured Anaerolineales bacterium | reverse complement strand
CCAGGCCGTCGGTGATGTTGTGCGCGATACTGGTAGCGCGCCGCGAGCGCCTCGCGAGGCGCCGCCTCACGGCCGTCATGCTGGCCGCCGGCGGGTTGCCGGTATTGGCTGGCTTGGTGTTCTGGGCCACGCTCCCGGACACTGCCGCGGCGCTGGCGTCCGATGCCGCAGCGAGGGCCTTGACGGTGCGAAGCGAGCTTGCCCATCCGGTGCCTCTGGCGCAACAGATGCTGCGGTTGGCCCTGTCGCTGTGGGCCCGCTTCGGATGGCTGAATGTGGACTTGCCGTGGTCGGTCGACCTCCTCGCCGGCGTGCTGGCGGCGCTGGGGGTGGTCGGCCTCATCGTTGCGTGGTCGGGCATGGGGCATGGCGAGCGCAGGGCGATCGTCGTCGCGTTAGTAGCGTTCCTCTCGATGCTGGCGGCGACGGTGAAGAACCTGCTTGCCGAGCCGCAACCGCAGGGGCGGTTCCTGTTTCCGGCCCTGGCTGCCCTCTGTTTCCTCTTGGCCACAGGGTGGCGGGCGGTGGCGCCACCACCGAGGCAGCGCGGGGCCTTTGCCGCCCTGGCCTTGTTCCTCGTGGCCGTCAATTTGCTGACGACCGGATGGTGGCTGCCGCGGGCCTACGCTCGCTGGCGGACGGTACCACCGGCGGTGGATGCGCGGGTCGTGCAGGTGCCGTGGAACGTAGTTGCCCGGCTGGACGGACCCGAGGGCGTGGTGCGGCAGACCTTCCACGTCTACCGTGCTGGTCTGCACCGGGTGACTGTGGCCGTGGCGCAGGTTCAGGGCGACGGACTGCTGGACGTGCGCTTGCTGACCGCGGACGGCCGTCTGCTCGTAAGCAACCAGGTCAGGTCGGTCGACGCCGCTCCCAACAGTTGGCTGGGGCTCGATGTTGGCCCGCTTGCAGACAGTGCCGGCCAGGACTACGCGCTGGAGCTCCGGTTGGTGGGGGAGGGCTCGGTCTCGTTCTGGGGCACGAGCGAGGACGTATACCCCGAGGGCGGACTGTGGGTGAACGACCGGCCGGCGACCGACCTGATGCTGCTCACCTTCCTGGCGGCACGGGAGCCCTGAGGTGGAATCGATCGGAAGCCGATTGTAACCCCCGCCCGTGCGAGACGTACCCACCGGGCGGTGAATGACGACAACGGCGCCGCCGCAACTAGCGGCGGCGCCCGTCACGAGGGGGGGTGGGAAGGCGGGTGCCGTCAGGCCCGGCGGCACAAGCTCAGCTGCCGTCCCCGCCGGCCGCCCCCTCTTCGCCTCCGGAGGCGCCGGCGCCCTCATCGCCGGACCCGGTCCCGTCCTCCGCGCTCTCCGGCGTCGGTGTGGCGAGCCGCGGACAAGCGTCGTCGAATATGTCCGTACGCTCGCCGACGTGCGTACCGGTCAGGTCTTCCACCACGAACACGGCGCGCTCGCTGGAAACGGAGACGCTCGGGGGGAGGTAACGGACCTCCATCGTGGGGCGCGTGAGCTGAATGTAACTGGCCTTGGCCGGGTTGCCGCCGGGTGCCGTGAGCCGCCACAGCGACTTTTCCCATACGAAGATGAAGTGCTCGTCGTCCCCGAAGCCGGTAAGGAACGCCGGCTCCGTCCTGTAGCCGAGGCTGCGGGGCAGCTTGCCGCCGGGGCTCACCTCGCGCCCGTCCTTCGCCGCGGCGAGGCGGCGGATCTCGGTGTCACCGAAAATGGTCCCCGGTACGAGGGGAGTGTTCAGAACGAAGAGCGACTGCCCGTCGGAGGCCCAGACAACATGGGGTACCGTGCTGTTCACGAACCGTCGGACGAGGACGAGCTCCCCGCTGGCAATGTCGAGTTGGGTCAGTGCCGTCTGACCAGGCACGTCCTCGTCATGAGCGATCGTCAGTCGATCGCCGGACGGCGACAACGCCAGGTGAATCGTCCCCTTGCTCGCGACGGCCGGCACGCGTGTGTCGGTGAGGTTCGTGGGAGCCCGGGGCAACGTGTGCTCCACGATGGTCTCCCCTTCTTCGCCCCGGGTGTACACGGTCAGCTCTTGGCTGTCCAGGTCGTAGATACGCACCTCGCCCAGGTCGCCGACGGCGGCCGCCAGCTTCGACCCGTCGTCGGACATGACGAAGTAGTTGATGCCCTCGGTGCCCTTGTAGTCGTTGATCGGGATCAGTGACAGGCCGTTCTCCGGCTCGAGCTCTGCACTGCCAGTGGCGGGCACGGTTCCGCTGTAGAGCTTCGCGTACTGGCCCACCACGCCCTCGCGCACAACGCCCACGACGAACCGCTCGCCGTCCTTGGCCAACCGCAGGTCCACCATCGTCTCGGGCATGGACCGGGGTTTGACCTGCCCCCCGTCGGGCTCCGCGGTAGCGTAGGCACCAATGTCCTCGCCCGGCCATGTGACGGCAATGTAGCGCACTGTGGCATCGCCCACGGCCGGGATGTCGCGGACCATGAGGGCCCGGTCGGTCGAGCGCCAACCGCGGTCGTCGGGCCAGTTGGCCGGCTGCCGCCGTGTCACGTACATGACGCGCGAGCCGTCGCCGGAGATTGCCGCGGCATCGACGCGCGAGCCGTAGATCGGCGAGCAGAGCCCGTGGTTCACGCTCGTCACAGCCACTGAATTAATCTCGCCCTTGTCGTCACCTAGGCGGTCCAGTACGTCGCAACCGGTGAGGGCGGTGATCACAAAAACGGCCGCCAGTATGAACAACAGGGCGGGAAAACGCCGGGTGGGGCGAACGACTGCCATCAGAGGCTCTCCTCCTACGTAAAGATGCTCGTGGCGCAGCGGGGCGGGCACCGCGAACGTTCAGGTATCGTGCATGTGAAAAACTGGAGCATGCCATCGGCACGCAGTCGGCCGCCGCAGCAATCGAGTCTAGCCCCCAGCTGCGAGGGCGCTATTGCCATAAGTTTACCACCAAAACATGACCAAGCGCTGACAGGAGGCAGACAATTCGCTGACGAACGGCCTCCAATGCCGGGGAGTGGCTTCGAGCGGCTGAATTTGGACGCGCCGCGCCGGAGCCGATATCATTCCGCGCTCGAAGGGCATCTCCATGGTCCGTCCCGATGGTGATTGCTCCCCGCCGTTAAGGAGCGAGGCGAAACCCATGACCACGCAGGGCAACGATGTACTCGGTATCGGGGTCGGCCGCGGCCAGGCGCGCGCGGAGGCGGCGCACCAGGCCGTCGATTGCCTGATCCGAGACGCCCTCCTCGGCGTCGGGGTAGCAGGCGGCGGCGATATCGTCGCGGGTGAACACACGGCCCGGCTCACCGGCCAGGAGCTGCAGGAGGGCGAACTGGTTGGGCGCCAGTGGCGGGTCCAGCACCTGGCCAGCCACGCTGGTGGTGCGAGTCACATTGTCGAGGCGCACGCCCCAGGGGCCCGCAGCAGACGGGACCGTGGCCTCGCTGTCCACGAACAGCAGGCGGTAACGGGGGGCGATGGTAATCTCATCACCGTCGACCAGCACTGTCGCCCGGTCCGCACGCACGCCGTTGATCAACGTGCCGTTCTTGCTGCCGAGGTCGACCAGTACGTACTGACCGGCGTCGTGGCGGATCTGGGCGTGCCGACGGGAGACCTCCCGGTCTGGCAGCGCAACGTCGTTCCCTTCCCAACGACCGATGGTCGCGACTGCACCGGGCAAGACCCACTCGCGCTGCTCCGCTCCGGGTCCTTCCTGCAGAATGAGCCTGGCTCGCACCGCCATCACCGCCTCCAAAGTGTAGGTGAGAAGTGACCAGCGTACTGCGCGACCGCTACCGCATAGCCGCGCCCATAGGCGAGGGCGGCATGGGTGCGGTGTACCTGGCCGACGATCTCCGCCTGCCGGGGCGGCAGTGTGCCGTGAAGGAAATCCTCCCGCTCGAGAACGCCGATGAGGCGGTCGCGGCTGCCGCGCGCGCGCGCCTCCGACGCGAGGCGGCAGTGCTGGCGCGCCTGGACCACCCGGGGCTGCCGAGCGTGACGGATCACTTCGAATCCGGCGGCCGCGTGTACCTGGTCATGGACTTCGTCCCGGGCCAGGACCTGAAGGCGGTCATCACGGACGCCCGCAGCCGAGGCCGAGCGCTGGACCCCCTCCAGGTGCAGCGATGGGCCGAAGAGCTTTGTCGCATCCTGACCTATCTCCATCGCCAGGTCCCGCCGGTGATCCACCGTGACATCAAGCCGGCGAACATCAAGCTTACGCCCGATGGGCAGATCCGCCTCGTTGACTTTGGGCTTGCCCAACCGGCCGGGGTCGTTCCCGGTGGCCAGACCGTGACGGTAGTGTCGGGGGGTGGCTCTCGGGCCTACCAGCCTCTCGAGCAGTATGGGGACGGGGCCCAGACGGACGTTCGCTCCGACCTCTACGCTCTTGGCGCGACGCTGTATCATCTTGTCACCGGTCGGCCTCCGCCGTCGGCCCAGGTACGCTTCCTCGCCCCCGAGCGATTGCGCCCCGTCCTGAAAGAGCGGCCGGAGGTGCCACACCACCTGGCCGCAGCGGTGAACTCAGCGCTCGCCCTGCACCCGGACGACCGGCCGGCCACTGCCGAGGCCATGCGCCAGTTGATCATCGCGCCGGCCGCGCCGACTTCGGCCGCTTGGTCTGTCGCACTCCGTCGCAACGCTTGGCTGGTGGCCGTCGTCATCACGCTTCTGCTCGCCGCGTTGGCGCTCACGGTGCGTCCCCCTTGACGGATCGTGACGTCGGTGGGTGCGCGTCGGAAGTTCGTGACAGCCACCACCCGGCCGCGAGCCCCGCGAGTGCGCCCAGAAGGGCCGTGAGCATCACGTACGCCGTCTGCAGACCGGGTGTGATGAACCGGCTGACGGCTGGACTCCGGTAGACGAGCAATGCGCCCACAACAATGTAGGAACCCATGCCGCCCACGGCCACAAGCAGAGCCGTGCGCGTTTGCTCATCCAAGTTGCGGCGGCGCCATGGCTGGCTAGTCACCGCCGCACCGGTGACGAGCACGATCGCGGCTACGGACAGGAGTAGGTCGGCGATCCCGAGCCCGGGGTGCCCTGTGTCCGGAGCGCCGCCGCCCGGTAGGGCGCCCCGGCTGAGAGCCGGCGACCGCGTGCCGGTCGGCACGGGCGTCGGGCTCGGCTCGGGCAGCGCCAGCACCAGCGGCTGGCGCGCTACGGCATCCCCGCTCACCGCCCGTATGGTTACATGGCCGCCCTGCGGAAAGACCAGCTCGGTACGTATCCGGCCACCCACGGTGTGCACGCGCTTGACTGGACCCCCGTCCAGCACGCCCGGCGGGTTGGTCGTCAGGTCGATCTCCGTCTCGTCGGGCACGGGGTGGCCGTTGCGGTCCCAGATGGGGCCGATCTCGACCACTACGCGGGCCGGCAAGCCGTCGTCGCTCGCGGATACGGCACGCAGATCGAACGGCTCGTCGGGGTCGGGCTCCAGCTGGTGGGTGAGGTCGTAGTCCGCGTTGCGTATAGTGACCGGGGGCGCACCTGCCGCCGGCCGGTCGCCAAACAAGACGTCGACGGCCGCTTCCACGGACGGCGGGTTTTTGCTGTAGGCGGCGATGTAGGTGTCCAGATGACTGTAGTTAGTGGCATCGATGTAGTACGGCGGACCGAAGCTGAGAGCCGCCACGCGGGTGTTGGACCGCTGGACTAGGCCGTTCACCTGGTGCAGGTAGAAGCCGGTGAGGTCCCGTACGATGTTCGGCTGCAGGTCGGCGAAGGCGAAGAGGATCCAGTCGGCTCCACGCAGCCGCGCCAGCACCTCCTCAGGCGATAGATCGGCGGGGCAGGGCTCCCTGTCTGGGACGCTAGGCCCCTCGCCCGGAGAAGGTGAGGGAGCGGGAGGGGGCGGCTCGGGGGGAGTCGGGCCGAGGGCGCGTTGCAGCTCACAGAAGGTCAGGGCGGTCATGTCGGCCGGGCGGATGATTCCGGTACCGGACGGCCCATAGCGCTCGATGATGGCCGCCTCCACCAGAGTATCGCCCATGCGGGACAGTGCGTCGCGGCGCTCCGGCGGGAGACCACACGACTCGGCCTTGCATGCCAGTCTCCCGTCGTCGTCGGTTATGACCACGATGCGTTGGCCCGCTTGTGGTCCCTCGCCCTGCCGCCGCAGCACGGTGACGGCTGCCGCGCTGATGCGGGCCACGGTGTCGCGCGCCTGATCGGTGCCGACGGTGTCGAGGAGACCCTCGGCTCGCACGGTCACGGCATCCGCCGACCACTCTGGATAAAGCGCCGCCTTGCGATGAAGTACGCGCAGGGCCGCTTCGTCCACCCGGGAGCGAAAGGTCGCGTCCGCAACGTACTGGGCGGCGAAGTAACGGATCACGTCCTCGATGTTTCCTCGTTGCACCGACCATGCGGGGGTGATGGCGAACTGCGCCAGGACGAGCACGTCGTTGCCGGCTTCCAGAGCCTTCCGCGCTACGTCCCGGTGCCGAAACGTCAACCCGCTCGGGTCGTCGAACCGGCGGAGGGCGCGAACGCCGAGCGAGTCGGCGATCATCAGGCCGTTGCCTTCATGCCAGGACCCGAACGGGAAGCCGTTCAGCTCGAGGATGGCCCGCAGGGCTTCTGGATCAATCGAGATGGGCTTCGTGCCGCGCCGAATGTTGCCCTGGAAGCCGCGGTAGCGTATGTGGCTTGTCATGAGGCCGTCGGTGATTGCTGGATCGTCCGGGTTGCCCGCCGGGCCGGAAGTCACGGCGGCAAAAGGGGGCAGCTCGATGCGCCGCAGCTCAAGCAGCGACTTGTTGACCGTTGCGACCTCCTCGTCGGGGAGGCGATCGCTGCCGCCATGACCGGGGAAGTGCTTGGCGACAGTGGCCACGCGGCCACGGCTGCCGCGGTGAACCCCCCGGATGTAGGCACGGCCCATCTGGGCTACCCAATATGGGTCGCCGCCGAAGGACCGCGTCCCGATATCCCCCTGGCTATCGACGCGCGGCTCGGCCAGCACGTCGAGTCCCGGTCCAAGCAGGAGGTTGACACCGACCGCGGCCAGTTCCTGGCCCACGATAGTGCCGATTGCCTCCACATTCGCCGGGTCCCATGTGGCGCCCAGGGCCATGGGGGACGGGATGGCAGTGAATCCCTCCCGCAGGTGCGTGAAGGGGTCGCCGTCGCCCTCGTGGTCCACCGCAATGAACAACGGTATTCCGGGCCCGCCATCTCCCAGCGCACCGCGCTGCAGCTCGGCGGTCAGGCTGGCGATCTCGTGCGGCAGATCTCGCCCCAGCTCGTTGGCGAAGATCTGATTGCCCTTCTGGAGCACGAGGCCACCGACGCCGTATTCCGTGATCAGCTCGAGCGCGTCAGCTGCCGGCGCGTCATCATCCCCACGGGAGAACGCTATGAGGAAAAGCTGCCCGACCCGCTCGCGGGGGCTGAGCGCCTCGTACGCCCGGTACACCGGGTCGTCCCCCGAACGGGCCGTCGATGCCGGCCAGGCGACGATGAGCGCCAGCAGGGCGGCGCGAGTGAGCACCCGTCTCATGGTCTGCACGAGTCCCATCGTAGCCCGTGGATCGGACCGGCAACAACCCGTCACCGCGGCGACACGGCGCCGACTGGCCGCCGGCTGGGTGCCGCGCAGGTTCCCGAGTGCCTGATCGACATCGGGCGATCCGGGGCACTGGGAGCTAGGATCTGGGCCACGGAGAGCGGCGCGAAACCCCTGGTTCCCCAACTCCCAACTCCCAGCTCCCAGCTCCCAACTCCCAACTCCCAGCTCCCAACTTCTTTCACCTTGTTCCTTATCACGGCGCCCACCCTCATTCCTCTGCTCGGTGGTCCGCTTCGCGCACTGCTGCGACGAACTCCGCCACCCGAGCAGGCTCGAGGCGCCCGGGCTCTCGCTCGACTCCCTCCCAGACGTCAAGGCCCCAGGGATGAGTCGTGCCGATCGCGTCCGCGGCCGTGCGGGCGTCGAGGGCCGTGCTGGCCAGGAGTATGGGGGCCTGGGCGGCCGGCTCTGCCGCCACATCCCATGCGTGAGCAAGGTCGCCTGCCAGATGTAGTAGGAACGCCGGCCTGTGCTCGGACCGGCCTCTGCGGCCCAGGAAGGCCTGCACGGTCTCCGTCAGGCTGGCCGGCTCGGAGACCGTGATCGCCTTGAACGCCGTTGCGCCCAGGGCCTCCACGGTGGAGCGAGGCTCGGCGCCGAAGAGCTGCACCAGGTCCAGGTTGCAGAGCGTGGTCAAGCGCTGAACGAGGGGCGTCGGTGTATCCACGAAGATGCCGGCGAGGCTGACCGCCGGTGGCAGGACCCGCCGAATCGCCATGGCCTGCGTCGCTGTTACGTAGCGAGGGCTGCCTGCATAGAACACGCAGGCCACGATGTCAACGCCCAGGGCAACTGCCATCTCGGCATCCGCCGGTTCGGATATGCCCGACACCTTGATCCGCGTCAACCCCAACCTCTCCATCGTGCTGCAGCGAGCGAGAGTATAGCACGGGGCGCTACGGTTGGCGCAGTCCTGTGGGCTTCCCGGCCCGAAGACAAGGGACTCACCTCAGATCAGGGACAGCCGGCCTTGAACACGAGAGTGTTATGTAGGGGGTGGAACGGCGCGCTGATGTTGTGCAGAGAGAGCCACCGGCGCAGCTGGTTATACGGAGAGGGCGGTGCGCTCGGGTTAGCCAACTCGCCCCAACCCCGGACGAGCTGCGGGTTGGCTAGCGCCCGGCTGATGGCAGCGGTTGGGACTCGATTCAACACGAATTCACAGACGTGCGGCCGCCCGGGCCCCTCCGTCGGCACCGTGGTCGGCCCGGTGATTACCGTGGCCGTCGGAGGTGGAGTGCTCGTGTGGGTCGGCGTAGGGGTGGGCGGCACGGGGCACGAGACCTTCAAGGACGAGCTGGCATCGAAGCGCTTGCCGCCATCGAAGGTGGCGCTTGCCGCCAGGACGAAATCGCCCTGGGCCCCCTGCGGGATCGTGACCTGCCACTGCACCGAGCCCGTGGCCCCGGGAGCAATCGTGGCCACGGCCTTGGTCGCTACCTCGCCTGGCCCAAGCCCGAGGCCCGGCGGCAACTGAATTGTGGCCTGCCCGCCGGTGAGGGGGGTGGTTTCGAAGTTGTTCACGAACAGGGCCACCGTGATGTCCGTATCGCATTGCGCTTCGCGGGGTGCGGTGAGGAAGGCCGATCCGCCACGCGTGCTGGTGAGGCCGTACTGGCTGCACAGTGCCAGTTGCTCGCCAGGTGCCAGCGTTCGGGGATTCCAGAAGAGGGCCACGGCGCTGTCCTGGGTGACGGGCGCCGTCGGCCGGATCTGGTAGTCCCAGTCCATGTTCTGGATACGGACCCAGTCGGCGATGACGAATCGGTCCGGCGGTACTACGTTCCCGCCACGAAGGATGCCGACCGTACGCAGCATGCTCGGGTCGTACGTTGGCGATTCGAAGGCCACCCAGAAGGCGGGTACTGCCCCGCCGAGGAACTCCGCCTCTCTGTTGACGGCACCCACGCCGGGTACGAAATAGGGTGCGCCGTCGTTTTCGCCCAGTTTGACGTCCAAGAGCGCCCGCAGGCCGACGGCCAGCGGCACGCGGTCCCTGTTGGCGGCCTCGTAGCAGACCTCGGCCGCGTCAGGGCGGCCGCTGAAGCGGTTGTGTGCGAGCTGAAGCGTCTCCGTGACCACAACGCTGTAGGGCGCCGGGCCGGCCCAAACGGTGGCTACCTGGTTGAACCGGACGATCTGGTTGACGGCGGCGGGGGGCACACGGTCGAACGTGCCAGCCGGACCACTGACGCGAATGGTCGTGAAGCTGCTGCCCACCGTGCTCAAGCCACCTGGCTTGAAGCCGTAGAGCAGTGATGTGTCGTCGTCGAGAGTCGTGTCCGGATCGCCGCCGGTTGTGCCCAGGACCCAGGTGCCTGCCAGGCCGATGTCGGCCCGGACGAACGTGTTCGCGATACCCTCGCACGGTGGGCACAGCTGAGGCATGGGTAGTTGGAGGCGCGCAAACAGCGGGCTCACCGCCAAAGCCAGGAGCAGGGCAGCCAGGCCTGCCGACCGTTGGAGTCTTCGTCCGTTCATGGAATACCACCTACCCTAAACCCGGCACATGGGCCACCCATGCCCACGCCGCCCGGGATTGTCACCCCGGCCATGCGGCTGCGGCTCACGCCACCGCTTCGTCCTCTGCCTGGGGATGAAACGGCCGATCAGGGTTGATCTGGTAGTAGGCATGTGAGCCGCGAGTGATGCGCAAGAGGAGCCCCTGATTGATGGCGAGTTTGATCATGCGCTTGATGTCGTGATTGGACAGATCCATGATCTCCTTGTTGCGCAGGCCGCGCAGCAGATCGTATATCTGAATGAAAAGGGCCGGTTCGACGAACTGTCGCATGGCCTCTTCGAAGACCGCCCAGTCCTTGTCGGTGAGATCCAAACTGGTTTCGTCTGCATCCTCGGCACCCTCCGAGTCAGGGCTCGCCGAGTCCTCGCGGGGTGACGGCTCCGGCGCGAACTGGCTCATCTCGTAGGGGTCCTCATCGGGGAAGAAGACCTCGTTCACCGACCCGCTGGCGAAGATCTGGACGAGACTGCGGCGCTCGGCCTCTCGGACGAAGTCCTTGAACCGTGCGAACGGTTTGCCGTTCTGGGCGGTGTACCGGCTCTCGGCGAAGTTGGGCATGAGCTCCAACATGAGGAGCTTCAGCGTCGCCAGGGTCGAAACGTGACGACGCTCCCGCGCCAAGTGTATGGCTTCGACCAGCACCTCGAAGGGATCCCTCTCCGACTCCGCGGCCCCGTCGCCAACGTCCTCGACGACCTGGTTATAGTAGATGAACTCGTCGGCTGCTTGCGCCAGGTGGCTCGCCGTCGCCTGCGCGACGCCAATGACGATGGTGCGTTTGCCCACCTGACGCACGGCATTGATCAGGGGGATGAAGTCGCGGTCTCCAGTCACCAAGACGAAGCTCTCGATGGTCGAGTATGCGTAAAGTGTCTTCATCATGTCGATGCAGAGGTGCATGTCGACGGCGTTCTTGATGGCTCTCCCCGTGCGACCGGCCTCGCGGTCGTAGTGATACGTGGGCACGTACATGGGCTCGATGGCGTTGGCGTACAGCGCATTCGTGACCCGCGGATAGCGATACCAGTCCGCATAGGCCCGGGCTATCGTAACCCGTCCGTAGCGCTGGCACAGGTCCATGATGGACTCGAAATTAGGGTTCGCGTCGTAGCGATTGCGGACCGAGATGTAGATGTTCTCGAAATCGATGAACACGGCGACGTCGCCGCCAGACAGTTTTTGATTCACCTTCTCTCTCTCTGAAATCGATCGGAATGATCTTCTATTGAAATTCGCCCCTGGGTCCAAGATGGAGATTCGCTCACGTGTCGGGCAGTGGTCGGACGTTCTGGGGCTCCACCTTCGCTCCACTGCCAAGCGCCTGTCGGCCTCCTGCGTGAGCTATTATAGCATGGTCACCGCGCCCGTCCGAACGGTGCGCGGCCTCGTTCTTGCCTTTGGGCGCCCACGATGCTACAATTCGGCATCCTCGAAGCCGGCTTATCAGACATAATCTCCTTTCCCCTTGCCGTGCGCGCGCTGCGGTGCGCGTGGGTAGGGGGTTTGCTGCCGCGTAGGCGTAGGATGATCTTACAGTAGTAGCGGGCTTTATCTCGCGAAGGAGCACCGAAGGTATGACAAAAACCCCGACGGTCACGCCCACGGCAGTCACGCTGGAGCACCTGACACCGGAGCGAGCGCGACGGGAGCCCGTGTTGGCGCCGGCGCGGCGCGACTACGGGCGCATCCGCCGGCGCGAGGCCACGCCACCGCTCATCACGGTCCAGCTGTCTTCGTTCGAGGAGTTCAAGCGCGACGGGCTGGAGCACTTGCTCCTGGAGATCTCACCGATTGTCAGCTTCAACAAGAACCTGGAGCTGCACTTCCTCTCGCACCGGTTCGAGGAGCCCAAGTTCAGTGTCGCCGATTGCCGCGAAATGGACATGACCTACAGCGCGCCGCTTTGGGTAACCGTTCGACTGGTGAATCGGGAGACCGGTGAGATCCAGGAACAGGAAGTCTTCATGGGTGACTTCCCGATGATGACGGAGAACGGCACGTTCTTCATCAACGGTGCCGAGCGCGTGGTCGTGAGTCAGCTGATTCGCTCTCCGGGCGTGTATTTCAGCGCGGAGGAGGATCGGACCACGGGACGCACGTTGGCCTTCGCCAAGCTCATACCGAACCGCGGCGCCTGGCTTGAGTTCGAGACCAGCAAGCGCGATGTGGTCAGCGTCAAGGTGGACCGTAAGCGCAAGTTCCCGGTTACGACGCTGCTCAGGGCGATCGGTTACGCGACGGACGAGGAACTGCTGGCCCAGTTCGGCGCGGTCGACACGGACGAGGACCACGCGTACATCGCCACCACGTTGGAAAAGGACCCGACCAGCGACGAGGAAGAGGCCTTGCTCGATGTCTACAAGAAACTGCGCCCGGGTGACCCGCCCACCTTGGACAACGCCCGCGCTTTTCTTACGGGGCTATTGTTCAACGAGCGCCGTTACGACCTAGGCCGGGTCGGTCGCTACAAGCTGGATCGCAAGCTGCACATCGAGCCCGGGGTCAGTGGCGATGGCAGGGAGTTGGAGGAGCCCCGTCCGCTCACCCTGACCCGCGACGATCTGCGGTGCGTGGTCGAGAACATGATCCTGATCAACAAGAACGAGGCCAAGGAGGACGATATCGACCACCTTGGCAACCGCAGGGTCAAGACGGTGGGTGAGCTCATCCAGAACCAACTGCGTGTCGGGTTGCTGCGCATGGAGCGGGTGGTCCGCGAGCGCATGAGCACTCGCGACCCGGACCAGATCACGCCGCTCGGCCTGATCAACATCCGGCCCGTTGTCGCGGCCACGCGAGAGTTCTTCGGTGGTTCGCAGCTATCGCAGTTCATGGAGCAGACGAACCCCTTGGGCGAGTTGACGCACAAGCGGCGGCTTTCGGCGCTGGGTCCCGGCGGACTCCGGAGGGAGCGCGCGGGTTTCGATGTGCGCGACGTGCACCACTCTCACTACGGCCGCATCTGCCCGATCGAAACGCCGGAGGGCCCCAACATCGGGCTCATCGGCAGCTTGGCGACCTACGCGCGGGTGAACGAGTTCGGCTTCATCGAGACGCCCTACCGACGCGTATCATCGAGCGTTCCCGGCACGGCGGAGGCGCTGCTGGACCGCGTTCCCACCGAGGCGATCAAGGGCCCCCGGGGTCGAATGGTTGCCGAGGTGGGGGAGCGTCTGGATGCCAAGACGGCGAAAAAGGTGGCCGAGCTGGGTCTCAAGAGCGTAGGGGTGCGGACGTTCGTCTCGGACGAGGTGGCCTTCCTGACGGCCGATATGGAGGACCACTACTCCCTCGCCCAGGCCAATACGCCCCTGAATAGGTACCAGGAGTTCGTGGAGGCCCAGGTGGCCGTGCGCCGCAAGGACAGGTTCCTCCTGGCCTCGCCGACACGTGTCGACTTCATGGATGTGGATCCCAAGCAGATCGTCAGCGTCAGCGCAGCGCTGATCCCGTTCTTGGAGCATGACGACGCCAATCGGGCCCTCATGGGCTCCAACATGCTCCGCCAGGGCGTTCCCCTCGTGCAGCCCGAGGCGCCCATCGTCGGAACCGGCATGGAGTACCCGGTGGCCATGGACTCGGGGCAAGTGGTCCTCGCCGAGAAGGCGGGAGAGGTCATCTCGGTGACAGGCGATCGCTGTCTGGTCAGCGAGGAGGATGGTGGCGTGCGGGTCTACAACTTCCGCAAGTACACCCGCTCCAACGCGTCGACGACCATCGACCAACGACCAGTCGTGTTTAAGGGGGAGTGGGTCGAGGCCGGTCAGGTCATCGCGGACTCGTCCTCGACCGAGGAAGGAGAGTTGGCACTAGGACAGAACGTCCGCGTTGCGTTCATGTCGTGGGCGGGTGGCAACTACGAGGACGCCATCCTCATCAGCCAGGGAGTCGTGCGAGAGGATAAATTCAGCTCGATCCACATCGAGAAGCACGAGATCGAGGCGCGGGACACGAAGCTGGGTCCGGAGGAGATCACCCGCGACATCCCCAATGTGGGCGAGGACGCGCTGCGGGATCTGGACGAGGAGGGAATCGTGCGGATCGGCGCCGAGATCGGCCCCGGGGACATTCTGGTGGGGAAGATCACGCCCAAAGGCGAGACGGACCTGACGCCAGAGGAGAAGCTGCTCCGGGCCATCTTCGGCGAGAAGGCGCGGGAGGTCAAGGACTCCAGCCTGCGCCTGCCGCACGGAGAGCGGGGCAAGGTGGTGGACATCCGCTCCTTCGGCCGCCAAGACGCCATCGAGCTCTCGGCAGGCGTGGACCGCATGGTCCGCGTCGCTGTGGCGCAGCAGCGTAAGATCACCGAGGGCGACAAGATGGCCGGACGTCACGGTAACAAGGGCGTCATCAGCCAAGTGGTGCCCATAGAGGACATGCCATTCCTGGAGGATGGCACACCGGTGCAGCTTATTCTCAATCCCCTGGGGGTGCCGGGGCGGATGAACATCGGGCAGATCCTCGAGACACACCTGGGATGGGCGGCTGACCGGCTCGGATTCAGGGTCATGAGCCCGGTGTTCGACGGGGGAACGGAGAACGACATCGCGGCCGAGTTATGCCGTGCATGGCTCATCGATCGCGCCTGGAGTGACGTCACCGAGCGCGCTTGGGCGTGGGCCGACGATGAGAGTATCGACACCAGCGCCTTGCAGGACGATGGAGAGGTGCGGCTCCTGTATCTCGAGCAGTGGTTGTCCGAGGCAGATCCGGCGCAGCTGTGGACCGACACCAAGTATGCGCGGCGGGAGGCGCTGAGGGCGTGGCTGACGGAGCGGGGTTACGACCCGGCCGAGACCCTCGAGTTCGAGAGTGAGGAACGGCCGCCGGAAGAACGGCACACCAGGAACATGCAGGCAGTTCGGGCCGGGATGCGCATCTGGCTCGAGGACATGGTCGCCGCTCACCCTGAACTGAAAAAAATCCGTCCCGGGACGCTCGATGACGCCGGGTTGATCGAGGCCGGCCGGCAGGCCACGCGGTTGACTGGCTGGCCAATGCCGATAACGGGCAAGCAGCGGATTTACGACGGCAAGACGGGCGAGGCATTCGACCAGCCGGTCACCGTCGGAGTGATCTATATGATGAAGCTGGCGCACCTGGTCGAGGACAAGGTGCACGCACGGTCCACCGGGCCCTACTCACTGGTTACCCAGCAGCCGCTAGGGGGCAAGGCGCAGTTCGGTGGCCAACGCTTCGGTGAGATGGAGGTGTGGGCGCTGGAGGCCTACGGCGCGGCGCACACGCTGCAGGAGATGCTCACGATAAAATCGGACGACGTCACCGGGCGAGTCAAGACGTACGAGGCAATCGTGAAGGGCGAGGAGATCCAGGATCCGGGTGCGCCGGAGAGCTTCCGCGTGCTCATCAAGGAGCTCCAGAGCCTGGGCCTGGGGGTGAACGTGCTCGACGATCAGGGCCGGCCCATCGTGCTGGGTCGCGAGCTGGACGAGGAGCGGGGCCCGCGCTTGGGGCTGGGCTTGCGCCTGCCCCCCAATCGCCGCTCGGCGGCCGAAGCACCGGGCCGCTGAGTGCCCGGATCGAGTGCCGAAGACGTGCTGGCTTTTTTTGACCGGGAATGCCCTTGCACGTATACTTAGCGTTTGTGTGTCCAGCCGATTTGGGCTCGATGGAGTGCCGACGTGCCGACAATCAACCAGTTGGTCCGCAAAGGTCGCAAGAAGCAGACAAAGAAGGTGAAGGCGCCCGCGTTGCGCTATTCGTTCAACACCTTCCGTCGTCAGCTGAAAGACACTGGTGGCTCACCGCAGATGCGGGGCGTGTGCACCCAGGTGCGGACGCAGACGCCCAAGAAGCCGAACTCGGCTCTGCGCAAGGTGGCCCGGGTGCGGCTCACGAATGGGATGGAGGTCTCGGCCTACATACCCGGCGAGGGGCACAACTTGCAGGAGCACTCGGCCGTGCTGATTCGCGGTGGGCGTGTGAAGGACCTGCCTGGGGTGCGGTACCACGTTGTCCGTGGCGCGTTGGACTCGGACGGTGTTGAGGCCCGTCGGCGCAGCCGTTCGAAGTATGGTGCGAAGGTGCCCAAGCGGCAGATGATCTGATCCAGCGTTCGGTGTATTCACCGCACTAGGTGGGAGGTCCCAAACCGGTGCGGCTCTCCTGACGGAGAGCGTGCTAGCCGAATCGATCCCGAGGGTCGGCACTGGCCCGGCTGGCGGTGGGGCCGAAGCCGAGTTAAATCCCGGGATCGTTTTGCATGAGTATGCAGGGTCTGATGGGCCCGGTGGTATGTTGGGGAAAAGGAGCCTTCCGATGCCACGACGCAATCGTCCGCCGCGGCGCCGTGTACCGGCCGATCCAGTCCACGGTAGCCGACTGGCCGGGGCGTTTATCAACAAGCTGATGGAGTGCGGCAAGAAGACGACTGCGGAGCGCGTCTTCTATGACGCGCTGGCGATTGCGGAGTCGAGGGCAGGCAAGCCTGGCCTGGAGGTCTTCGAGCAGGCTGTCAGGAATGCGACGCCGATGCTCGAGGTGAAGCCGCGCCGTGTGGGCGGCTCGACCTACCAGGTGCCGATGGAGATCCGCCCCGAGCGGCGCCAAGCCCTGGCCATGCGCTGGCTCATTGCCTCAGCTCGGTCCCGGAAGGGC
Source organism: uncultured Anaerolineales bacterium (assembly GCA_964475075.1). Classification (GTDB taxonomy): domain Bacteria; phylum Chloroflexota; class Anaerolineae; order Epilineales; family Epilineaceae; genus CAYYVH01. The sequence goes on along the minus strand of CAYYVH010000046.1, from coordinate 2,421 downwards.
CGTCCGATGGCTGAGCGCCTGTCGGCGGAGCTGCTCGATGCGTCGCGGAACACGGGCGCGACGGTCAAGAAGAAGGACGAGACCCATCGCATGGCCGAGGCCAACAAGGCCTTCGCCCACTACCGCTGGTAGGGCGCAGGGCCAACCGTTAGGCCAGGGATGGTCACGGTGGACGGGTTGGGGTGCTGAGAGATGATGGTATCGGGAACGCTTGAGAAAACCCGTAACATCGGGATCATCGCACACATCGATGCCGGCAAGACTACCGTCACGGAGCGGATCCTCTATTACACTGGCCGGACCTACAAAATCGGCGAGGTACACGAGGGCACCGCCACGATGGACTGGATGGCTCAGGAGCGGGAGCGGGGCATCACGATCACGGCCGCGGCGACCACCTGCGAATGGAGGGGCCACACCGTCAACGTCATCGACACGCCGGGCCACATCGACTTTACGGTCGAGGTGCAGCGTTCGCTGCGGGTACTGGATGGGGGGATCGTCGTCTTCGATGGTGTGGCCGGTGTCGAGCCTCAGTCGGAGACGGTGTGGCGCCAGGCCGATCGATATGGTGTGCCTCGCATCTGCTTCGTCAACAAGCTGGACCGTCTCGGCGCCGAGTTGGACCATACGGTGGCAATGATCGCTGAACGCCTGGGCGCCAGTCCGGCCAAGCTGCAGCTGCCGCTTGGCGTGGAGGATGGTTTTTGCGGGGTAATTGACCTGGTCGACATGCGGGCCCATGTATGGCACGAGGAAGACCTGGGGGCCGTGCCCGACACCGTGGCGATTCCGCCGGAGAGCTTGGCCGATGCCCAGGCGGCGCGGGAGGCGCTGGTCGAGCAGGTGGCCGAGGCCGACGAGGCGCTGGAGATGCTGTACCTCGAGGGCCTTCCGGTAGACGGGTTGGCGCTCAGGCAGGGGCTCCGGCGGGCGACTCTGGCCAACCGCGTCGTGCCGGTGCTGTGTGGTAGCGCGCTGCGCAACAAGGGTGTGCAGCCGCTACTCGACGCAGTGGTCGACTTGTTGCCCAGCCCGCTCGACAAGCCGCCCATTGAGGGGGTCAACCCCCTGACGAGGGAGGACGAGGTCCGTCATCCCGAGGCGGGTGACCCGTTCGCGGCCCTGGCGTTCAAGACCGTTCACGATCCGTACGTGGGGCGCCTGGCCTTTGTGCGGGTGTACTCGGGTCAGGCCCATACGGGTGACAAGATCCTGAACGCTTCGAACGGCAAGACCGAGCGTTTGGGGCGATTGGTGCGGATGCACGCGAACGCCCGGGAGGACGTTAGCTCCGTGTCAGCCGGTGAGATCGCGGCGATCGTGGGCCCGAAGTTCGTGGGCACGGGCGATACGCTGTGCGACCGGGACCATCCGATCATCCTGGCGGCGATCACGTTTCCAGAGCCGGTGATACACGTGGCGATCGAGCCCAGGACGAAAGCCGATCAGGATCGGCTGGCCGCAGCGCTAGCACGTCTGGCGGAGGAAGACCCCACTTTCCAGGTGCGCACCGACCCCGAGACGAGTCAGACGCTGATCTACGGAATGGGCGAGCTGCACCTGGAAGTGCTCGTGGACCGGATGATGCGCGAATTCGGTGTGTGGGCGAAGGTGGGGCGGCCCCAGGTAGCCTACCGGGAGACGATCACCCGACCCGTGAAAGGCGTTGTGGGCCGCTTCATTCGGCAGACCGGTGGGCGGGGCCAGTACGGGCATGTCGTGGTCGATGTCGAGCCGAATGAGGCGGGGGCGGGCAACACGTTCGAGAGCGTCGTCACCGGTGGAGCCATTCCAAAGGAGTTTGTCAGGGCCGTCGAGGGAGGCATTAGGGAAGCGCTGGGTAGCGGGGTCGTTGCCGGATACCCCGTCGTTGACGTTCACGTCCGGCTCACGGACGGGTCCTGCCACGAGGTGGATTCAAGTGACGTTGCCTTCAAGATGGCCGCTTCGCTGGCGCTGCGCGAGGGGCTCTTGGGCGGCGCAAGCGTGCTCCTGGAGCCGATCACGTCGGTGGAGGTCGTGGCGCCCGAGCCTCATATTGGGGATATTATCGGCAACCTGAATTCTCGGCGCGGGCAGATTGAGGGGATGGAGCCCCGTCGCGGGGGCGTGGCGTCGGTCCGGGCTTACGTACCGTTGGGGGAGATGTTCGGATATGCTTCGGACCTGCGCTCGATGAGCCAGGGGCGGGGCACGTTCACCATGGAGTTCCACCGCTATGAGCCCGTGCCTGACAAGATCCGCGAGCGGCTGACGGGCATCGGCGTGGTGGCGTGAGGCACGCGGCCGCTCGCGCCGTCGTGTGCTGCCGCTGCGTGGAGCGGAGCAGACCGATCGACTTTGTCACGAGAGGCAAATAGAAAGATGGCCAAGGAGAAGTACGTACGAGACAAGCCGCATCTGAACGTGGGGACGATC
>CAYYVH010000045.1:0-19169 GCA_964475075.1 uncultured Anaerolineales bacterium | reverse complement strand
ACCTTCGTGCCGAGCACGGCAATGAGGGCGGACGCCGCGGCCTTGATAGCCGCGACGGCCAGGGCGTCGAGGTCGATGTCGCCCAAGCGCTCGATGTCCGTGAGTTCGCCGGACACGGACAGGAGCACTGCCAGCCCCACGGCGAAGACGACGCCCACCACGTACTTCTGCCAGTCTGTCTTCAGCGTCTCTCTCATGTTCCCTCCTTGCTAGTATACCTGTGCTAGTATTCGTGACCTGCCCGCAGCCGCCGGTGGGTCAGCCCCAACGCTGAAGAGTTCAAGAAGCACTGCTGCCAGGTTGGCCGTGTCATTGTTACCAGCAGGAGTGCTCGCGCCCAGCTTCAGGTCAGCCAGTGTTACCCCGGACCACACCCCACCAGCCGGGCCGAGTGGATAATATGCTTCACGGCCAACGAATGTCGCGTTCGTAAAGTTGGCCAGTGCCACGTTGGAGGCTGTTGGGGTGGCATCGCTTATACGGGCATTGACATTACATGTCTTGGCACCAAAGGTGGCAGCGCCATTGCCCCGCCAGACAGCGCCCACCGGCGTGCCGGTCGGACTTGCCGTGGGAGTCTCAGACATCTGATTATTGACCCCCGCAGTCGCCTCGCACCATACGGTCGTTGTATCCACCTGAGCACTGCCATCCAAGTTGACATCACCGAACACGGCGGACGATGCAGCGCAATCTCCCGCTGCTCCCCAATCCTGTTCGGTTGCCCAGTCGGCAGAGCCTTCTATCGTGTCACATTCCACTTGGTCGTCAGGCCGGTCACTCTCAGCATTCGAGCAGCAGAGCAGGCCGCTCCGCCAGTAGTGCTGCAAACCGGAGGAGGCGTCTGGGGCCATGAGCGTCGATTGCGCGATGTTCAGCGTTCCGGTGTAGGCCACGTCGATTTCTGGAGTTGCGGTGCCATCCACCCACAGCTTGAACGTCGTACCGTTCAGTTCCATGCGTAGGCTGTAGGTGGTGTCTGTTGTGAAGGCCGTAGACCCCGTAGCCACCGTGGTGCGAAAGGGCGTCTTTGTGAGACGCAGATTGTATGTAGTGTTGCTGACACGCACCCATTCGATAGCTATTTCACCATCCCCGCCCGCGACGCTGAATGACAGGAAGCGATCATGATCGCCAGCAGGTAAAGTGCCGTGAAGCCTCCAGCCGCGATAGCACATCCAGCAATAGGTCTTGAAGCTGACGCCCGTGGGCGTGAGGGTAGGGAATAGTTGTTTCTGGCTGCCAGACCACGTATCTTCAGCCTTAATCCACCGCGCACCATCAGGCGGTGCGGCAGCGTCATCAGTCGTAGTGGGGAAGGTCCATCCGGCGAGCGTAACGGAGCTGAGGCCACTCCTTAGGCTGTGGTCATTATAGTCCGGCCCGAACCCGGAGAGGAAGTCAAGGGCCATCCACCCACCCCATCGTCCGGTCCCTCACGGCCTGAGTGGTCCACCAGATGCACTGCTTACCTGATACCTCGCTCACTGTCTCATGAGGCCCCGGCTGTCCCACCTTTCTAAGCTGCCTTCCCCAATAGCGAGCCATCGCCCGCGTGACAGGGGCCTCCAGCCTCCAGCCCGCCGTATCCGGCCACCGCTTCATGATAGTATCGAAGGTGTAAGCCAAAAGAGACTTCATATCTTCAAGCGAGACACCGCGAGGCCCCAAAAGGTATCGCCCATAGATCAGCTTGAGCCTATCGTTGCGGTGCCACGCACAGATCGCCTTCAGGGCATCATCTACCATCACTACATCGCTCTCCAGCAGTTCCCGCACGCCATCTTCGTCCATGTTGGGGGGATGCAACAGCTCGCGGACACGAGCGAGTATCAATGAGATGTCGGCTTCAGTCGCGGGCCGGATGCTCATCAGAAGTTCTCTGCCCGTTCCTTGTAGAAGAACATCACACGCACGTCGGTCGGCGCTGTGCCGCCCACAGCCGTACAGCGTGCCCTGATCCAGTTGTCCCCCGAGTTCCAGGTGTTGTCGAGCGTGGTGTCCGCCACTTCAGTGCTGGTGTTCAGGGCCAGCGTGAAGAGTGTCGTGGCGCTGGAGAAGGCCGGGTTGTCGTCGGCCTCGATAACAATCGTGTTCGTGCCTGTGCCCGCGCTCTCCGCCGTCGCTATCGCGCGCATCGCCGTGAACGTACCATGCTCGCCGGACTCGCCGACGTTAAGGCCGGTAGTGATGCCGTCCAGGACTCCCGTAGCGAGGTTCGTCTCGGCGGATGTGAAAACCATCGTGTGCGAGCTGTAGATCGACTCGAACGCCACGGCCCCAGCACCGTCAGCCGCCGCCACCTGTCCGTCCGTAGCCGCGTCAGAGGCGAGGTCTTGCACCGCGAGTTCGTCCGCGCCGCCGTCCGCGTGCGAAGCAGCGTGAGCCTGGGGCGCGTTGCTGCCCGTCACGTCCGCGCCGTCCGCTACGTTGATGTCGCTCCGCACCTCCGCATAGCTCCGCCCCTCCAGGCCGTTCGCGGTGAACTTGGCATAGTCGTTGTCCGCAGCGTCCGCGTCGTCTACCTGCATGAGGTCGTCGTCTGCGATGCCTGCACCAGCCTTAGCCGCTGCCAGCGCCTCCGCGTCCGTGTACTTGGCGTGGTCCCGTGCCGCCACGTCCACGCCGTCCACTAGGCCATCCTTGAGCAGCACTGTCTCGATTGTGACGCCCGCAGCTCCCGTAAGCTCGTTGATCGTGTCCACGAGCAGGATCGCCTCGCTGGTTAGCGTCATGCCCAGAGTCTGCGTTGGGCTGAGATTCGGGATCGTGTAGAAGTCTATCCGCGAGCCCCGGTCAGTCGTCGCAGACGCCCACGTTTCGGTCGCAACAAACTTAATTCTCGGCCCGTTCACGAAGGCAGAATCGTCGTAGCCGTCTCCTCCGAACTCACCCAGGACGGTGCCATTCACAACCGCAGCAGGAGTTGCGAACGAACCAAGTGCGCGGCGGGCAGTGTAGAAGGCGTTAGCCGTTGCGTGGTAGGAATCCAGCGCCCAGAACAGAGCGTCCTCGCGCCAAAATGTATATGCGAGCTGCGTGGCCGGGATGGTTACGCCCCAGGCGGGATTGCCGCTGGCGAGATACAGCAAATCGCCATTGTTGTTCACGGGCAGCCTCGTCCATGTGCTGCCGTTATGGTAGAACAAGTCCCCCTGGACTTCTGTCATGGTCCCCACATCTACGTGGTCGCTAATAGAAGAGGACGTGCCGTGCCCCGACGCAGCAGCCGCCCACTTGAGTCCTGTCGCCTCTGCCGAGTCCGCAACGAGAATGAATGTATCTGCCCCCACGGCCAGTTCAGCAGGGGTAGACGCAGCGGTGGCCACGTAGATGCTGCCCTTGGCCGTGAGCACGGACTTGAGAACATAGGAGGAGTGGGGAGACCCTGAGTGCGTGGCGTCCACGGTCGGGTTTGGATAGGTGCCGCCAAGCTCGCCCCCTGCTGTGCCGCCGGTCGGGTGAACGTGGTCCTTGTGTGCCGGGCTGGCCTCTGTGCCATCGGAGGCAGCGTCGCCCACCGCGAGCGGGTCCGAGGTGGCGTCATCAAAGGGCACATCAGCCACCACAAGCGAGCGGAACGTGGGCACAGCAGCGGCGCCCGAGGCAGGCCCGGCCAGCGCTGTGTTTGCAGTCTGTGTGTCCAGGCCCAGTTCCTGCGCGTCCAGGGCAAGCACCGTGTCCGCGTCGGCATCTAGGGTGAATGCAGCGTGGTCGGAGGTGCCTGCGGCAGAACTAAGGCCCGGAGGGATAGCAATGGTGCTCGCTACCCAGGGGTCTGCGCCGCTACCCGCCGAATCGAACGTACCAGGGTCCTCAGTCTGGATTGTACGGCCACGCCGCGCAGTCGCGCACGTCACGTAACCTCCAGCGGTGGTGCTGAGCAGGCTGGCGTAATCTGTAGGCGCCGTGACGATGGGGCTACCACTACTGTCGGCAGTGAAGACAATCCACAAGAACGGCTTGGCGCCTTGTCCCGTGGCCAGTTCATCGGGGTCCGGGAAATTAGAGTTGCCCGTAGCGCCGTCTGAGGCAAGGGGCGGGTTGGTAATGACGGTCGCGGCGAGGGCGATGCGGTAGATGTGGTGCGCCGTTGCAGAATTGTCACTGATGGTGAAGGCGATGGTGGCGCCCTCGTCGCCGTCAGCCTGCCGGTAGTATGCGTAGCCCCGCGCATCTGTGCCGTTGGCCTTGTCGAAGAACTGCGTCCAGCCCGTAGGGCCGACAGTGATAGTGGCGCCCGTTGTTGCAATGAAGGCCACAAGCAAGTCGCCTGCCACGATACCACTCGGCATGTCAGCGGTTTGGGCAGGGCCAGAGGAGTCACCGGATTCGGCTACTGACTCGACAACGGGCGTGATGAGCGTGGCATGGGTGTGCCCCACCAGATCGTCGCCCTCGATAGGGTCGCGGCCTTCGTCTGTGTGCTCGTCGCCGTGGTGCTCGGCTATGGACGAGACGCCGATTAGGCGCTCCTCTACATCGTCAAGCCGTTGCCTGAGGTCGTGTGCCTCGCGTTCTTCTCGCCGCTCCTTCTGCGTTCGTCCCGGCATGTCACCGACTCTGTGGTGAGGTGATGTCCTCTTCAGGCGCTTCGGCAGACTCGTCCTCGTATGTCCACCTGCCTGCGGGAATGTATGCCCTGGTAATGCTGGGCGCGTAGGCGTCCCGCGAGCCGTCCACGAAGGCCCAGTAGAGGTGAAGCTCTTTTCCTGTGCCGAGATTTGCTGAGCCATCGTCAGGGAGAGACACCGGCATGTTGGCGAACGGCCCGTGCCGCCGCCACTCAGTCTCGTTGTCCCATCGCGTGTAGTAGTACAACTCGTCGTCCTTCTGGAAGCCTGAGCCCTGCACCCTAAGTTGCTCCACGGTCGCCGCCTCCACCTCGAAGTCGTAGCTGGAGCACATGAGCCCATGGTCCCCGATGCCGGTAGCGAAGGCGTCTGAGTCCCCGAGGTTCGGCCACGCACCCTGGGCAGGGTTGCCGTCCGCGCCGACGGGCATAGCGTAGAGCCCGTCAGGGCCAAGGAAGTAGAGCGCATTGTCGGAGTCCGTCACCCCATCGTTGACGCGGGCGACCAGTGCCTGCTCAATCTTCCCCGTCCAGAGCGGGCCGACCATCTGCCACGACAGGTTCTCGCCGCCCCATGTCCCGATGATGAGCCAGGGCAGCGCCGTGGACTGCGCGTAGCTGGTGACTGAGGTGGCTGCCGTGGTGCCCACACGATCGGGGTCGATGGACGGTCGGTACGGCAGGGCATAGATGGCGTGGGCCTTCACGCCTGTCAGGGTGGACTTCACCTCGATGCGTATCCAGTAGCGTTCTACGCTGTTCACGGTCGTCTTTTCCCACTGCGTCGCGTTTTCGTAAGGGTGCTGGCGGCTCTTGTGGAAGACGATTAGCCCGTCCTGGGCAAAGCAGAGCGTGCCGTCGATGACATCGCAGGACTCGTAGGCCCCGCCGGTCTTGCCGTAGGAAGCGGTAATCTCTACGCCTGCCGTGGTTTGGTTGGCACGCACGTTGCTGCCGAACTCCATGTAGACGCCGCTGAAGGGCTCGTCCGCGCCTACCCAGATGTAGTCGCCACTCACGAGAGGAGTGGTAGTCCAGTCCGCGCTGGTGTTGAACTTCCGATCGGTAACAGCGGTGGTTTCATCTGTGAAGGAGCCCGGCCCATCGTCCGAAACCACCTTAAACCCAGGCAGTTCCTGCGTCTTGGCAAAGCCCGGCGCGATGAAGCCGTACACATGCTCTAGGTCCACGGCGAAGCGGTCAAGTTTGCCGAACGGCGTGTTGCGGTCGATGCTCTTGGTGCGCCGCGAGGGCGTCTGCAGCGACTGGAAGCCGAAGGTGATGACGATAATCTGGTCGCGTACCGGGTAGAAGATGCGGCCACGCCCATCACTCGTGCCGCCCTTGCCGTTGTCTGGGTGCGGCGTAACAGCCAGCACTGAGCCGAAAACAGCGCTAGAAGGTGCGGGGTTGTACTTGAGCACGCCGCCGGCAGTCAGGGCATACGGCGAAGCCCCGAGGCCCACCACTGCATTGATAGGCCAAGACGGGCGGCCCGCCGGCACGGACGCCGCGAGGGCCGGGTAGTTCGCGTCCACGCCCGGGTCGGTGTCCGCGCTGAGCTTGCCGAGGCGGTAGTTGCTCAGCACACGGTACAGGTCCGGGCCTACCACGGCCAGCAGGTCTGCCTTAGCGTCGTGGGCGGTAGCTACGCCTACATCAGTCGTGCCATCTTTCTTCCTGCGTATGATGACATCCTCACCATCACCATTGCAGAAGAAGGCCACCTCCTCGTTGGGGTCTACAGTCGCGTCGTGGTCGTAGCGATAGAGCACGCCAGAGGTGAACGGGGCCTGTGCGCTGCCGGACGGGTGCTCAGTCGTGGACAGCGAGCCGTTGGCGAAGACGTTAATGAAGGCCCCATCGTTGTTCGTCTTGCAGCCCGTCCAGATGAGGATGGGCTCGCCGCTGCTGTTCTCCCAGTCGAAGAAGCAAGCGATGGGGGCGAAGGCGAGGTTAGAGAGCACCCGTGCGTAGGCCGAGCTGGGCACCCACCGCCCAGAGAGGCAGTTAGAGCCTACGGCCCAGTGGTATGTGTCCTTGCCCTCGTAGCGCGCCGGACCGAAGCCATCGCTGCCGCCGTCAAAGAGTACAATGTCCTCGTCCCCGCGTGGCACACTACACACTCACTAAGGGGTATACCCGCTGTGTCTTGCTCACGACGGTTTCGTTGTGAGACTGGTAGGCGTCGAACACGCCAGCAGCGCGTTCCTTCGCGTACTCGTACTTGGCTGCCCAGTCCTTAGACATGAAGCGCAGCGGGAACAGCAGAGACTCGGCCACCGCGGCGGCCAGGTGCTCGACGGGTATCGTCGTTGTGCCTGCCGCTGTGCTGAGCGTGGCCGGGGCCAGGAACTCCTCGTACCAGAGCGATTGCCCTGAGACGCTTTCCTTGGCGCGGATACGCCACAGCCCCGCACCAACCTGCTCCAGGTCTGAAGGCACCTCTGTCCAGGACGATCGGGTAGCCCATGTATCCCCGCTAGGGACGAGCAGCCTGCCGATGCTGTCCACCTTCTGCGGCCTGTCTGCCAGAACGAACTCAGTGGCCTCGTTCTTGCGGAAGATGAGGTTGGCCCAGTTCACCACGTCGCTCGCGTTCGTGCAGGTCAAGCGGAGGGCTATCTGCTCACAGCCTGAAGGTGTAGTGATGTTGTTGACGAAGCGCTCAGGCTCGATGCGGTCCACCACGTACTGCGCCAGAGTGATGGCCGCGCCGTTCGTCACATCGTAGGCTACGAGCGTACCGGCATCGCTGGCGTCGTCGCCCCAGGCCGTGACTTCTAAGTAATAGGACGTGTTTTCCTCAACGGCGATATTCCCTGAAGATGTGTACTCGGCGCTGCTTCCACCGCCCTGATCTGTGACGGTGATGGCACGCATACCGTTAGGAAACGCCGCCGTGCTCTTAGCGCTGACAGCCGTTGTGTCTGTCCAATCAGCCACCGCGCTCGCCAGCATGTCTCCGTCTGGAACCAGGGTGATGGGCACGATGCGCTTCTCTCTGCCGAACTTCTTGAGCACTTGGTCCAGGCGGGCAAAGATGCTGTGCGGCCCTGAGCCCAGCTTGAACGTGATGGGGCTGTAGGCCACCATGAACTTGTCCCCATTAGCCAGCGCTGTGATGGCCGGGTCCAGGTTCATCACCCCTGTACTCAGCTTCGGCTTCGTTGAGAGGCGCGTTTCTTCGTCCTCTGGGGCTTTGCCTGCCCCGTCGTCAAAGGTGATGTAGACAGAGCACCCTGCATCGATGCCCACGGCCCCCGCCGCGCCACCAAAGGTTGCGTCAGCCGTAATCAGCGCCGTGTCTGCAGACGTGTTCGTGCCGTAGCGGCCTATGCCGTAGTCGTCGCAGAGACGTTCCAGGAGTTGCTTGACTGTGCTGGTGCTCATCGCCTACGCTTCTTGCCCTTCTTCTTGCACGGCATGGCTACTCGTACCAGATGTGGACCCAGTTCACCACAGGGTCAGCGGTGGGCTTTGCCCTTGTGGCCTCCCACCTGTTGTGGTGTTCCTGTGTAGTTGCAGTCAGGGTAGTCGCAGGCCGCTTCTGGCTCTGGGGCCTCTACCGCTTTGCCAGCCAAGGCTAGAGTGGCTTCTAGTTGCCGCTCTTGGCGGTCGCTCACCACCGCCTCCTTCTGTTCTTGGAGCCATTCCTGGTACGTTGCCCAAGAGCCCTTGTGCCTGTTCTCTGCGTGCTTACGCCGAGAGTACGCAGACGCCAGGTGCTCTGAATGACACACCGCACCTGCTAATCCAATCGTGTCTAACGTCTCGCGCTCAGGGCTGTCAGGGTGCAGAAAGCATTTCACCTCACCCAACCTGTATGTCGGGGCATCCTCTTCGCGTGCCGTGAACATGTACCCACCATCCGGCAGGGTCTGTGACAGCACAGTCTCAAGACGCTTCACAGGAACCTCGATAGGCTGCCCATCCAGCATGGAATAGACCCATTGCATTTGCTTCGGTGGAGAGGATTCCTGAAAGACAATATCGGCCACATCAGGACCGCTGAGACTCCCAATCTGATTCTTTAGGTCCCTGATTTGCTGCGCTCGTTCAGCAGTCTTAGGGGGCATGTAGTCGCTCCTTCAATACGCGCTCGACTGCCCCTGCAGGGTAGCCGCTGCGCTCTCGTGTGATGAGCGGCCCCGACGTAGTACGGTTCCGCTTAACAGCCAGCACTTCCTCTTCCTGACGAAGTAGGTTCTGTACCAGCGTGCTCTCAGCCAGCATCTCCTGCCGGCGATTGCGCCAATAGTCATCATGCCGGTTCTTCTCTGCGTGTTCCTGTAACTGCGCTACAGTATTGGTGCCCTCGCTTGGCATGATAAGCGGAGTCACCCCCTCGAAGTCTGCCACCGGGCCAAGGTCGATGAGATGCTTAGCAACCTCATCGTTACGTATTACGAAGACCCGCTGTACCCACCGCTGCCGAGTGCCCCTGCCGTAAGGCATCTGGTACGGCCCTTCCTGCAACTGCATACAGGGCTCATCAGGCCACACTCGATCGGTGAGTATTTGCACTAGTTCGCAGCCCAGTCGCAGGCAGCCGCGGCCCCGTTCGATGTGAGCGCCTCAGTGTTAGCGCCCACACCGTCTGCACCTGCCTCAATCGTCAGTTGAGCGTGAATGTTGGCAGCAAACTCTGCCTCGGCGGCGAAGTTGGACGCGCCATCCACATCCAGCGCGCCGTCCACTTGCAGTTCTGTCCCGTTGACGTGGGCAACCTTGGTGCCTCGGTAGTACATGTCGTACCGACCGTTCACCATGTCGTAGAACCAGCCTGAATAGATGCTGGACTTGGGAGTTGATAGGTTTGGCATGTTACCTCCTAGCCACGCCGCGCAGTCGCTGGCGCAGCGGCCTGGGCCATGTCTAACTCTGCGCCCAGCGCACGGGCCTCGGCGCCAGACAACCCGCCGTTGCGGCGCGCTTCGGCAATCGCGGTCTGGGCTTCAGCGAACTTCTTGTCGCCAATCAGGGCGACAATTGCGTCCTTTGTCATGCTTCCCTCCTTGTGATGGGGCGGGCGCTACCCCGCCCCGTCACTTCACTTCCTAGACGGTCCAGTCGCGGTTGGCCGCGATCTTCACGTAATCCACGTCCATCGTGGCAATCGTCGCAGCGTTCGCACCAACAGCAATGAAGAACTTGAGGTCCACAGTCGTTGATACCGCGCCCTTCACAGTCTGTTCCAACGTGCCGTTGAAATACCAGCGAGCCGTGCCGTTGCTGTCCACTTCCACCCTGAGCACGTCCCACTCACCTGCAACTGAGTCCGCCGAAACTTGGAGCGCCGCAGAGGCCGTTGCGCCCGTAGTCGTTCCACCGTTGTAGACACAGTGGAACCTCTCGTCCTCAGTCAACTCTGAGTCCAGGAGGAATCCTACGAGGTCGGATGCAGTCAACGTAATTGTCGTGGTGGCCCCTGAAATCAGGTCCGTCTCCAGGTCGGGGACGAACGATGCGATAGCAATGTCTGTGAAGCCCATAAAGGCTTCTTTCGTGGTGAAGTTGGCAAACTGCACCCGCGCCTCTGCCACGAGAGTGCCCATGAGGCCGACGTCGAACATCACGTTCGTTTCGAGCCCGAGGGTGTGGGCATCCTCATTGGTGGTGGTCAGCCGCACGGCCCCGCTGAGCCCCGACGCAATCGCTGGTGCTCCTGAGTCAACCTCGGCCATACCCTGCCCGACGACGCGCAGTGGGCCAACAAGGCGACTCCCATCAACTGCCGTGAGCGCTACTGGGTCGTCACATGCAAGGAAGTCCTCGAATAGAACAACCTTTCCCGGTCCTGCTTCTGCCATTGTGCTTTCTTTCCTTTCCCGTACCTACCTGCCGGCAGGCTTTGGCTATCTGGGTCTATGCAGTCGGCGCGGTGGCGTCGGACAGCTGGCGGTAGCACCACACTGCCTGGCGAATCACAAAGCCGTACTCGTCGGTCATGAACAGTTCATCTGCGCCCCCACCAAAAGATGGGTCGCGCCGCTTCTCTGTCTTGATGGTCATCCCCGCCACTGCCACAACGCCGTCCCTGGAGTGGACCGCGCCATTCGCATCAGGGGTGGCATTGATGGAGATGTTGCCATCGACAAACACGTTGGCGTCCGCACATGTCCCCTTGAAGCCCTTACGGAACGTCTCTGCCGTGAGGCCCGCCGGTATCGTGTACGTCCCAACCCCTGCCACCACCTCGTTCTGGATGTCGTATATCTGGTAGCCGTGCAGGATGGCGTATACTTCCGCCATGCTGGGCTCAGTCACGTTGGACTGGATGCGGTTCACCGCAGCGGAGATGTGCCCGAAGGACAACGGGTTCCCTGTCGCAGGCTCGACGCCCGTGGTCATGGTTGAGAAGAGGCTTAGATAGTCCTCGTCCTTCTTACGAGCCATCGCATTGCCGGCCAATGTTCCCATCTTGCCCTTCACCACCGGCGCAATTTTGCGGTACGTGCGGTCCGTGACCTTGACAAGAATCTGGGTCATGTCCGGTTCAAGTTGCAACAGCGTTCCTTGGTACTGTTGGGCGTTCTCGTTCTGTGTCGTCTCGGTGATGTCCTGTGCGGCCATCTGGCTCAGGGCAAACTCCTGCCACTCAAGCCCCGTGCCCTCTTTCTGACGTTTCATGTCACAGGTACGCATGTACGTACCTTCGTACTCGTTGACGATGCGCGCATCGGCTTTGATTACAGGAAGCGCATCACTCAATGAGCCAGTGGTTGTTTCCCCTGTGGCCATTATGACCCTCCTAGTAGCCCGCCGCTGCCTTCTGTTGGCGGGCGCGTATTTCTACCAGTTTCTCGACGGGAGTGCTCTCATCTTCGAGCAACTCCGCATCGCTGCGTTCTTCTCTTTTCGGTGCCCCGCCAGTCAGCGCGGCCTTGCCGTTGCTCTTGCCCAGTTGAGCTTGCAGCTTGGTGAGCCTGTCCAAGACGCCGGCATCCTTCTCGGCCTTCGTCTTGGCTTCCTTTGCCACATGCTCGGGGGCGGCCCGAATGGCCGCGTCCAAGTGCAACTTGATAGCCCCGTTGTAATCCGACCTGCCCACCGCTTCCTGATACTGTGTTCGCTCATCAGGAGTGAGGTGGCGATGTGCGGGGTGCGCTTCCAGGGGGTCGAGAATGACACTTTGGCTGGCCGCCGCCATCATCTCTTGCAGGCTGCCCTGCCCCTCCGTGAACAGCGGGGCCAGGGCAGCAGCAACGCCGCGCGGGTCGAAGCGAACCTGGCCGGGGTCGGTGATGTCACCGTCTGCCAGGGCCTTCGCGGACGCCTGGAGGCTGCCATTCAGCTCACCCAGGTATCGTTCCAGCTTGGCCTGCTGTGCCTCGGGCTTGTACTGCTCGTAGGTGGCAAGAGCGCCCTGCCAGCGTGATGTGCGCGTCGCGCGCCCCTTCTCCAGTTCCCAGGCGACTTTCTCTTCCCCGACATCAGGCTCTTCGATGCCGAGCCGCTGCTTTAAGGCCGCTGCCGTCTCAGGATCGCTTTCCGCCAGTTCGGCGATCAGGGCGATCGTGGCCTCGCGGGCCTGCTCTGTCGTCGGCTCTTCCGTGGCCTCGTCCGGCTTCTCCGCGGGCTCCGCTCCCTCGTCAGGCGAGGGCTCTTGCTCGGCAGAGGCAGGTACGGCCTCGTCTAGGTCCGGCGTTACAACAGCAGGCGCACTTTCGTCCGTGAGGACTTCGCTTGCGCTCTGGGACTCTGTGGGCTCTTCGACAGCCCCGCCAGCCTGGGGGTCTTCGTCAGCCATAGTGACACGTCTCCTTAGAAGCGTGCCGCTCACCACATACTATACAAGAACGACACAACATTGTCTAACGGAGCCCCTGTTGTTCATCGAGTAGGCGCTGCAGTTCTATGTCATTGGGGCCAGGGTTCCTTTGCGGGGACTGGCTCCCTTGCGGGGACTGGCTCCCTGAACTGCCCAGGGCGGTCTTAATCCACTTGGTATAGAGTTCTGGGTAGAACTGTTGCAGCAAGGTTCTGTTCTTTCCCAGGAAGGCCACGTAGTCATCATGCCGCGCATTCGAGCCTATCATGCGGTTACGCAGCAAGTTGTACCATTTGCTGCCGCCAGGCTCGTCAGTGTCAGGAATGCCATGTGAGTCACTGTAGGCCCAGAGCGCAGCCTTGATAGACATAGCCTCTCGCTGCGCCCCGCGCCAGGCCATGACCTTGCCCATAAACTTCCCCACCGCACGCTGCTCTTCAACTGTGACAGTGCGGTACTTCTGGACTTCCGCCAGCGTGTCTCTCAGTTTGCTGACAGCCTTAATGTCACGCTCAATATCTTGCATGTCTTCGGGAAGGCGTAAGCGCTGCTCGTAGGCACGTAGCCATGTAGCAGGCATCTGCTGAATGAGCGCTTCGCGCTTCGTGTCGTAGGCTAGCCAGTCTTCTTCGCCTGTTTCGGGATCGCGATCGGGCCGCAAGTCGGCCAATTCCTTGCGTATCCGCCCTACTTCGTCAGGCGGCTCATCGAAGTCCACATCTTTATAAAGCGTGTCAGTGGCAACAACGGCATCCCCTACATAGTCGCGGTAGGTGGATATCAGCTCTGGGCCAACAGACTTACCTGCGCGGTATTGCTCGCTCAGCCCGCGCAGGTCTTCGAGTTGTGGCGCCAGTATCTTTTGCACGTCCTCAGTAGCGCGACTCGGCTGCAGCCCTATTTCGTCCGCTATATCAGGCATCCCCCGCGCCACTTCCCGCCAGGTGCTATTGAACGGGATGTTGTGCTTCTCAAAGACTTCGCGGGCCACCTCTTCCTGACGGAAGGGCCGCGCGTTAGCCCCCGCGAACTCTGAGCCTGCACGCAACGCTATCTCCCCCGTAGTGCGCTTCGGGGCGCTTGTGCCACCCTGCCCCAAGTCTTCCAGTACCTGCCCGGCAATGATGGGGGAGAACTGCGCCAGGATGTACTTCCACCTAGTCTCAATGGGCCTACCATAGAAGTCCTCATTCTTAATGAGATCGATAGCGAGACTAGGCCACTGACCTGTACGCCCTTCAGCAAAGAACTCCGCAGCCCCTGTTCGTTCCGCAACGAATCCAGCGGGACCATATTCATCTGGCGGCTTACCTGCCATCGCCCGTACCAGGGTGCGCAGAATAGTCTTGTGGGGCAAGATAGACACACGTCCCATCGGCGTAACTACGTCGAGGAAGTCCACTGAGCGCGGATCGTAGTTCGGTGTCTTCCCAGTCAGCGCCAGTGATATAGCGGTGGAAAGCGAGGCGGTCAGCGCCAACTCCTTCGCTATTAGCTGCCTCGCCATGATGCCCTTCGGCGACAATTTCGGTGCGTTGATGACGTTCCCCACCTGCGCCCGCGTCCACCCTTCTGTGAGGATGGCGAGCTTCCTAAGTACCCCAGGCCGCGAGCCGACGCGCTCCCATTCGATACCCCCAACCCAGTTGTTCACTGCGTCACTGGCGACATTGGCCAGCTCGTCATCCGTCATCTTGCCAAGGCGACCCCCTAGCTTGCGAATCAATCGCCCAACAACAGGTAACTTCTGGGCAATCCCCGCCAGGCCTCGCTGGTCCCGCACCTGCTTGAGAGTGCTGAGAATATGATCTGCTCGGCCTACCTTTTGCAGCGGCATGATCACTTCAAACTGTGCACGGTTAAGCTGGGCGAGAACCGGGATTCTGTCAACTATGTTCTTCGGCTGCCCACGGATAGTGCTCTGAATGTCCAGCGGCGAGGTTCGCAGCACGAGCCCGCGCTGCTGCCACCACGCAAACTGCCGCATGTTCTGCACGAAATGCACCAGCCTTCCATGGTCCGTGCCCATCACCTCTGCTGCCTTCACATAACTCTTGATAGCACCATACGGGTCAGCCACAAAGGCCAGGTATCCCTGTCGCATTCCACCCACACTGAAGTCTAGGTTCAGCAAGGCAGATCGAGACGCCTCAATGGCATTCTCAACGGCTTTCTCATCTGGTGCCTGTAGCGCACTTCGCCCCAGCGCCTCTTGGATGTCACCAGCCACTGCCTTTGGGAATGCGTAGGTGCCGCCCGCCGTTTGCACTCCCACTTCACCTATCCGCGTCGCCTCACCTGCAGGAAGGGCTCGTCCGCCCACCTTCGCCGCCAGCTCTTCGAGAAACACCTTATCAGTGCGCATACGCGCGCTGCCAAGAAGGCGGCGGGCCAGCAGGTCCACCACATTTGTTTCCACTTCTAGGCCAGCATCTGCGGCGTAGTTAACGTACTCTTGTGTGTCCAGATGCCGCCCGTGCATGGAAGGCGGCTTCTTACGTGTCCTCCCTGGTGTAGAGAACGCCTCCAGCGCGGCATCTGGGTCCTTGAAACTATGCGCTACCCAGTAACCTTCCCACTCCGTTACAGGCAGGCCGACGCCCTTAGAAAACCGTAGCTCAGAGCGCGTGATAACGTCCCACGCCTCCGCTACGCGCAGTTGCTCTGGGGTGACATTGCGGTAGAGGCGAGGGTCATCTAGGAAGTGCCACACAGTACCGATATATGGTTCCAGTTCTGGCGTCACCTGGCCTCTGAACTTGTCGGCCAATGGCTTCGATGTCAGCCAGTCGGGGCCGAACGCATCCTCAACAGCCACCTCTATCGCTGCGGCCCTACTATTGATAAGTGTTCCCTGTGCGTTCCCATAACGAGAGGCAGCTAGGTGGGAAATCGTCACATCTGGATTACGTGACAGCGCAGGCTCTGTGAGCCCACGCACCGAGTTGTATACGCGCCTCCAGCGGCCCACCTCCGGCGCCACCTTAGCCGACTCAGCCTGGGCGAAGCGATACATATCCGCGTCGATGCCCACATCCTCAACTGTTTGCAGAGCCTCTTCGACTTCTGGGCGTAGCCGCGTTACCGCCGGGCCACCACCTCCCCCCATCGGTTTCACCACAGGCTCACTCGTGCGGGCAATGTCGCCGACAGCCTCGTCCAGGGTTCGTGGCCCCACACCCTGCCCTGGCACAGATCGCGCTGGCGGGGGCGTCTCGCCCATCTGAGGCGGGCGGGGAAGCGCTGGTGCACGTTCTGGCAGCAGTCGTTCGCCGACACCCGGAAACTCGATGTTCCCAGGCTCCAACCCCATAATGACATTGCCCTCTGCCCCAGGCTGCACGATGGCGTCAAAGCCGTGCTGGCGAATCAGCCTTACGTTTTCAGGGACTTCTGAAAAGCTTGCCGCAGAATCCGATGTGCGGAAATACTCTGTGAGGTCTGCAATTTTCTCTTCCCGCGTGCCCGGAACAGCCCTCCCAATCCCTCGCCGTTCGCTGTCATCATAGAACCACTCAGCTAACAACCGCTTCCCGTTGTCATCCCAGACGAATGGCTTATTGCTTCGCACGCGGACCCGCTGGAGGAATGCTCCACCCTCTCCTCTACCCGGCCCGGCGCGTGGGTTCAAATATGTTCGCGCTAGGTCTTCGGTGCTTGCAACAAAGGTAGCCCGAGATTCCGGCGTGCCCGTGTGCCCCACAGCACCAGCCCGCCATCCTTCATAGACGCCCGGCGCACCGCTGCGCCATTCTGCAGCGGCAATAGCCCGTGCTGGCGGGGCCTGGGCCGGCGGCTCCGCAGCACGGGGGCGGCTGGGAGCAACGTCTGCGGCCCCGGCCCCAGGTAGCGCCTCTGTGGCTGGGGCAGTGACAATGCGTGCGTCGTCAGGGTTGTAGAGAATCGTGACATTGTGCGGGCGCCCGCCTTGAATGCCGCCCGTGTGTGTCATCCCGTCAAAGCCAGCCTCGCGCATGAGCAAGTTGAACGTATCTAGTTCTCCGCCAGCTTCAATGCGCGTAGTTTCAAGGAACTCCAACTCCTCTTGGAACCTTCTATATACATCAGTGCCCTTGCTCCCTGACCGCGCAGCCTCAGCCGCCGCAATCCACGCATCAGGGTCACGGAAGGTACTCGCATTAGCCTGAGCGGCTTGGCGCTCTAGTGCAACTATCGCTTCTTCTGGCAGCGCTTGCTCCAGGTCCAGCAACCGCGCTCCCGGCGGCACCTGCACCAACTCTACATTCCCCTCTGGTATCTTGAGCCTCCTTGCACGCGCACGGGCATAACTAGCAGCGATCTCAGCATCGTCCGTGAGATATATCCCAGGCCCAAACAAGGCCGTAGTATCCAGATGCTCTTCCCTGAAGGCGCTGAACTTCAAGCCTGTCCCATGGAACAATGTCCCCTCTGGCGCAGTCCGTCGCGCTTCTTCTGCCACAACCGAGGCAGTGGTCCTCTTAGGAGGCTGCGGCACGGTAGGCTCCAAGATTCTTCGGCGCCGCTCCACCACTTCTTTGCCAAGGCGCTCTATCACCTCTGGTCTTCGTGTCAACGGTAACTCTTCTGGTGGAACCACTCGCCCACTAGGCACTTCGTCAGGGAGCGGCGCGCGCTGGAAGGGGAACTCGTCAGCCTGCCGCGCTATGTCTGCGGCCCCGGCCCCAGGTAGCGCCGTGTCGGCCTGGCGCGTTACATCGCTAAGTATGTCTGCGCCCTCAGCCACGAAGCGTTCTCCCGCAGCGCGCGTTGCGGCATCGGTAGCGGGGTCCGCCAGTTTAGATGCCAGCTTTGCCATCAGCCGCTCCAGCACAGGGCGAGCAACGCGGTTCCCCACCACTCCGGCCGCCACCCTGCCCAGAACATGCGCAACGAGCGGGTCGATGACCGGGAGCGGCACCAAGTTGATGGGATTCAAAATGTCAGGAACATAAGGTACTTCGCTGCCCGCCTCAGTTAGCCCCGGCACAAATCCTCGCTCCTGTATCAACTGTGCCGCCGATTTATTGTGTCGCAAGGCTACTGGATGATGGATATTCGCGGGGCCAATGCCAGGAAGTCCCTGATCTTCTGCGCCGAGAACCAGCGCCCCTGTTAGGAACTCTCCAGCAGGGCGCGTTTTCTCTTCTATAGTAATGGGGTCAAACACTCCTGGCCTGATAGGCCCCTGGAGCGAACCCGCCTCGCCCAACGTAAGGGGTATGCGCTGCATACCCTCAGTGCTAACGCTCGTAGGTCTGCCTAGTGCCTGCTGCCGCTGCACTTGGTAAAGCTGATTCGTCAACAATGCCTGCGTCTGCTCTGACCGCAGCCCTGCAAACGCGCCCTGCTGGAGAGTCAGTGCGTCAACTGGCAGCGGGCTAGGTGCCATCGCTGGCGGCGGCAACGCTTCCCCAGGAGGCGCTGGCTGCCATGCAGGCCCAGTGTATTCTGGCTGCAACGCACTCACCGTGTCCCCGAGTCCGCCCCCGGCCCTGGCCTGCTCTGCGGTGATGCCCAGCATGTACTCTTCGGGCGTAGGCGTGGACGCGGGCAACTGCGGCCTGTCAAGCACAGACGTGGGCGCAAGTCCTTGTTCCAGCAGTGCGTGGGCAGGGATGATGGGCCGGGGTAGCGGGGCCTCTGCCGCGAGCCTGTCCCTGTGTTGCTGCGCCCGCGTGGCCATGCGCTCCGCGAACGCGGGGAGGCGGGAGAAGAAGTTGCCGGGCCTCACCGTCTCAGGGTCATCGATGCGCATACGCTCGTAGTCCCGCCCCAGCGACATCAGTTCGCTCTGCGGTGTGCCGAGATGCGCGGACTCGCGCCAGAGCGAAGCCTGAGTCTTGACGCCCCAGGCGGCTTGCTGTTCAGCCGCCTCTGCTAGGAGCCGGTCTATGAACTGCGCAAGCGGCATTAGAACCCTGCCGTGAGTACCCTGCTCGGGTCCATGCCGCGCGGGAAGCTGCGCTCAACCTGCCACCTCGCCGTGCGCTCGGGCATACCGAGTGAGGGAAGGATGCTGCCGAACAGCACGTCCATCTGGTCGGGCGACATACCATAGTATTGCTGCGGCCCAACCGACATGAGCCGCCTAACCAGACCACCGTAGTCCTCTGTGGGCTGCGCGGCTGGGCCAGGGCCGGGAGGCAGCGGCGGCGTGTCAGGCCCCACATAGTAACTGTCGGGAGGTGGCGGGCCTGGTGGCAGCGGCGGCGTGTCAGGCCCCACATAGTAACTGTCGGGAGGTGGCGGGCCTGGTGGCAGCGGCGGCGTGTCAGGCCCCACATAGTGACTGTCGGGCGGCGCTGGCGGTGGCGGTGCTGGTGGCAGCGGTAACTCGGGCTGGCGCAGAGTGGCATACTCTCCCTTGCCGATGATTCTGCCGCCCCGCGCAAAGCTCTGCGGCGGCGTGATCTTCACGCTGCCATCGCCCATGCTCTGGACGTATTCAGGGATGCCGCCCGGGTACTGCTGTGTCGGCTCGCCCATCGTGGCCAGCGCCCTGCCGGTGCGCAGGCCCAAGAGCACAGAAGGTTCAGTCACCATGAGGCCCCCGCCCTGCGCTCGGCTGGGGACGCGCTGCGCTTTCAGCATTGCCTGCGCCATGCTTCCCCCTGAGAGGGCGGCTGCGCGCCCCGCGCCTTCCACGCTCTGGCGGAATTCGGGGCTGATATTGAGATTGAGACTGGGGCTGATATTGACAGGCACCGGGTGGCCGGGGGCAACAGGCACAGGCACTCCCCTGCCTCGCCCATGGTCTTCCAGCCGTTCTCTGAGCGAAGTCCGCGTGCTGGGGTCTTCGCCCGGGCCGTAGCCTACGCCATAGCTTGTCTCGGGCCGAGG
>CAYYVH010000044.1:0-19210 GCA_964475075.1 uncultured Anaerolineales bacterium | reverse complement strand
CCGACCGGGTAGGTGATCCACTGCCGGCCGAACTGCGTGAGCGGCACGGCTTGGTCTCGCTCCCCAATGCCCTGCGCAGTCTGCACTTTCCACAAGACGAGGAGGAGCTTGCCGCGGCCCGCCGTCGCCTGGCGTTCGACGAGCTCACGTTATTGCAGCTCTGGTCGCGGAGGAGGCGCCGCGCGTGGAGCGCGCAGCCTGGGATGAACCTCGCGTCGGGGAGGGCGGCACTCGATCGCTACGTGGCGGACCTGCCGTTCTCCCTCACCGGGGCCCAGGGGCGGGTTCTGGAGGAAATAGCCGCCGACCTGGCGAGCAAGGCACCCATGAGCCGCCTGCTGCAGGGCGATGTGGGAAGCGGAAAGACGGCGGTTGCCGCCGGTGCCCTGGTGATGGCGGTGGCGGCTGGCGCCCAGGCTGCGCTCATGGCACCGACTGAGATCCTGTCCGAACAGCACTTCGGCAGCTTGGGGCGGTTCCTCGAGCCCCAGGGTTATCGCCCCTTCGATCCGAGTGAGCCGGAAGCGCCCGCCGGACAGGCCGGGGGCCCTATCTACGCTCGACTGGTGGGGGGAATGCGCGCCTCGGAGAAGGCAGCAGTAGTCGAGGCCCTGAGAGCCGGCAGAGTGGACCTGCTCATAGGCACCCACGCGCTGATCCAGGAAGGGGTCTCCTTCCGGCGGCTCGGCCTGGCTGTCGTTGACGAGCAGCACCGTTTCGGAGTGCTCCAAAGAGCCGAGTTGCCCCTCAAGGCTACGAAGGGTGCGGGTGCAGCTGCAGGCGGTCTGGTGCCGCACCTTTTGATAATGACCGCCACTCCGATCCCCCGCACCCTGGCGATGGTCCTCAACGCGGACCTGGACCAGTCGGTGATCGACGAGCTGCCGCCCGGTCGCAAGCCGGTGCGCACCCTCTGGTTGCAGGGAAACGAGCGGGAGCGGGCCTATCAGTTTATCCGCCACCGCGTGAGGCAAGGCGAACAGGCGTATGTCGTGTTGCCGCTCGTTGAGGATTCCGAGGTCATCGACGCACCCGCGGCCGTGGCTACGTATGATCACTTGCATGGCAAGGTTTGGCCCGATCTTCAGGTTGGGCTCGTGCACGGCCGAATGAGCCCAGCGGAGAAGGAGGGTGTCATGGCGGCCTTCCACGCTGGCGAAATCGAGGTGCTGGTGGCTACCAGCATCATCGAGGTCGGCGTGGATGTACCCAACGCCACCGTCATGCTGATCGATGGCGCCGACCGCTTTGGGTTGGCTCAACTGCACCAGTTCCGGGGCCGGGTTGGGCGCGGCGAGGCGGAGAGTGTCTGTCTCTTGGTGGCTGACGACCCGTCACCGGCTGCTTCGAGGCGGATCGAAGCGTTGAGCCGGACCACCAACGGACTCGAGCTGGCCGAGCTTGACCTCGAGATGAGGGGGCCTGGCGACTACTTCGGAATCCAGCAATCCGGTGAGGTGGACCGCTTCCGCTTCGCCCGCGGCGCGCCGACGGAGGTGCTCGTGCTGGCCCGGACGGTGGCGGACGAGATCATGCAGCAGGATCCCGAGCTCCAGCGCCCGGAGTTCGCCATGCTCCGAGAGCGCGTCGAAGCATTCCAGGCCGCGTCGGAGCGAGCCTGATGGGCATCGCTGCCGTTTTTCCGGCCACGTTCGACCCGGTGACCAACGGGCACGTCGACATCTTCGATCGCGCCGCGAGTCTGTTTGACCGGTTGGTCATTGGCGTTTATTCTCATCCTTACGGGCGCATCAAGCGCAAGCGCACGCTCTTCACGGTGGAGGAGCGAGTGCAGCTGGTGGAGTCGGTCGTGACCCACCTGCCGAATGTCACGGTGCAGCCGTTCTACGGCTTGGCGGTGGAGTTGGCGCGGGCGGAGGGAGCGCAGGCCGTCGTGCGCGGCCTGCGGGTGGCCGACGATTTCGAGTTCGAGCGTCAGATGGCCATGATGAATCGCCATCTTGCACCCGATCTGGAGACCGTGCTGCTCGTGTCACAGCCCGATAACGCCTTCGTCAGCTCCTCCCTTGTTCGGGAGGTTGCGCTGATGGGTGGTGATGTCAGCCGGCTGGTCCCGCCGATCGTTACCGAGGCTTTGGTCGCGAAGGCCCAGGCGAACCTCGCCGCGGCCGGCCATGGACGGCCGACCACGTGACGCGCGTCAGGGGCTTCCGGCCCAGAAAGGAGGCTGCGCCATCGACCTGGATTACTTGATCGATCGGTTGGAGGAGTTGCTCGATCACAGCACGCGCATTCCACTCACGTCTCGCGTTCTCATCGACGAAGATGAGTACCTGCGCCTGATCGATCAGATGCGCATCAGCGTCCCGCAGGAGATCAAGAACGCGCGTCAGGTCGAGGCCGAACGCGATACGATCCTGGCGGCGGCTCAGGAGCAGGCCGAGGCGATGATCGCCGCGGCGAGCGAGAAGGCGGACGATCTTGCTGCCGAGCACATCGTGTTGGCGCAGGCCGAAGAGCGCGCCAACGAGGTCCTCAACAGCTCCTACAACGAGGCGGCGGCAATTCGCGCCGATGCCGACGCCTATGCGCTGGAGGTGCTCGAGAGGATTGCCGCACAGCTCGAGGGCTTCGGACGGACGGTTCAGAACGGCATTCGACTACTGCAATCCGGTGGTTCGGTGGGTCCGCAGGAGGAATCGGACGTCGAGCCCGAAGTCGTAGGAGGAGAGCCAGCGGGCGAATAGGAGCGTCGTTCGCGGTATCGGGATTCGCGCCGGAACGCCAACCGGACAGGGCCGAGTGTACACTGGCGAAAGACCTTTGGACAGCCTGGGCTCGACCGCTCGTCTCGCCAGACTATGGCAACGACCCTGTAGGGGCACAGCATGCCGTGCCCTTCGTCCGACGGAGCCAGAAACGCTGGGAGCGCGGCTGGCCCTGGAATGACTTCTGCCACCGAGCACTGAGTTGCTCCCCCGGTGTTTTGACCGTCCCGCACCGTGCGGCTATAATGGGCCGCTGCCGTGCCGCCCGTGCGACAGGAGGCGGTCGTGCGCATGTTGGGGAGCGTCGCATGCGGTACAAGGTCGCTGGCCTCCTGAAGGCGCCCACGGGTGCCACGCGTGAAGCCGAGTTGGACGCGCCCATCACGCTGGATGCCCCGGACGTTCGAGTAAGGGCGCCGGCGCGGGGGTGGCTCCGTTTCTTGCGGGACGATGCCGGTGTGTTTGTCGAGGGGCAGCTCACAACGTCCGTTGGCATGCTCTGCGCGCGCTGTCTGGAGCCCGTGCAGGTGGGCTTGACCTTCGAGTTGTCCGAGCACTTCCGGCCGACGGTGCGCTTACCCGGTGGACCGCCGATCGATGAGTCGGTCGACCGCGATGCCGCGACGCTCATCGATGGGCAACACGTGCTCGATCTGGGGGAGGTGGTCCGGCAGGCGGCCTTGCTTGCACTGCCGCTCCATCCCTTGTGCCGGCCGGAATGCGCGGGGCTATGTTCGCTTTGCGGCCAGGACCTGAACGTCGGGGAGTGTGGCTGTGAACCGGAGCCCGATCCGCGTTGGGATGGGCTGCGGGCGCTGCTGGAGGAATCGTAAGGCTGATCTGTGCCGCCGACGTTGTGTGTGTGCTCGCACGTGGAGGAGATGAACCATGGGTGCTGTACCGAAGAGCCGTATCGGCCCGCGGCGCAGGCGGCTGCGCCGTACGCACTACAAGCTGCGTCCCGTTGCGCTGGTGCGCTGCCAGACTTGCCAGGAGTTCCACCGGCCGCACCACGTCTGCCCCAACTGCGGCAGTTTCCGCGGTGTAGAGGTCATCGCCGTGGAGGAAGAGGAGTAGGGCGGGCGGTGTATTGCCCGTGGGCTGCCGGTCAAGGGGTGGATGGCGGCCGTGCGCACCCGAGCGCACGGCCTTTAGCGTTGGGCGAGGTGTGTCCATGAGCGGTGCCTGGGTCTTCCCAGGGCAGGGCTCGCAGTATGTGGGCATGGCAGTCGCCTGGGCAGCGCGGTCTCCGGTGGCCCAAGACGCACTATCGGAGGCTGCGGCGGTGCTCGGGTTCGATCTGGCGGCTTTGATGGCCGAGGGTCCGGCCAAGTTGCTCGCGGACACGTACAACCAGCAGCCCGCACTCCTGGCGGCCAGCGTGGCCATCCTGCGCGCGGCGCGCGAGGAGCTGCCCGAGCCGGCCTACGTGGCCGGGCATTCCCTCGGCGAGTACAGCGCGCTCGTGGCGGCAGGGGTCTTGGACTACCCTGCAGCGCTGGGGTTGGTTCGTGAGCGCGGCCGGCTCATGCGCCTGGCCGGCGAGAAGCACCCCGGCCGGATGGCGGCCGTCCTCGGAATCGACGATGAGGTGGTCAAGCAGGTGTGCGCCGCCGTTGAAGGCGTCCAGGTCGCCAACTTCAACGCGCCGGGGCAGGTAGTGATCTCCGGGGGGATCGGCGCGGTGGATAAAGCTGCGGCTGAACTTACGGCACGTGGGGCGAAGCGAATCGTCGTGCTGCCAATCACGATCGCCGCACACTCCCGGCTCATGGCGCCCGTGGCCGAAGAATATGCCGCAGCCCTCAAGGCGGCGTCGCTTCGCCATGCCCGCGTGCCGGTGGTCGCGAACGTGACAGCTCGACCGCTGCAGGACCCCGCCGATCTTCGCGTGGAGTTGGCCAGCCAGCTCACAGCTTCGGTGCGGTGGGCGGAGAGCGTGCGTTTCATGGCCGATGCGGGGGTGGACGCGTTCTACGAGATCGGGCCGGGCGATGTCCTCTGTCGGCTCGTCAAGCGCATCTTTCGAGGAGGGGAACGTCCCTTGCGGTTGGCTCGGTCGCTCAGTGAGCCTTTGGCCGCGTAGAGGATGGGGATTCCCGCCATCGACAGTCCGGAATAAGCTTCCAGGGTCGAATTGGCCGGGAATACACTGCGTTTGAGAAGGGAGCACCACTTCATGCGATTGGATGAAAGGGCGGCTATCGTGACCGGCGGCGCTCAGGGCATCGGGCGTGCCATAGCCGGGCGTCTAGCCCGGGAAGGTGCGGCAGTCGTGATTGCCGACATCCAGGACGAGAAAGGCCAGGCCGAAGCAGAAGCTGTCGGAGATGCCGGTGGTCGGGCCACGTACGTCCATGCCGATGTCTGCAATCCGGACCAGGTCGCCGCCCTGGTGCAGCATGCGCTCGATACGTACGGCCGGCTGGACATCCTGGTGAACAACGTCGGCCTGACCCGCGACGGACTGCTCATGATGATGTCTGAGGGAGACTGGGATACTGTCCTGGCCGTCAACTTGAAGAGCGTCTTTTTGGCCAGCCGGGCCGCAGTGAGGACGATGATGCGGCAACGGAGCGGCCGGATCATCAACATCAGCTCAGTTGCCGGTTTGGCGGGAAATGCTGGACAGACCAACTACGCTGCGTCCAAGGCTGGTATCGTCGGGTTCACCAAGAGTCTGGCGAAGGAGGTTGGCCCGCGGGGCGTGACGGTCAATGCGGTGGCACCGGGCTACGTTCCCACGGACCTCACGCGTGACCTCCCCAAGGAGTTGGTTCAGGAAGCTGTGCGCCTCACGCCTCTTGGACGGCTCGGCACGGTGGATGACGTGGCCGGGGTCGTGGCCTTTCTGGCTTCTGACGATGCGGCATTCATCACGGGGCAGGTTCTCCGCGTCGACGGTGGCATGGTCTTCTAGTAGAGCTTGCCAGGAGTTGTTCGCCTATTCTGTCGTGGGCTATCAGCTATCAGCTATCAGTCTGGTGCATCCAGCACTGGGGGAGCCTGGGCGTAGTGGGAGGATTCGCGAAGTCGTGTGCTAGCGGCTCATGAAGGGGCGAAGGCGGGCTCGCCGTTTCGCACTGGAAGTGCTCTATGAGCTGGACCAGAGCTCCCACGGTGTGGAGGTTGTCCTTGTTGGACGCCTTGAGAGCTTTTACCGCTCGGCCGGGTTGAGCGCTGGCGGCGGGACCGATGCGGCAACGGTCGACTACGTTGTAGAACGCCTGTTGGAAGATGGCTTCGAAGGGGTCGATGGGTGTGAGGTGGCCCGGGATCTGGGGGTCGAGGAGGAGCGTGTCCGGGGAGTGCTCGCCGGTCTGATGAAGGTGCAGCGGCTGGCTGACTTCGCCGTGGAGCTCGTGCGCGGTGTGTTGGCACACCGTGCGGAGCTCGACCAGGTCATCGCCCGTATCGCGCCAGAGTGGCCCGTGGAGCAGATGGCGCCCATCGATCGGAATCTGCTGCGCATTGCATTGTGGGAGATGGCGTGCGGCGCGAGCCCGGTGCGTGTTGCGATCAACGAGGCAGTGGAATTGGCCAGGCAGTACAGCGGCGAGGGGGCGCGCCGCATGGTGAACGGGGCGCTGGGAGCTTACGTGTCCGGTGAGCACCGCCTTGAGTTGCCGACCGCCGCCAACTGAACGTGCCTGGGATCCTGGGAGGGGTCGATGTACTTGGTCGAGTTGGTCGCCGCATTGATCTACGTAATGGAGCTCTTGATAATTGCTCGGGTGTTACTGTCCTGGGTGGATCCCAATCCCTATCCCTCCAACGAGTTCAAGCGCGTGCTGTTCGCCCTTACGGACCCGATCCTGGAGCCCCTTCGCCGGTATATCCCACCATTGGGCGGAATGCTGGACGTGTCACCGATCGTGGCCATTGTCCTGCTGAGCTTCCTGCAACAGCTCCTGGTTGAGCTGCTCGGCCCGTATTGAGGGTGGGCGTGTCACTCCGGCCCGTTGGGGACGGCTGCGCCATCAGGGTGCGGGTCCAACCGCGGGCCGGCCGTGACGAGATCGTCGGACCGTACGGTTCGGTGCTGCGGGTACGAGTTGCTGCGCCTCCGCTCGCAGGCCGTGCCAACGACGCGCTGGTTCGCCTGATGGCCAAGACGCTGCGGGTGCGCCGCGGAGCCGTGGAGGTTACAGCCGGGCACCGGGGCCGGCTCAAGACGGTCGTCGTCAGGGGGCTGTCGCCGGGGGAGGTCCGCTCGCGGCTGGGATTGTAGGAGCGACTCAGCCCTCTCTCAGGACGTAGCCCACGCCGCGCACCGTGTGGAGGCGGTTGGGGTTGCCACGCTTGTCCTCGATTTTCCGCCGCAGCCAGTGTACGTGTACCTCGAGCGTGCGGGTGTCCGCGACGAAGTCCGTGTCCCATACTTCCTGCATGAGGTACTGCCGGGTCAGCACTTGCCCCTGGTGTGTCATGAAGGTGGCCAGCAGCCGGCACTCCTTGGGTGTCAGGTGATAGGTGCGCTCTCTCCGGTAGAGGACCCGGGCCTCGATGTCTAGCTCCAGTGAACCGCACCTCAGTCGCGCCGCCTTCCTCGGGTGGGCCATGGCTCGGTGTCCGCTAGCGGTGTAGTATTCGACCGCAGCCGGTGCAACAGACGATATCCTCGCTGTGCTGTGCCTCGTAGTGGACCTGACGTGGTAGCTGCATGCCACACGCCCCGCAGTGCTCGCCGCTCAACAGGGCGACCGCGCGACCACCCTTGGCTTTGCGCAGGCGTTCGTAGAGGGCGCGGTCTGGCGCCGCAATGTACTCCAAGATGCCCTGTCGGTCGGCGTCGAGGCGCCGGACAACGGATGTCAACTCAGCCTTCTCCTGCGCCAGAGTCTCCGTCTCCGCGGCAACCTCGGTTGTGGCGCCGGCGAGCGCTGCCCGGGCCTCCGTCAACCGCTCTTCCGCCTCGTCGCGGGCGAGCATCAGCTCCAAGGCCGTGTCATCCAATTCACCCAGGCGACGCTTCAACGAGGCTACCTCGTACTGCAGGTTCTGTAGCTCCTTGGGCGAGTTCACCTTACCGCCGAATAGTGTTTTCTCCTCGGTGGCTATCCGGTCCTTCACAGCCTGGCGCTCCAGATCCTGGCGGCGCAGCTGGCGTTCGACGGTGCTCAGCGCCTCCTCGGCCTTTCCGACTGCCTGCTTGGCCTGCGCCACGGCTGTGCCGCCCCGGAGTGCTGCGACCACGCGCTTGAGATGAGCCATCGCCTCGTCCCGGCGGTGGTCGACCTGCTGCAGGTCCATCAAGTATGTCGAGCGCGACATGGAGTTCCAGTAATGAACCAAGCTACGATGGAAGGACGGTCACGGACGCGAATTGTACCGAACCTCCCGCACGTGCGCAACAGCCCGCGGCGCGGGGTATCTTGCAGCGCGCGGACCACTGTCGTAGAATGGGTGCATGCGCGAAGGGGCGGCCCGTGAATACTGTCCGGAGCGATGAACACAGTCCTGGTTGTTGATGGCAATCGGTCGCTGGCTGGCGCCGCCGCCGCTGCGCTGCGTCGGGAAGGTCTAGCGGTCGAAACGTGTGACGACGGATTGGCGGCCGAGGCGGCAGTCGTGCAGACGCTCCCGACGGTGGTGTTGCTCGAAGTGCTCCTGCCCGGGATCACGGGTCTCGCACTGTGCAAGCGACTGAGGGGTAGCCCGACTGGTTCGGACATGGCCATCCTCATGGTGACGGCCTGGGACACTATCGAGGACAAGGTGGCTGCCTTCGAGGCCGGATGCGACGACTTCCTCGCCAAGCCTTTCGACCTGCGGGAGTTGGTTTCCAGGGTACAGGCGCTGGTGCGACGCTACGGTCCCAGTGAGGAGCACCTGCTCCGCGTGGGTACCGTCGAGCTCAACTGCCGAACAGCGGAAGTCGACGTGGATGGGCAACGGAAGCTACTGACGCCGGTCGAGTTCGAGCTTCTGCGGTTTTTCATGGGCCACGCCGGCGAGGCGTTTTCCAGCGCCGATCTCCTGTCACACGTGTGGGGCTACCCACCCGATTCCGGTAACAACGATCTGGTGCGCGTTCACATCCACAACCTGCGCGCCAAGATGGAGGCCGACCCGTCCAAACCGGCCATCCTGTGTACTCGGCCGCGACACGGGTACTTCCTTCGTTCCGAGCCTGGGTACCCCAGAAGGGGAACGCCGCGCTGAATCTAGGTCCGGCAGTCATTCCCGCACGTTCTGCTGCCCGCTCGGTACCGGTCCCGGTGCTCCGCTCCGATCCGTAACCTGTTCGTAACCTTGGCGCGCCCCGGGAGTGCTCTTATGTGATATCATAACAGAAACAGGTCGCGTCCTGCGCCGCGCCAACTAATCCGAGCCTTCAGGATTGACTGTTCCGTGAAATGGAGGGGAAAATGCCGGAACGTGCACGTGACCACGTGTCACAGAAGATCGACCACCTGTTTCGCACCGTGCGCCGGGAGGATGGTCGCGAGTACACGTACGACGACGTTGAGCGCGGGACGCGGGGTCGTGTTTCGCGGTCGTACGTCTGGAAGCTCCGTCACGGGCGCAACTGCAACCCTAGTCTGGACGTGATCGAAGCGATGTCGCAGTTCTTCCGCGTGCCCCCCAGCTACTTCTTCGGCGCGGCGTTGCGGGACGAGGAGACAGCGAAGGAGGCTGCGGAGATCGCGTCCCTGCTTCGGGACGAAGCGGCCCGCGAGGTGGCTAGGCGGGCCCGGGGCCTGAGTCCCGCGGCACTGACTGCGGTGTCCGACATGATTGACCACCTCCGAGCCCTGGGCGAGAGCAAGCCGCCCCGTGCCTCCCGGCCGGGGACCGAGTAACGGCCGCGGCGGCCGCCTTGGCCATCCTGATAGCCCGCCCTTCGGGGCGGGCTATTGCCTTGGGACCATTGCTGGGCTATCCTGACTTCCCCCTGTGTGGGTCGGTTCGGAGGTCACGGCATGTGGAATGCACTTCTGGCCGTCCTGCTGGACACTCTCTTCCCACCTTATTGCCTGGCCCGCGGTTGTGGCGCAACCGGAGCATGGCTGTGCCCCAGCTGTCTGACCGCCGTCTCTCCAGTACCGATACCGCGCTGTTCGCGCTGTGGTGCACCGGTTCAGTATGCGGGTGAGTGTCGGCGATGCCGACGAAGCCCACCGCCCTATCGCCGTGCCGTGGCCGTCGGGCTGTATGCCGGTGTGCTGCGCGATGCGATCCATGCGCTCAAGTACGGTCGGCTTCGGGCTGTGGCTCCCCGGTTGGGCTCCCTTGCGGCGTCGGTGTACGGCGAGGCACCGATGGATGCCGTCGTGGTGCCGGTGCCGGCTCACCGCAGCCGCACGGGCGAGCGCGGCATCGATCAAGCCGGGCTTCTGGCCGCCGCCGTTGCGCGTGAGCTGCGCCGCCCGTTGGTGACTGGCGCTTTGGTTCGCCTCCGCCATACGGCGCCCCAGGTCGGCCTGTCCCCATCCGAACGCCGCGCCAACGTAGACGGCGCGTTCGGGCCCGCGAAAGGGCTCGGCGACCACTGCGTCGTATTGGTCGATGATGTGCTGACCACGGGGGCCACGGCCAACGCCTGTGCGAGCGTCTTGTTGGAGGCCGGAGCGCAAATGATTGATCTATGCACCGTCGCGCGAGCCGGGACGGTACCTGCTGGCACAGGGGACCCGTGCCGACTATAATGAAGCCGCCCATCCATTCTCCAAGGAGTTATGCATGGACGTCGAACTCCAGGCGCGGCACTTCGAGCTTACGGACACCGTGCGCGACTACGTGGAGCGCAAGGTCGGCCGATTGGATCGCTATCTGCCGGATATCAAGGCGACGCGAGTGGACCTCGACCACGGTGTGACCCGCAGTAGGGGTGAAGTATACACGGCACAGGTCACAGCCTGGGTGGATGCGGCGATCCTGCGCGCCGAAGAGACGAACGATGATCTGTTTGCAGCCATCGACCTGACGACTGACAAGATCCACCGGCAGATCGAGCGCTACAAAGGCAAGCGGCTGCAACGCCGGCGCGGCCGCGGTGGGCCTGCGGACAGCGGCATGGAGGAGCAAGACGGCGAGGTCGATGTGCTCCAGATCGTGCGGCGGAAGCGCTTCCAGGTCTATCCCATGGTCGAGGGCGAGGCGATAGAGCAGTTTGAGCTCCTTGGGCACGATTTCTTCGTCTTCTCGAATGCCGAATCGGGTCAGCTGAACGTCCTCTACCGGCGCAAAGATGGCCAGCTCGGCCTACTTCAACCGGAGCCGGCTTGAGCCGGAGGTGCCAGCGCTACGTATTGGTGGTCTGTACCGCCAATCGCTGCCGATCCCCGATGGCGGAAGGTCTCATTCGGTCGCGCTTGACCCGTGACGGCCTGGCCGATCATGTCCGTGTGGGTTCCGCTGGGACCTGGGCGGACGACGGCATGCCCCCAACCGCACACGCCGTGGCGGCGATGGAAGAGCGAGGGATTGACATCCGTGCCCTGCGCGCGCGCGAGATCGATGCGGCGGAGATCGAGGCCGCCGATCTGGTTCTCGCGATGACCGATGGCCAGCGCGTTGCCATCGAGACGGAGTTTCCAGCTGCGCGCGGCAAGACACGCTTGATGAGCTCGCTGGCCGGAAGCGCTTGGGACGTCTCCGATCCCATCGGCGGCGGTCTCGAGGACTACCGCGCCACCGCGAATGAGCTAGCTCGCCTGGTGGATGCCGGGTGGGCGATAATCGTCGGCGATGAAGCGGATTGCCCCTAGCACCGGCTCACCTCACGCAGCGTCACAAACTCGTACCACGCCATGAAGGCGCATAGCAGCAGCCCCGTGGGTCCGTCCCGCCAACCACCGAGGTCCACATAACGGCGCAGGAACTCGCGCAGCGGCTGCAGAACGAGGTGGTGTCGGCGTGGATGTTGGCCCAGGTTCCGGCGCCGTTCCGCCTCGAGGCGAGCGTATTCCCCCTGTTTGGCCCGGAACTCGGCCAAGTCGTCGTAATTGAGGTGGACCATGGGTGTGCTGAGTCGAAGAGTGGGACCGTCGACGTCCGCCACCTCGTGCACGGCACGAATGGCGTCGTAGCGGCTGCGCGAGACCTCGAGCAGGCGCAGTTGATGGTCGGGCCACCAACCACCGCCCCGCATGCGGTGTCCCCAGAAGTAGTTGTGCCGCGGGATCCAATAGCCTGCGGCCCGCCCGCTGGCCGCGGCCTGTCGGACGGCCGCCGCCAGTGCCGCCGGCACTCGCTCGTCAGCATCAACGAACAGCACCCACGGCGTAGCGACGAGTGACAGCGCGTGCTGGCGCTGACGCGAGTAGTTCTCGAAGGGATGGGAGCCAACGCGGGCTCCCGCCGATCGCGCGATGGCAGTGGTCCGGTCAGTGCTGCCGGAATCGAGCACCAAGACCTCATCGGCCCACTTCAGGCTCGCCAAGCAGTCGGGCAGGTGCGCCTCCTCGTTGTGGGCAAGCACCACGGCCGTGATCGCGGTCATGTTTGCCTCGATCGCATGATGGCGCGGTAGATCGCAAACCGCGCATCCCGCTCCGCTGCCGGAATCCGACCCCGTGCCGCGGCCCACAGGTCGGATGCCCAACGCCAGGCGAGTCCCAGACGCACGACGTGGCGGAGAAGGGCGCGCCGCCAAGGAGGCTCATGCTTTTCGAAAAGGAGCAGCCTGCTCCGCCACAGCTGGATAGACATGGCATCCGGTGCTTGCCCCGTGCTGGCGCCCGCGTGGTGGGTTACGACGGCTTCGGGCACACACAGTGCCGTGTAACCGCGAGACCGGAGGCGCCGACACCAATCGATTTCCTCACAGTACATGAAGAAATCCTCGTCTAGGGGTCCGACGCGTGCCAAGGCCTCGCCACGCACGAGCATGCAGGCGCCCAGGGGGAAGTCCACCTCGAAGGGCCGTCCAGCTTCATAACGGTCCGCTGAGTATCGGCCGTTGAGCACACTGTCGTACAGGCGCGGCACGGGGCAGAGATCCAGCCATGTCTGGGCGAGGCCCGGGAAGCGGAATGCGCTGTGTTGAAACCGTCCATCCGGATATACCAGCCTTGGCCCGGCCACTCCGGCCGCGGGTGAGGCCTCCAGGGCGCCCATCAACGTCACGAGCGACCCGCGCTGGAGCTCGGTATCGGGATTCAGCAGCAGGATCCACTCCGGCCGCCAGGTCGGCTCCTCCGCCCAGCGGCGCAGGAGGAGGTTGTTGGCGGCCGTGAAACCGGCATTGTGGTCCTGGGCGATCAGCCTGACTTGGGGATACTCGACTTCCACGAGCTCGGCGCTGCCATCGGTCGATGCGTTGTCGACGACCCAGACTTCGCCCTGGATCTCGCCACGCAGCATCTCGGCCAGCAGGCTGCGCAGGCAGGCCGCCAGCAGGTCGCGGGTGTTGTAGCTGACGATGACGGCACCGAGCGTCGGGGCGTCAGTACTCAATGGTGATCCGTTGTTGGCCGTATGGACCCTGCATGCGGCGCACGTCCTCGTGCATCAGGGCCAGATAGACTTGCGTGCTGCGGCGGAAAGGCGACTCGACGAACCGCACGGAGCCCGTGATCGTAACGGTCTGGTCGGGCAGCAGGCAGAGGTAGAGCCGATCGTCCGATTCGCACACCGCGAGATCGGCCGTCCGCCCCAACTGCCAGCGGTACGGATAGGCCAGGCTCGTGCGGACCTCGTCGTATTCCAGCCCTAGCCGAATCGCCCCCGGGCTGCGGGCATATGAGCGTTCGTGCGGCGGCGGCACCGCCAGCTCCGGGAAGCAGAACTCGCCGTTCGGGTCGGCTACCGCCCGCACACCGTTGTCGCCGTCGGGCTCGAAAGCAAATACCTCGGCCCCGGCCACGGGCTGCTTGCCCTGGAAAACGGTGCCGCATACCGTGATTCGTGCTGGCGCCTCTACCGCGTCGTCGGCCGACTCGATCCCGCCGGTATCGGGAGCCGTCCCGGCCGAGGCGACGAGGTCGTGTTGTGGCCTGGTGGCCGCTGCTGGGAGACCGGCACCCGGGCCTGAGTCCAAGTCGAGCACCACGCCCCCGACGTCGCCCCCGCCAGCGGGGATGCGGACTGACGTTGCTCTCCCGGCCGACCGGGCCAGGAGAATGAGCTCCGCGGGCGCCGCCTGGTTGAACGTGGTGTCGTTGTCGTAGACGAAGCCCGGTTCGGGACCGCGAGTGCGAATCGGGGTGTCGCCCATGTTCTTGACGGTGACGGTGAAGGTCAGGGTCGCACCCAGCGGAAGAAAGGTATCGCTCCAGTCGACGTCACCCAGGAGAGCCACCTTCGGCTGGCCGCCGTCACTGATCCGCAGTGGCAGCCGCTGCACGGAGACGTTACCGGCGCCGTCGGTGGCCTGGCCGACGATGACGTATTCCCCGTCGGGTGGGGGAGGCGCGTCAGCATCCACGCCGGCATCGAAGTCATACACGTGTGCGCCAGGCGCGCCCGGATAGTCGGCTGACTCCTTCTCTTCGAGAATGTCAGTGACATACTCGCCCGCGGCGGTCTCGAGCCACACGCGAACATCGGCCGCCTCGTCGAGGCGGTAGCTGATGGCCACCCGGTCGCCCAGTCCGTCCTGATTGGGCGTGAACTCGGTTGGCTGTACCGTGAACCCCGCCAGCTCCGGTGGGGCGGTATCGCCGCCGCGAACGACGAGTTTGCGCTCCTCGATCACGCCGGCCCCCGCCGGTTCGTCGCGGGGCACGGCGGCTATCCGGACCGTGTACTCGCCATCAGGCAGCATGCGCCCGCCAACCACGCCGCCGAAGAGGGCCTCGTAGGTCCCCGGCGAGCGTTGTTTGGCATCTCGGAAGCGGTGATCCTGTCCGTCCAGACCGGTGAAGGTGATCGTGAGCGTGACCGGGGCGCCGATGGCGTATCGGATGCGGGCCACGTCTGCATCGCCGTCCTGGTCGGGCGTGATGGCGTCAGGCTCGACCGCCACGTCGTAGAGCAGTGGACGGGAGCCGCAGCCTGCGAGGAGCATCCCGCACGCGATCGGCAGGAGCACGCTGATGAGAGCCCGGATGCGTAGGTTGGCCGGTATGTACATGTCGGGCAGTGTAGCGCAGGCCGGCCGGGGCCACAAGCGGCGCCCGAGCCCGGATATGCGCCGGCCATACAGGCACTTGCGGCACTACGCCATCCGCCTACAATCCGTACCGTGCTGACCACCTGGCAGGATGCCCTCGATTATCTCTACAGCCGGGCCAACTGGGAGACGCGACCGCCCGGTACGAACCTCACCTTCGAGTTGGATCGCATCCGCAGGGTGCTCGCCGCTCTGGGGGATCCACACACTCGCTGGCCGGTAGTGCACGTTGGTGGCACCAACGGCAAGGGCTCCACTTGCGCCCTGATCGCCTCCGCTCTTCATGTTGCCGGCTACCGCGTCGGGTTGTACACCTCGCCGCACCTTCACACCGCACGCGAGCGGATCCAGGTTGACGGCCACCTGGTGTCCGAGGAGACAGTCCTGGTGTGGCTGAACGAGCACCGCGGCGTGTTGGACCGGGAGGCGGACCTGACGACCTTCGAGGTGCTGACGGCACTTGCGTTCGCCACGTTCGCGACGTGGGAAGTCGACGTTGCAGTGGTCGAGGTGGGCCTCGGCGGCACGCTGGACACGACGAACGTGGTGGACTCGGTGGCGACGGTACTCACGCCGATCGGCCTTGACCACACTACCGTCTTGGGCGACACGGTGCGCCAGATCGCCGAGGACAAATGCGGGATCATCCGCCCACGTGTACCGGTCGTGTCGGCGCCGCAGTGCGAGGAGGCATGGGCCGTGATCGAGGCCGCGGCCGGCCGACTTCGGGCGCCGCTTACGTTGGTGGGTCGGGATGTTGTCTGGACAGGTGTCGAGCCGACTGTGAAGGGACAAACCCTCACGGTGAGCGTACGGCGGGACGGTGACGTCCGGTACTACGAACTGGCCCTGTCGCTGGCGGGGGCCTACCAGCGCGTCAATGCCGCAACAGCCGTGGGGGCGCTTGTGAAGCTCGAGGACCGTGGGTGGAAGATAGGTCGGACGGCCATAGAGCAGGGGCTGGCCGCGGCACGGTGGCCCGCCCGTTTCGAGTGCCTGGGCGAGGGGCCGGTCCTGGTCGTCGACGGGGCGCACAACTCGCATGGTGCGGTGGCCCTTGCCCAGGCCCTGGCCGAGCGATTCCCGGGCGCCACGCGTCACCTGATCTTCGGCTGTTCGTATGGGAAGTCCGTAGACAGTCTGCTGGCCCGCCTGCTGCCGATGGTGGAGACGGTGGTTACCGCGCGGGCGGATCACCCCCGGGCCATTCCGGCCCGGACGCTCGCGGATACCGCTGGCTGCTACGGTCATCGCGCCGTCGTCGCCGCCAGCCCGGCGGCGGCCCTGGAAATGGCTCTGGCGCAGGCGCGTTCGTCCGACGTGGTTGTGGCGGCGGGGTCGCTCTTCCTGGCCGCCGACGTGAGGGAAGCTTGGTTCTCCCGCGCCGGGCTACCGCTGCCCCCGCGGGACCCCCCTATGCTGTCGGTCGAGCAGCCTGCTGCTGAGTCAACATCCCATCAGTGTCCAGCGTGAGCATCACCCGCGCGCAACGCGCCGAAGATCAAGAACGCGGCACACCGCACTGATGACGAGGCTGTGCCGGATCTCACCGGTGGCGATGGCGTCCGTCATCTCCTCCGGGTTCATCGTGTCGATGACGATGTCTTCCCCACCGTCCAACCGCGGTGCGTGTGTGGGCCGCGCGTCCTCGGCCAGCCAGTGGTGGCACAGGTTGTCCTGAAAGGCCGGGTTGGGCTCGACGCAGCCGAGATACGTCCATCTTGGCGCGGTGTAGCCGGTCTCCTCCAGCAGTTCCCGCCGAGCTGCCTCTTCGGGCGTCTCGCCGGCATCGACCATCCCGCCCGGGATCTCGGTCCTCACTGCGCCGACCCCGAAACGGTATTGGCGCACGACGACGATCCGCCGCTCAGGGGTGATTGCGACGACGTTGATCCAATCGGGCGTCTCCAGCACAACTCGCCGCATCGCCCGCCCCGTGCGCGGGTTCTCCATCGTGTCGTGGCGGGACTTGAATATGCCGTAATCAGCCCCGGCCTCGCTTGCCAGCCTGCGCCAGTCACGAGGTCCGCTCCGAGCAGTTGTGCCGTCCGGTATTTCATCAGCCATGGCTCATCTCGCGCCTGAGTTGTAGCCTACGAGTATCGTCGCCACGTCGACTACGGACAATCATAGTCCTGGCGGGTTCCGGGGCGAACTTGACAGAACGATGGACGATGTGTTACATACGGGCGGTCGAATCTCCTCGGCAGATGGGTCCCCACCGACGGAAAACCCGGCGTCATACGAAAGGCTGGCGGTGC
Source organism: uncultured Anaerolineales bacterium (assembly GCA_964475075.1). Classification (GTDB taxonomy): domain Bacteria; phylum Chloroflexota; class Anaerolineae; order Epilineales; family Epilineaceae; genus CAYYVH01. Next base: position 2,159 of record CAYYVH010000044.1, on the reverse strand, counting down.
GATGCGTTTCAGGCTGCTTCTGGTTTGCCTGACTGTCGTGGTGGGGGGAGCTCAGGCGCGGCCCGCTTCGACGGAGGGCCGCCTCGATCCGGCGAAGAGGGTCGCTGTCCTGGTCCACGGGTTCCAGGGCCTGGCGGGTAATGACTACCGCTGCTCGGACGGTGCGATCGGCGACCACCAGGCGGCGCCGCGCGCCAATGCGAGCCCGGCACAGCTGCACGAGTTCGACCGCTTGGCGCAGACGCTCCGCGATGCCGGCTTCACGCTGTATTTCGCGCGTTGGACGACGAGTGCCCGGCGCACGATCACGATCGAACAGGCGGCCATGTGCCTGCGGGACCAGGTGCGGGCCGTCAAGGAGAGGGAGGGGGTGCCGGGGGTCACCCTCGTGGCGCACAGTATGGGCGGCGTGGTGAGCCGCGCGTACGTCGAAGGTGAGTCCTATGCCGGCGACGTCGATCGCCTCATCACGTTTGGCGCGCCCCATCTCGGCATCGCGCCGGTTACTTGGATCAAGGTGCTCAGCGTCATCATGCCGCTCGCCGCGCCGTGCGAAGTCCATCCGGGCATCTGCCAGCTCGCAGCGGGTGACATGGCCACGTTCAATGAGGGCCACCCGCCCCGTGACGGCGTGTCGTACTACCGCGTCGGGGGGAACGGGGCCTGGTGGTTCACCAACTGGATCTACGGCTTTCAGCCCAACGACGGTTTGGTCCTACGGAAGAGCAGCATCGACCTGCGCCTCGGCGGATGGCGGACCGGTGACAGCCACGGCAAGCTGCCCTTCAAGGTTCCTTTCACTGCCCCCAGCTACGACGAGAGCCGGGAGAGTGTTGCTTGCCTGAAGAGCTTCCTGGACGCGGGCCGTGGATCGGCCGGGTGCCGGATGGTCCCAGCCCGGCCCGTGTCGCTCCAAGCTGCTGGGCCATCTCACGCTGATGCTTCTGTCAGCACACTGTCGTACGCACGAAGCCACTCGGGCGACCTCGGGCCCGGTCAGACGACGCGCCTGCCAGTCGCGCTCGATGGGTTGAGCGCCGGCCTGGTGCTCACCTGGGATGGGGGCTACTTGAGGTTCGACCTCCGGACGCCGTCCGGCGTTGTTGTCACGGCCGCCGAGGTCAGTCAAGGGTTGGCTGGTGCAACGTACCGTGAGGCGTTGCTGCCGCATGGGCGCTACGTCGGGATGTACACTCTCCCGAGCCCGGCGGCCGGGCGGTGGGAGATGGTCCTGAGTGAGCAGGCAGGTCAGCCGGCGGCTTACGGACTGCAGGTCGGAATGCACTCCCCCATTCGCGTGACGCTCGAGGCGCCCACGTCCGTTGCCCCTGGTGAGCGGTTCACCGTCCGCGCCCGGCTGTCGGAGGACGGTGCCGGATTGACTGGCGCCACCGCCGAGGCGAAGCTGCTCGTTACCGATGCCGCCGAGGGCTCCCCGATGCGAGAGATCGCCGCGGGCGTCTACGAGACTGAACTGATCGCACCGCCCGCCACGGGGCCCATTCAGATCTCCGTCGCCGCGACGGGGAGCAGCCGCGCTGGTGTGCGCTACGAACGCCAGGTGGACAGTATCCTGGCGGTGGATGCCGTTGCGCCGAGCCCAACCATGACGCCGTCGGTGCTCTTCATACCATACGCCGTGTTGCCCTAATCCTGAGTGGTGGTCTCGGACGTGTATGGTTGGTGCAGCTTGACCGGTGTGGGTGCGAGCGGCCGGATTCGCAGGTTCAGCATCTCCACCAGCACCGAGAAGGCCATGGCGAAGTAGATGTAGCCCTTGGGCACGTGGACGTCAAAGCCCTCGACGAGCAGCGTGAGGCCGATGAGGAGCAGGAAGCTCAGGGCGAGCATCTTGACCGTCGGGTGCCGCTCGATGAAGGCGCTGATCGCCTCGGCGAACACCAACATGAAGGCGACGGCGATGATGACTGCAGACGCCATGACGGCAATCTCCTGGACCATACCCACCGCCGTGATGACGGAGTCCAGCGAGAAGATGATGTCCAGCAGCATGATCTGCACGATAACGCTCGTGAACGACGGAGGGATTCGCGACGTCACGTGACCCTCTTGGCCCTCCAGCTTATCGTGGAGCTCCAGGACGCTCTTGGCGATCAGGAACAACCCCCCGATGACCAAGAGCCAGTCGCGGCCCGAGA
>CAYYVH010000043.1:0-19465 GCA_964475075.1 uncultured Anaerolineales bacterium | reverse complement strand
TGGTTGAGTGTTAGAGCCCGGCGAGCGCGTGCGTGCGTGAGGGTCGGGCTCGGTGGTTGCGGGCGCGGCGGTGGCTGAGGGGGGGGTCCTCGTCGCCCGCCGGCTCCCCGCCGAGGACGACGATCTCCCCAGCCGAGTTGAGAACCGGCCCGACGACGATCGGTAGGCCGGGACCAGGCCGCCGCGGCGGGCTCGGAGTGTCACGGCCGGGCTTGGCGACCACGATCGCCCCGGCGATGGGTTTGACGGTGCCGTCCTCGGTGACGTTGACGACCCTACCCTCGATCGCTCCGGGGGGCCTCTCGACGGGTTCCTCGCGGATCACGACCGTGAACCGCACCTTCAGGTTGTCCTCCACCAGCCTGGGCGCGACGGCTGCGGTAGCGGCCGGCTTGGCCGAAACGTCGATCACGGCCAGGAAGTGGTACTTGCCGGGCCGCTCGAGCTTCGTGAGAGCCTTGAGTTTCGCGCTGTGCGTGGCGGGCCCGCGCCTGGTCTCCTCCAGCTTGTCGTGTGCAACCGGCCTCGTGATCGATGCGCCGGAACTGTCGGAGGCGTACTCGTGGAGCGTGAGCCGCGCGGTCGCGGTGCCACCCACGCCCGAGCCCCAGTAGCCCTCGTAGTCGACACACGCACCGACCACCCCAGGCCCGGGCAGAGTGATCTCGCGCGGGGCGGTGCCGGCCCGATCGGACGACACCGGGTTGACCGGCAGGATGTCGGCCACCGTGCCGTCCTGGCTGAAAACCGTCAGGGCCAACCCGACGGGCAGGCAGAACGCGCGGTCCTGGTCAGGCGGCAGGTTCGGATCGGGGCGCCCCGGGGGACCTGGGTCCACCTGCGCTGCGACAGGCAGTGCGAAGGCCAAGAGCGCCAAAATGACTAGAACGGGAGTCAGACGCGTGATCGTGCGCAACATGACATCTCCTCTCCGGCGTAGACTCGTGTTTCCTCACTATTCGAGGACGTTTTAGGTGGTTAATAAGGAACGGTCAACCACGATAACGATAAAACACGTGCAGAGTTAGGTCCAATTCGAGGTTAGGCGAATATTAAAGTCCGGCATCGTGCTTTGAATCGTCGCGCGGATCGACCTAGAATCGGTGACCAGTATCCTCGACCTATGAGCACACGGGGGGAGTGTTGATGGACTATGTCAAATTGGGCCGCACCGGTCTCGAGGTCTCCAAGCTATGCCTTGGCACGATGCAGTTCGGCTGGACGGCCGATCCGGGGCAAGCGTTTTCCATCATGGACGCCTTCGTAGGGGCCGGGGGCAACTTCATAGACACGGCTGACATCTACTCTCGCTGGGCGGAGGGGAACGAGGGCGGCGTGTCCGAGACCATCATCGGTGAGTGGGTGGCCGGGCGCGGCAACCGGCACGAGATCGTCCTGGCGACCAAGGTTCGCGGCCGCATGTGGGAGGGTCCGAACGGCGAGGGTCTTTCGCGAGTGCACGTCTTGAAGGCGGTTGACGATTCGCTCCGGCGGCTGCGGACGGACCACGTCGATCTCTATCAGGCGCACTGGTACGACGAGCACACGCCAATCGAGGAGACGCTGCGCGCGCTGGACGACCTCGTGACCAGTGGCAAGGCCCGCTACATCGGTTGCTCGAACTACCCCGCCTGGCGTTTGACCCGAGCACTGTGGGCTTCCGACGTGAACGGCTGGGTGCGGTACGATAGCCTCCAGCCGCACTACAATCTGGTGTGGCGCGGGGAGTTCGAATCGGAGTTGATGCCCTTCTGTGCCGAACAGGGCATTGGTGTGATTCCATACAGCCCGCTCCAGGCAGGCTTCCTCACCGGCAAGTACCGCCGCGGTGAACCGCTGCCCGAGAGCAAGCGCGCGGAGGGCATCCAGCAGCGCCACATGACGGATCGCAACCTGGAGCTCATCGAGCTCATGGTCGAGATGGCCGATGGCCACGAGGCCACCATCTCCCAGCTCGCCTTGGCATGGCTGCTGGCCAATCCGGTGATCACCGCGCCGATCGTCGGCGTCAACACGGTGGCCCAACTCGAGGAACTGCTTCCGGCGGTCGACGTGCGCCTCAGTGACGAGGACAAGGCGCAGTTGGACGAGGCCAGTGCGTGGCGGTGACGTGGTGACGCGGTGACGTGATCGCTTGGGCGTGTCCGTACGGCCCGGGCGAGGCATGCCCTCCGTGAAGACCTCGAGCCGCGCCCTTGTAGGAGCATGAATACGTTGAGGGTCCGTGGGGCGCTTCCTTGCGAGGTCTTCACTCCGGGCACGCCTCGCCCGGGCCGAAAGAGCGCCGGAAGCGGTCCAGCGCCTCTAACCTGTCGCGCCCCCGCCGTGTCGGTCTAGGTGACGATTGCCCGCACGGTAGAGCCGTGCCATCCGTTACCGGAGGAAAGGCCCATGATCTCTGACCGACAGGTGTTCCCCTTGCCCCCGCGTCGAGGAATGCACGGCGCCCGTGTTGTGCTTTCGGTGGCGGCGCTGCTTTTGATCCCCCTTGCGGGCGTCTGGGCTGGGCATGCTCATGCCCTGTCCTTCCAGCCCCCGACGCCGACGGTGGTACCCACGCCGCCGCCCCCGGAGCGGCAGATGCCCGGGATCCAGCCGGCGGCGGGCCAGGTCCACCTGCCGGCGCTCGAGGTCCTGGGCGGCGAGCCCGGGTGCAAAGAGATCTTCCTGCACGTCCAGAACATGGGCAACGAGCCTACGAAGACGATTCTGATCGTCTGGGGCGATCCGAGCCCGTGCCCGCCGCAGTGCGCAGGACCGCTGAAGATCGAATGCTCGGGCCTGATGAAGCCTGGCAGCCGCTGGAGCTTCAATCCTAACCAGATCCCCTCCGGTTCGCGGAGCGGGGCGCTCTACAGCTTCACGGCGCGCACACTGCGGGAGATCGGGGTGGAGTTGGGCTTCGACGACGCGGTGGCCGACCTCATGTGCGAGACGCTCTTCTACGGCGTCACGGGCGACTGCGACGATTACCGGCGCTTCAGGAAGGCGTACGAGGACGGCAGCACCTTCGCCGGAATCCCGCTGAACCGCGCGTGGGGTGAGCCACTGGCGGTAGAGGTGGCGCGGACGTGTCTGGGCGGTACGGCGGACGCCCAGGTCCAGGTTCACAGCTCGTACAACGCTGTGCCCGGCACGGACCTGGGCACCTGGGATCCCGTCCTGGGGGGGTACGGTTACATGCTGCCGGCCCTCCACGCCGATCCGGCCGGGCCGCGCAGCTACGTGAACGTCCAGAATGCCGGCTGGGAGTGCGCGGAGGTGGAGGTGTGGTTCCGCCGGCAGGACACCTGTGCCCCGGCAGCCACGTGCGCGGTGTTCACCATGCCGCCCGGGGAGAGCCAGGTGGTGGACGTGACCACCTGCCCCGGCGCCGGTGGCCTGGGCGCCGGGTGGGTCAGGAGCAGCCAACGGTTGGCGGTTGCGGTGGATACCGTCACTGGTGGCACGCTGATGAGCTACGCCGCCGCGCCAGCGGACCTCAGCTTCGGCGGCTACGAGACCGACCCGGACCTCACTCCCGGATCCGATGTCCTCTACCCGCCACTAGTCTACGGCGACTTGGAGGGCTGGAGTACGCGGATCCACATCCAGAACCAGAGCGCCGAAACTGAGGCGGAGGCCAAGCTGTACCTCCTCGACCGCTCCGGCGATGTCATCACCACCCTGGTGCAGCGGATCTGCCCCCGCGGCAGTTATACGTTCGACCTGTCGCGGTTCAACGGCGTCCCAGGTGGCTGGGTGGGCGCCGTGCGGGTGGAGAGCAGGGAGTGGTGGTTGCCGGGCGATCCGCCGGACTTCCCGCCGTACCTGGCAGGCGTGGTGGAGTTCGTCCAGGAGGACGGCGGATCGGTGGGGGAGGCAGCGGCCTACCGCATGCTGACAGAGCACGACGCGTTCGATTGGGCGTACGGTGCCGGGAGCGGCGGCACGGAGAGCGGGGCCGGGCTCATCGCACTCCCGAACCTGCGAAAGGACTCCGACGCCACCGGTGCCACGGCCGCGTTCGCGGTGGCGAACCTGGTGGCCAAGCCCGGGTTCACGGACTACGCCGTCTTTATCTACGACCAGAATGGGCTGTTTGACTACGTGTGCGAGAAGCTGAACGAGAAGCAGGTGGAGTACATTGACCTGCAGACGTGGGGTTACATCAACCCCGGCTTCAAGGGCAGCGCGGTGGTCAGCGCGGTGTTCTGGGAGCACGACCTCTACGACCAGCAGGGCAGCTTCGTCCGCAACCTGTTGGGGCTGGGGGCGGCCGTTCTGACGCGACCAGCGGCAACGGACGCACAACCCCATCCCCTGTCGGTTGTGGACGGTCCCGGCGACTCATCGGCTGCGTCAGCCGGCATCGCGGTGAAGGCAGGTCCCTTTGATGCGGCATTCGCCCCCTGTCCGGGCCTGACCCCGCCCCCACCGCGCACGCCCGTCACGCCCACGCGCTGGCCGCCGTGGACTCCGGGGACTCCCACCTCCACCCCCGTGGACGGCACCGGGACGCCGACACCAGCCCCGTCGCCTACTGATGTGGAGTGGACCGCCACCCCACCACGCCTGCCTCACACCATCTGGTTGCCAGTGGCGGGAAACGGATGGACCTCACGCCACACCACTCCCGATCCGACGCCGACGCGCACGCCGGAAACGACGCCGACCCCGCGGCCCACGTCCGCGCCGACCGGTGAGGTGCCGCCTGGACCGTACGTCGGCCCGGCGCCGGAGGTGTTCGTGCCGGTGCTGAACTTCCGGGGCGACGCAGACCTCTGCGCGTCGCGCATCGCCGTCCAGAACGTGGGAAGCGAGCCTTCGAAGGCAATGCTGATCACGTGGGGCGAGCCGGGCTTCTGCCCGCCGCAGTGCGCCGGCCCGTTGAAGGTGGAGTGCTCGGGCCTGATCAGGCCGGGAGCGAGCTGGTCCTTCCTCGGGGCCCAGGTGCCCACCGGTAGCATGAGCGGGGTCCTGTACAGCTTCACGGCGCGCACGTTGCGGCAGATCGGGGTCGAGTTGGGCTTCGACGACGTGGTGGCCGACGTGATGTGCGAGACGCTGTTCTTCGGGGTGGTGGGCGACTGCGACGACTACCGCCGCTTCAAACGGGCCTACGACGAGGGCGATAAGTTCGCCGGAATCCCGCAGGACAAGGCTCGGGGCGCACCGCTGGTAGTCGAGATCCTGCGCAAGTGCCCGGGCAACGTGGACTCCGCCGTGGTCACCACGGCCAGCTACGCCGGCGTCCCCGCGACGGATCTGGGCGCCTACGATCCGGTCGAGCGCAGCTACCTGTATCACGTGCCGCTGGTTTATCGCGGCAACAGCGGGTTCGACTCCGTGCTGTACATCCAGAACGCCGGGTTGGAGTGCGCGAGCGTCGAGATCTGGTTCAAGGCCCAAGATGACTGCCTCGAGACGCAGCTCTGCAAGACGATCACCATTGCGCCCGGCGAGACCTACAGCTTCCGCGGGTCGGACTGCGGTGCCGGATTCAAGAGCGGCGCCCTGCTGCGCGGATCCGGGCCGCTGGCGGTGGCAAGCGACATCGTGGGACGCGACGTGCTGAGCACCTTCAATGCCGTCCCGGATGCCGTCGTGGACGCGACGGACGGGACCGTACATGGGTCCGGCAGCATGACGCTCTTCGCTCCGGTCTTCTTCAGCGAGTACCAGGGCTGGGACACCGTCGTTCAAGTTTTCAACCGGAGTCCGCTGACGGCGGCGAAGGCGAAGGTCTACTTCCTCGACCGCGGTGGGGACGTCATCACGACGCTCACCGACTGGATTTGCCAGCGGGGGAGCCAGTCCTTCTTCCTGCCCCTTGTTGACAACATGCCCGGAAACTGGGTCGGGTCGGTGCGGGTGGTGAGCCAGGAGTGGTGGACTCCGGGCGGCCCCATGGTCACACCCCCTCTGCTTTCCGGTGTGGCGTGGCTGAACAAGTGGGGGAACCCGTCACGCCTCGAACTCCGGGAGTCCGCGGCGTACAACCTGCTGACCGAGGCCGGTGGGTTCGATTGGATGACCGGTCACGGTGACGGGGGGCTTTCCAGCGGTGCCGGCCTGATCGCTGTTCCTTACGTTACCCGGCGCAATCCCAACGACGTGCGCAGCGAGCTGGCGATCACCAACCTGGTCCCCAAGCCGGGCTACACCGACTTCGCCACGCTCCTAGTGGACCGCAACGGGCGCGTTGAGACGCTGTGCCAGCGGCAGTGGGAGAAGGTCGTGCAGTACGTCGACATGACCCAGTGGGATCACCTCGCGCCCGACTTCATCGGCAGCGCCATCATCAGCGCCGGGGCCTGGAATCACCCGCTCGATGATGATGAGGACAACCTGGTGCGCAACCTGGTGGGGCTGTCGGCCGCGGTCGTCCAGCGCACCGGGACGGAGCTCGGCCAGGACCTGCCGGGCGACGAGCTGGCCGTCAGCCTCGGTGTGCCGTTGCGCGGGGAGGTGGCAGCGGACCTATTGACGTCCATCGAGGACACCAAGTGTCCGGACCCGGCGGTGCGACCACCCAGGCTCCGGCCTGCGGCCGCAGGCCGCGCGGCACACGGACAGGTCCACATCCCCCTCCTGAACCTGCAGCAGGGGGCCGCCGTCTGCCAGAGCGAGATCACCGTTCAGAACTTGGGCGCGGAGCCGGAGAACGTGCTGCTTGTGGTGTGGGGGCGGCAGAGCGGTTGCGGCGATACGTGCGCCGGCCCGATTGCGGTCGGGCGCACGGACCAAATCGAGCCCGGCGGTAGCTGGAGCATCTGGCGCACGGATCTCCCGGACGACGCACAGAGCGTGGTTGCATACAGCTTTGATGAGAGTATGACCGAGCAGGCCACTGAGACCCTGCGCCAGGCACTGGTCGGCCGTTGCGATGCCTACGCCGACTTCCAGCAGGCCTACCGGACGGGTGGCGTGTTCGCCGATCTCCACATGTTGGATGCCGTCGGTGGTCCGCTAGCCGTCGAGGCTCTCCGCCACTGCCCGGGCGCGGCAGACTCCGAGCTGCCGACTACGTCCGCGTACCGCGGGGTCACCGGCGCCGAGCTGGGGGCGCTCGAGCCGAATCCGGACCCGGACGTTCGGTTCTATCGCTACAGCCTGCCACTCCTCCACGCCGATGCGGACCCGTTCACCAGTGCAGTGCACGTGCAGAACGCGGGTGCGGACTGCGCGACGGTGGAGCTGTGGTTCACCGCCGGCGACGACTGCTCCGCTGAGCCGCGGCTGTGCCGGACGGCGTCCATCCCGCCGGGCGAGAGCGCTCAGCTGGATGTCCTGGGCTGTGCGGAAGAAGGTGCGCCCGCGACCGGTGCGGGTTGGCTGACGAGTGAAGCGCCGCTGGCGGTGGCGGTGGACCTCATCGGCCGGCGCGAGGGTGGTGATGCCCTCATGACCTACACCGGCCGCCCGTGGTGGGTCGACGATCCCGAAGGTGGAGCGATGGTGTACGGAAGCCCCGTGGCGTTCGGCCCCCTGATCTACAACGAGTACCAGGGATGGCAGAGTGCGGTTTCCGTCCAGAACCTCCACCCCAACCAGCAGGCCAAGGTGCAAGCCGTGTTCATGGACCGCAGCGGGGACATCATCGCCACGCTGACGGACTGGGTCTGCCCGCGTGGCAGCCAGACGATCGTGCTGCCCATGGTTGACAGCATTCCCGGCAACTGGATCGGCAGCGTGCGCGTGGAGAGCCTGGCATACACCGATGCCGCCGGGCAGTGGGTCGCACCGCCACATGTCAACGCGGTGGCGACACTCATCAGGCACCCGGGTCCCGAGCAGCCGGAGAAGGTCACCGAGGCGGTCGCGTACAACCTGCTGCCCGAGGGGGAATCGTTCGACTGGGGCGATGGGCGCGGTGAGGGCGGCGGCACGAGCGGCGCTACGGTAATCGCACTTACGAACCTGCGCAAGGCCGACCCCGACGCCATTGGCCCCGAATCCGTGAGTACCGAGATCGCGATAGCCAACCTGGTGCCGCAGGCTGGCTTCACGGACTTCGCGGTCCTGATCTTCGACCAGAATGGGCTGGTTGATTATGTGTGCGAGAAGCTCAACGAGCGGCAGGTGGAGTACATCAACGTGCTGAACTGGGGCTACGTAGCACCAGATTTCCAGGGCGGCGTGGTCGTGAGTGCCCTGTATTGGGATCATGGGCTGCGACTGGCCGACGGGCTCGGCCGCAACTTGGTCGGGCTGGGCGCCGTGTTCATTCAGCGTAGCGGTACGGCTCTCGGAAGGAGCACCCCTGGCGATGAGGCTGCCGCGTCGGCCGGTCTGCCCCTGACCCCGGCGTTAGCATCCGAGTTCGTGTCCGCCTTGCCGTTGTCACCTCGGGTCATGTGTCCACGTAGACCACCACCGTGAGGTTGATCGGGCGGCAGGCGGAACCGGTGCTGGGCGACGGGGGCCGCCAGGGAGCGGTTGGCGCCGTCGCCGTGTTAATGGCTCATGTCGGCGGGAGTGGTCCGCCAGGTCGGGGCAGCCCGGTGGTTCGGGGCGACCCACCGGGTCGCCCCTACAGCCCGGCGGTGCTGGCCGCGCTCGTTGGAATGGCGGCGGGCATGGTCGGTGGGGCCGTGGCGGCACGGGGCGCCGGGGCCGAACCCTTCCCCGACAACTTCCGGGGCACTGTCCCGCCGAGGTGCTGGTCCGGTGCGGCTGGCGCTCCAACCACGCCACCTACGGCCACTCCTGCGCCTGACGGTGGCCCATTCCCGCCCCTGGTCCACCCGGTCCACGTACCTGTACTGAACTACGAGGGTCACCATGAGCTGTGCCGTAGCTGGATCGCGGTTCAGAGCATCGGTGACGAACCGGGCAAGGCGGTGCTCCTGGTCTGGCGGGATGCGACAGACTGCGCGCCGCGATGCTCCGGTCCACTGGCGGTGGAATGCTCGGGTCTGATCCGGCCCGGCGGATCGTGGATCTTCCAGGGCGCCGCGCTGCCCGCTGCGGCGCGGAGCGGCATCGTTTACAGCTTCAACGCGCGGCTCCTGTCGGAGATCGGGGTCGACCCGGGCTTCGACGATGTGGTGGCCGATCTCCTATGCGAGACTTTGTTCTTCGGCGTCAAGGACGATTGCGACGATTTTGGGCGCTTCAGGGACGCCTACGAGCAGGGCGGTGAATTCGCCGGCATTCCGTTGGCGCGAGCCTACGGCCCGGCCCTCGCGGCGGAGGTGCGTCGTGCGTGTCCCGGAGACCGGAGCAAGGTGATGACGGCCACTTCGGGCTACGCCGGTATCTCCGGACCGAAGTTCGGTGGCTTCGACCGGGTGTTCGACGTGTCGTCTTATCACGCCACGCTCGTGTATGGTGACCGAGATGGCTCGCACACCGTGGTCTACGTCCAGAACGGGGGCGAGCACTGTGCGAGCGTGGAGGTGTGGGTTCAGTCGCTGGACGAGTGCCGCCAGACCCGGCTGTGCGACGCCTTCAGCCTGGCCCAGGGAACGACAGTGGTCGTGGATGCCGCTGACTGCGTCGGACCGGAGTGGGAGGGGACGGCCTGGCTGAACAGCACCGAGCCGCTGGCGATTGCCGTGGATGTCATCGGCAGCGACGCGCTGATGACCTACACCGCCGTTCCGGCCGAGTTGCGCTACGCAATTGACCAGCCACCCCTCTTCAGCGAGGGCAGCCCTGTTGCATACGGTCCCCTCATCTATGGACCGAACCAGGGATGGGAAGGTCGCGTTCACGTCCAGAACCTCAGCAGCGGCGTCACTGCCCGGGTGCGGGCCTTCTTCCTCGACGCGGCGGGCTCACCCGTGGTGCGGCCACGTGAAGCCTGGATCTGCCCGCGCGGCACCGAGACGTTCGGCCTGGCCGTGACCGATGGATGGCCTGACCCGCCCTACGGCAGCGTGCGCGTGGAGAGCTGGCAGGGTGTCAGTGCGGACGGCAAGACCGTCGAGCCGCCCAACATCAGCGCCGTGGTCGATCTCCAGCGCAACGGCGGCGCCCGCGATAGAGCGGCACCGGAGACGCTCGTCTACAACCTGCTTTCCGAGCAACGGTCCTTCGACTGGCCCGCCGGTAACCGCCGGGGAGGAACCGAGAGCGGCGTGGGTCTGATCGCGATCCCCAGTCTGCTCAACGAGGCGGGCCAACTCGGGGTCACCACGGAGCTGGCGGTGGCCAACCTCGTGCCGAACCCAGGATTCACCAACGTGGCGATCCTCGTGTACGACCGGAATGGTGCCGTCGATGCCCGTTGCCGGCAGCTCCGCCAGCTCGAGGTGGCGTACATTGACGCCGGAGCATGGGGCCATCTCAGCCCCGGCTTCTCGGGGAGCGCGCTGATCAGTGCTGTCGGCTGGCGACATCCGGTGCCCGATCTGCCGCGCGGTGCGGAGCGCAACCTGGTGGGTCTCGCGGCAGTCGTGGTCCAGCGCGGGGGTCACGGTGGCAGACCCGACGGCGAGCTTGCCGGCGACGTGTCCGGCGCCACGACGGGCGTGCCGGTCCGCCGCGCCGGTCCTGGCCTCGTCTCCGCCCTGAACGACGACACTGCCGGTGGCCTCGGCTGCCCCCCGCTGCCCGAGAATGTGCCGACGGCCACGCCGGACCTCGTGCGGCCAGTGTTTCTGCCGATGGGCTGGAGGTAGGTGGTTGCTTGTGGGGGTGGTGTGGCTTGGGCTATCAGCTATCAGTCCGACTGATCAGAAGCTGTCCGCGCTCGGTGCCGGTTGGAAGACCTCTGAATTGGTCTGCCGGCGGCTACGGCGGAGGGGTGGCGGTGGGGCAGCCCACGCTCTCGGCGTAGAGGATGTTCGTGAACTGGGTGGACTGGCCGTCCTCCAGCAGCGTGATGATGCTGGCGCCGCAGGCATTGGAAGCTCCAGGATCGAAGGGGCCAACGTGCCAGCGGCTCGGCAGACACTCGGGTCCGCCTTCCGCTGCCACCAGGTACTCTCCGGGTGACACGGTGAACCGGTATGCGCCTTCCGCATCGGTCGTGGTTCGGCTGGAGGCGGGACCTATGGTGGGCTCGGGCTGGTCGCCGTGGCACACGACGTCCTCCTTGCGGTAGAGTGAGACGGCCGCTCCCGGAAGCGGGCGGCTGCTGGTCTGGTCGCCCTGCTTCACGCTGCCGCCAATCGTGACCGATCCTGGCCGTGGCGTACCAGTCGGCGTGACCGGCGGCGGCGTGGGCGACGGTGCGGCCGTCGATGTCGGGTCTGGTGTGGGTGGAGCGGTTGGCCAATGCTCCGTTGCCGTCGGCGCAGGCTCGTCCGCCGGTGCAGGCGGTGGCTTGCTGGGGGTGCTCGAGACCGTCGCTGCCGTCGGCAGCGCCGTGATGTGTGGCGCCAGTGATGAGACTGGCTGCGCCGGGGCCTGGTTATGTACCGGTGTGAGGGTGGGCGCTTCCCGGAGATCGGGATTGGCTCGGCGGAGAACCGCTGTTGCCGGCGGTTGGGCGGCCAGGGGGGTGCCCGCCACGTCGGGAGGTTGTATGCCGTGTTGACGTTCGTCAGTGCCCGGTGCTCCCACAGGCGCACCCGGCCGCCTGTCGTACCTGATGACTGGCCAAACGCGTTCCAGAACCTGGCGCACCGGATAGAGGGGGTCACCGGGTTGGCTGTCGGCCGAGACGACAACCATATACCCCAGCACCAGCAAAGCAACCACCACGCCCGCCACGGCCCGCGACGCGAGGGCCCCGCGCCGGAACCGGAGACGCGCGGTGAGCCGGCCGTACCACGGCGCAACGGCCCGCTGCCGTTCTTCCTCCAGACGGGCCACATGCCCGGCGACCCGGTCGCGGAATGCGGGGCGGACCGGCCGGGGTGGCAGCGACCGCACCGCCAGCGCGGCTGCTACGAGTGGCTCGAGCTCGGGCCGCAGCTCCGGGAAGCGCCGCAGCGCCTCGGCTGGTGGCGCGCCGCCCTCGATCCGCTCGAGGCAGTCCGACAGGGCCTCCACCAGCGTCGTCTTCACAGCTGTGCCTCCTGTGTGGCCAGCTGGCGCCGCAGCGCCACCAGGGCGTGGTGCTGCAGGTTCTTCACGGCACTCTGCGAACGCTGCATGATCGCAGCCGTCTCGGCCACCGACAGCCCCTTCACGAAGCGTAACGCGATCACTTGTTGCTGCAGATCGGTCAGCTCGCCCGTGGCGGCGAGCACCGCATCCGCCGTCAACCGCGTCTCCAGATCTTCAATAGGGTCCGGCGTGGTGTTCGCCGCCACGGCACCAGGTTCCCCTCCGGCGGAGAGAGCGTCAGGCAGCGGACGGGCCGACTGATCACGCCAGTGGTTCAGCACCCGGTTGTGGGCAATTCGCATCAGCCAGGCCACGAACCGCTCTTGACTCCGCAACCCCGATATCCCTCTGAATGCGCGGACAAACACGTCCTGCGTGAGGTCCTCGGCGAGCGCCTCCTCCCGGACCCGGAAGTACACATAGTTGAACACACCCTCGACATGTCGCTCGTAGAGCTGTCCGAACGCACCCTCTTCGCCGTGCACCGCGCGCCGAACGAGTTGGTGTTCGGGCAGGCGCTCACGCTCTGTTGCCGGCACAAACTGGCTCACCAATGCTCTGTCCAAGGCGTTTGCGTTCTCAATAAGCTGGTGGAGGGCATCAGAAGGTCGCAACACTGATCTGGCGCGGGCTATCAGCTATCAGCTATCAGTCTCATTCATCCGGCGACGGATGACCCAGGCCACGGTCGGACGATTCATCATTTACGGTCCACCAACTATGAGGTTGAGTCTGCGCCCGGGCAGGTTGGCTGTCACTGGCTATGACACGGCCCGGGCCCACGAGGTTAGAGCAGTGTCTCTTCGTGCCCCCTTGACTGGTAGCTGATAGCCGATAGCCCAAGCCACCCTACACCTGCAGGCTGCCAACATCCCTATCCTCCCCCGCCGGATCGGCTCCAGTCGGCGCAGTACTGCCGCACGTAGCTGAGCACCTCCTGCGCACCGGTCGCCACGGGCCGGTCTACGTCACCCGCGAGCACCATGAGGCCGTGCGTGCGCTGGGGGCAGTTGGTTCTGAGCACCTGCCAGGCCGGTGCCTCCTCGTTCGTGAAGCGGGGTAGGATCGGGCGGAGGGAGGTGATGGACGCTTCCCGCAGGAGCACTGCCAGTGCCAGGCTGCCGATGGGATCGGGGTCATCGAGATGTGACACCAGCGCCTGGATGAGGGGCACGTTGAGGGGGTCGCGCGCCTCCACGGAATAGAAGGCCTCCAGTAGCACACGAACGACAGTAGCTGGCTCGTTTTCCAGGGCGTAGGTCATCACGTCTCGCACGTCCGACCCATCCCCGTTCAGGGCTTCGGGCCCGAGCTCGGGCACGGAGAGCGCGTAGGCTTGCAGGGTCTCCCGGCCGTTGCCTGTCAGCCACCAGATGGCCCATACCGCTTCGCCCCGGATCTCGGCGGCTCCGGTGGGCGCTACCGTTTGCAGCGCTGACTCGAGGCGGTCGGCCAGATAGGGCTTCATGAACCAACTGTCGAGCGGCGGGCCACCAGCATCGCGCGCGGACGCGACCAGGGTCAAAACCTCTTCGGGCGCCGCCAGAGCGCGGTCGAGCGCGTCGGTGGCCTGGCTGTCGGAAAGGTACAAGTAGGACTTCAGTCTGACCACCTCGTGGAGAGCGACCCGGTCATCCGACGCGCTCGAAGCGAGAGCACTCCACGCGCGGCCGCGTAGCCGCGGGCCCGCTAAACCCAGTGCCGCCCCGACGCCGAGGAGTCCGACGGCCATAAGGGCCGGCCGCCCGTTGAGTCGCCGTCCCTGACAGAAGGCCAGGATCAGCGGCGCCGGCACGCAGGCGATCAGCCACAGGCCCAGCGAATCCACAAGCCCCGTGAAGTAGAGGGGCGCATGGTAGTCCAGGAGCACCGCCCAGAGGCCGAGCTCCGCACCGAACAAAAAGGCCGGAATGCTGGTCAGGATGGCGTAGATGCGCCAGCCCTCGATCGGAAGCTCGCCGAGGCGCGTGCTTGGCCGCGGGTGCACTACCCAGTATGCCGCCGCGGCCGCAATGAGGCCGAAGGCCATCGTCCACGGCTCGACTATCGCCCAGAGGAAGAGACTGGAGCGCGGCATCAGGTGGTGCCGCCCTCCGGCTCGACCAGCTTCCGCGCTGCGGCGACGAGGTCCTCGGGGGTGTTGATGTTGAAGAACGAGCGGCCGCCCGGATCGTGGGCGCCCCATTCGTCGGGCCAGACAATGCGCGCCTTGATGACCGAGATGAGGGCCGCAGTCGGCAGGGAGCCGGAGATGAGCAGCTTCTCCAGTGGTACAAGGCACGCGCGCCGGTAGGCAGCGCAGAGGGGCTGGAACCCCGCCTGGCGGGCGGTGGTGTACTCGGCGGGTGGCGGGGGCGGTCCTTCGCTTGTGTAGGGCACGGCGGCGTGGGTGGGGCCGACCGCCTGCGCCAGATAGGCCAGGAGCTTGGGCCGAGCCAAGGGCATGTCGCAGGCCAGCACCAGGTTCAGGTCAGTATTCGTCGCCTTGAGACCGGCGTGGATCCCGGCCAGCGGTCCGGGCCAGGGCATGCGGTCGATGAACACCGGCACGCCCAGCTTGGCGAAGGTCCCCACGTCGCGTGCCACCAGGATCTGCTCGTCGGTGACCTCGCGCAATGCGTCCAGAACCCACTGTACCAGCGGCCGGCCGGCCAGCGGTAGCCACGCCTTGTCACGGCCCATGCGCTTGCTCCGGCCGCCGGCCAGCACTATTCCGGTCACCGGTTCGTTCAGAACGAGACCCGGCGCCTGCTCCGGGGCAGCCTCACTCCATTCCGCCATACGGGCATTTTGGACCGAGACCGCGCGGCGGGCAAATGCAGCGATTACGCTGGCGACGCTGGCTCGCCCGTCGGCGACCTTGGTCGCGCGGCAGGTGTCATGTAGAATCGGTCCCCCATGTGTGGCATCTGCGGCAAGCTGCTCTTCGACCCCTCGGCCAGCGTCGGTCCCCGCCAGATCGAGGCCATGTGCGCCACCATGCGCCATCGCGGCCCGGATGACGAGGGCGCCTACGTGGCGGGGCCTGTCGGCCTGGGCGTGACTCGGCTGGCGATCATCGATCCCGCGGGGGGGCATCAGCCGGTGGGCACTGAGGACGGCTCGATCTGGGCCGTCCAGAACGGTGAGATCTACAACTACCGCGAGCTACGCTCGGAGCTGGCCTCCAAGGGACATCGCTTCGCCAGCCACGGCGACACCGAGGTCCTGGTCCACCTCTACGAGGAGCACGGTACTGACTTCGTCCAACACCTGCGCGGCATGTTCGCCGTGGCAATCTGGGATGGGCGCGAAAGGCGGCTGGTGCTGGCGCGGGACCGGCTCGGGATCAAGCCCCTCCACTACGCCGTGACCGACCGGGCGATCCTCTTCGGCTCGGAGATAAAAGCGCTGCTGGCCGCCGGGCTGCCACGCCGACTGGACCCGGTCGCGCTGCACGACTACCTGTCGTTCGACTTCGTGCCGGGGCCGCGCACGATGTTCGACGGCATTCTGAAGCTCCCCGCGGGGTACATGCTGGTCTGGGACGAGGAGCTGCACCTCGAGCGCTACTGGGACCTGCCGCCGCAGGCCGATGCCCCGCCGCCCGATTCGGACGAGGAGACGTTGGTCAGAGCGCTCCGCGAGCGCCTGGAGGACGCGGTCCGGGCCCACATGGTCAGCGACGTGCCGGTGGGGGCGTTCCTCTCGGGCGGGTTGGACTCGAGCGTCGTGGTGGCCCTCATGTGCCGCTGCGCCGCCGGGCCGATCTCCACGTTCTCGATCGGGTTCCAGGAGCGGTCTTACAACGAGCTGCCCTACGCCCGCCAGGTCGCCGAGTTGTACGGTACCGACCATCACGAGCTCACCGTCGAGCCCCTTGTCGAGGAGGTCATCGGCGAGCTCGTGGAAGCCTTCGACGAGCCATTTGCCGACTCCTCGGCGGTGGCGGCGTACTACGTGGCACAGGTGGCGGGCGAGCACACGAAGGTCGTCTTGAGCGGGGACGGCGGGGACGAGGTCTTCGGCGGTTACGTGATCTACCAGGCCGACCGGCTGGCACGCTTCTACCGCCGCTTGCCGGCCGTGCTGGGTGAGCGCCTGATTCCCGGCGTGGTGAGGCAGCTGCCGGCCTCGGAAGGTAAGATGAGCTGGGACCTGAAGCTGCGGCGCTTCGTAGACCACGCGCGGCGGGACCCGCTGGCGGCCCATGGCTCGTGGCGCATCATCTTCACCGAGGAGATGAAGCGGCGGCTCTACGCTGAAGGGCACGTCGAGAGATTCGGCGACGGTCTCGGTGCTGCCTACGACTCCTTGGGCGGAATGCGGACCTACTTCGACGGCAACCCGGGCGACGACCTGCTCAACCGCTTCATGTACGTGGACACCAAGGTCAACCTTGTGGACGACATGCTGACCAAGGTGGACCGGACCAGCATGGCCCACAGCCTGGAGGTGCGCGTGCCGCTCTTGGACCACCACCTGGTCGAGTGGATGACCGGCCTGCCCAGCCACCACAAGATTCGCGGCCTAACCCTGAAGCACCTCTTCAAGGAGGCCGCCCGCGAGCTGCTGCCCGCGTCCATCGTCAACCGCCCCAAGGCCGGCTTCCACGTCCCCGTTCCCGCCTGGTTGAAAAACGAGCTGCGCCCGCTGGTCGAGCGGCAGCTGGGGGAAGCGACCGTGACCCGCCAGGGCGTGTTCGACCCGACCTACGTCCGCGCGCTCCTCGAGGATCACTACTCCGGCAGGGAGAACTACAGCCGCAACATCTGGGGCTTGCTCATGTTCAGCCTGTGGTACGAGCGGCATATATGACCCCGGTAGGCACTTGCCGCCAGAAGACGATCTGATCGACGGGGAGGACGTCGAGGCCGACGTTGAACAGGGTTTGGCTCAGTCGTTCCGTCACGGGTGAAATCGATCACAAGTCAGGTCACGTGCGGGCGTGCCCGGCAAAGCCCTTGACGGTCGCTCCTGCCGCACGACTAGGGAGTTCAGGCTGCGCAGAACAGCCAGTCGCCGAAGGCGCGCCCGGCAACTACGTATAGCAGTGCGGTCAGCAGCACAAGCCCGACCGGCATGGCCAATGCCAGGCGCACCAGACTCCTCCGGCTGGGCGTCTGATGCGCCCCCGAAAGCAGATTCCTTAGCCCCCGGCGGCGAACGACTAGGGTGGCCAACAGCAGCAGGGCCGCGAGCAGTATCTTGGCCATCCAGGCCACGACCCAGCCGACCGGCGCACGCACCGGACCAACGGTGAGATACTCCGTTCCCACGGCCCGGGTTAGGGCCTGTGTCTCGCCCGCGCACTCCTCCGCCACCAACCGATCGCCCAGCCGCTGGGCGTAGACGAAGTAGTGACCTCTCGGCGCGCCGCCGGCTGCTGCAGGCCAGTTGAAAGGGTCCATGCAGACATCGTACTGATGCAGCAGGATCCGCTCGCGGTGGGAGCCCTTCCACATGCGGTCCACTTGGAACGTCACCACGCCGTGGGCGCCCGCGCCGGTGCCGGTCACGACGTGACCTTCGAACACGGATTCCGCCCACAGGTAGGCCACCGTAGGTCGAACGCGGATGCATCCGCAGGTGCACGCGTGTGCCGGGCTGGACATGGAAGTGAAAAGAAGAGCGCCGGACGTGAGCGCGAGGATTACTCGGGAATGTAGGCGACCACCCATTACGTCCCTGCCTTCCAGGGCGGCGAATGTTGCTGGCTTGGCCGTGCCCCTTGTTTGTGCGGTGCAGTCTGGCTCACGGACGGCTCTCTGCTTCAATGTTAGCATGTCCATGACTTTACGGAGGAGCGGCTAGATGCGCAGCGCATCGGCCTTTGACTGTCCGCGCTGGTGTGCTATATTCTGCACTGCGTTGCAGAAAAGCGTACGGAAAACTGCAGTGGAGTGCAATAATGGCCACACTAGACGACCAGATCAGGGAGCAGAATCCGTGGTGGGCCCGTCCGGGGACCATCCGGGATGATCGGTACCTGCTCCGCCTACGCGCGAGCCCGTTCCAGTGGACGCCACCGGTTCTGGACGCTATCGACCTGAAGCCCGAGGCCCTGCATACCCTGCGCGGACCACGCCAGGTGGGCAAGTCAACCAGCTCGAAGTTGCTCATCGAACGCCTCCTCGACCTTGGCGAGCGTCGAGTGCTTTATTTCGCCTTCGATCTGGCTCGGGAGGCGGGCGCGATCGCTGAGGTGATCAGGCGATCCAAGCAGTTGCATCCGGATCCAGATGGTCCCTGGCACCTTTTTCTCGACGAGGTGACGCAGGTCCGTGACTGGCAGCGTGCCGTCAAGTACGGCGTGGATCAGGGCCTCATCGACGGTGACTTCGTTCTGTGTACGGGGTCCTCGGCGCACCAGATGGGAACTGAACAACTCGCCGGGCGACGTGGCGTGGGCAAGGACTACGTCCAGATGCCGGTTTCCTTCCGCGACTTCTGCACCGAGGCCATGGGAATCGACCTGCCACCTAGCACACTGACCGCGGGTGAAATGGTGACACGGGATGGCCAGCGCCTCGTAAAGGAACTCAACCTCATGATGGAGGTGTTGCGCCGGGCCTTCGATGCCTACGTCGTCGTCGGTGGCTTTCCGGCGGCGATTGCCGACTATCTGCGTGAGGGACAGGTGTCGACCGAGACGATCCTCATGCTGTGGAGCATGGTGGCGGGGGATATCCAGAAGGTTGGACGGGACACGGTGGCCGTACTCAAGCTTCTTGAGCGTACTGGCCGCTCCCTCGGGTCGACTGTCTCGTGGCAATCGCTGGTGCAAGCCATGGACGTAGGTAGCGCCAACACGGCCCGCGAATACGTCAACCTGCTCGCCGAGTCGTTCGTGCTGCTCGTGGTGTACTTCTGGGATCTGAGCGACAACTCCTTGAATCCGAAAAAGCAGCGCAAGATCTACTACATCGATCCCCTCTTCGACGCCGTTGCCGGCGTCCTGGTCCCGGGAACGCGTGCGGCGTCGGTGCCCGGCGTCGTCGAGAACCTGATGGCTATTGGCCTCTATCGCTCGGCGACCGAGCGATTAGTGCAGGCTGGACCGCTGCCGGGATCGCTTGGTGTCTGGAAGTCCGGGCGAGGCACTGAGATCGACTTCGTGGTAGCGGAACGCGTGCCTGGTGGGAGGACGCCTCGATTTCCGGTTGAGGTAAATGGCGATGCGTCGACAGACGTCAGCCGTGCCAGACAGTCAATCAGCCGTGTGTTCGGCAGGGGGCTCGTGGCCACGAACACGCGTCTGGACCTCGATGACGACATCCCGGCGATACCTGTGCCGGTTGTCCTGGCCGCGCTCCGGGAGCGGCCCGAGCGCACGCTATTCACGGTCTGACGAGCGGCCAGCCAGCATTCACCCGGCATCCAGTTGCCTCTACTGTGGTCTGAGCGGATTCGGCCATCGTCGCTGGCGGGGGCCGTGCTGCAACCCCTAATGTAATGGGAGTTCCCCCGGCTCTGCCGGGGAGGCAGCCGAAGTTTGACA
>CAYYVH010000042.1:0-19635 GCA_964475075.1 uncultured Anaerolineales bacterium | reverse complement strand
ACTGTAGAATCCTCGAGATCGTTGTCTTGAGGAACGGGCCATCAACAGAGAGCAAGACCGAGCAGAATGAGTGACGCGACAGATCAGCCGAAGAGCCCGCTCCCCTGGAAGAAGATCGTCGTCCTCCTTCTCCTCGTGGCCGCGGTGGTCGTGGGGTACACCCAGTTCGGGGACTCATTGTCGCTGGCGAGCCTCGCCGACAAGGAGAGCCAAGCGTGTAGACACATTTCGAGGCGGGGATCACCCCACCCCCGCCCCGTCAGACTATCCGATTGTCACCAAGCTCTCACAAGCCCGGACCAGCCGGACTGATAGCTGATAGCTGATAGCCGATAGCCCAAGCGAGACGAGCTACCGACCTCTGATCAGTCCCCTACGCCTGTCCCACCTTCACCACCACCGCGGCCGCCGTGTCCCCAGCGGCGCAACCAGTGAACAACCCATAGCCGCCACCCTTGAGGGCCAGCTCCTCGATCAGCTCGATCACCAGCCGCATGCCGGTGGGACCCTGCGGATGGCCCCAGACCAGCGACGAACCGTAGTTGTTGGCTTTATCGAGGGGGATACCCATCCCGTTCGAGAAGCAGATGTCGTTCACGGCGAAGGGGTTGTGCGTCTTCACCGCCGCCAGGTCATCTACCCCGATGCCGGCCAGCTCCAGGGCGCGGGTGGCCGCCGGCAGGTTCGCCTGGGGCATGAAGCCCTTCTTGGCGCGCCCCTGGGCGAAGGAAACGAGCTGGACCTCAATCTTCGGATCGCCGCTCATCTCCGATGCCTTCTCGCGGCTCGTGACCACCATCCCGGCGTTGCCGTCGGCGGGGAACGTCTGAGCGCCGAAGGTCACCGTCCCGTCGCGCAGCACCGGCTTCAGCTTCGCCAGCCCTTCGGCCGTCGTGGGGAACACCCCTTCATCCCCGGTCACCTCGCCCACCACCTTGCGGCCAGTGGGATTGATCTCCACCGGCGTGACCATGTACCGCTTCAGGAAGGCTGCGTCGTCGGCCAGCGCGTCCTGGTACTGGGCGCTGCGCATGAGCACGACCTCGTGTTGCGCCTCGGTCGTGATTCCCTCTTCGCCCGCCACGTTCTCCGCCGTCTCGATCATGGCGTTCTTGGCCCACGGGTCCCGGTTGAAGTTGTCCCACACCCAGTCCTCGACCTGCGGCCTGCCGCCGGGAGCGAGGGGGTTGGGATAGACCAGGTGCGGCCCGTTGGAGGTGCGATCGGCGGTGATGCACAAGATGGCGCGCGACTCGCCGCCTGATGCGCCGGTCTCCACCTCGTTCGCCGCGCCGCCGATCACCCGCGCCGAGGTGGCGCAGGCCTGGGAGACGATCGGCCCGGTGATGCCTTCGGCGCCGATAAGCGCCGCCACCCACGGCGCCCCGTAGAAGGAGCTGGGGGCGGGGACCGTCATGCCCAGGTGCAGCTCGTCGAAGGCGCCGGGGTCCAGAGTCCGCTCTCCGAGGGCGCGGCTCGTGATGTCGGCGGCAAACCGGACTGGGTTCAGATCGGCGAAGCTACCCTGCCACCGGCAGAACGGCGTGCTCCAGTAGGCACCGTAGGGAATATAGGCGTGTTCGAAGCGCATCGGTCAGGCTCCTATCCATTCGAATACGGTGGACTCGCCCTGACCGATGCCCACGCACAGGGTGGCCAGCCCGTAGTAGGGCCGCTTCTCATCGGGGGCGCGGCGGCGCATCTCGTGGGCCAGGGTGCACACGATCCGCGCGCCGGTGCAGCCCAGCGGATGGCCCAGGGCGACGGCGCCACCATTGACGTTCGTGATCTCCTCACGCAAGCCGAGCTCGCGCATGCAGGCGAGCGCCTGCACGGCGAAGGCCTCGTTCAGCTCGACGAGCCCGATGTCGTCCACCTTCAGCCCGGACCGGTCGAGGGCCTTCCGCGTGGCCGGGATCGGGCCGTAGCCCATCGTGCGCGGCTCCACCCCCGCCACGGCGGAGCTGACGACCCGCGCCCACGGCTTGACGCCCAGTTGCTGGGCCCGGTCGGCGGACATCAGCAGCACCGCCGACGCGCCGTCGTTGATGCCCGAGGCGTTGGCGGCGGTGACGGTGCCTTCCTTCCGGAACGCGGGCCGGAGCTTCGCCAGCCCCTCCATCGTGGAGCCTCTCCTGGGGCGCTCGTCAGTGTCCACGACGATCGGCTCGCCCTTGCGTTGGGGTATCGTGACCGGGACGATTTCCTCGGCGAACCGGCCGTTGTCGATGGCCGCAATGGCCCGCTGGTGGCTCTGGAGGGCGAATGCGTCCTGGTCCTCGCGCGAGATGAGCATCTCCTCGTTGAGGATCTCGGCCGTCTCGCCCATACCCTCGTTGCCGTATTGCTCCTTCAGCTTCTGGTTCGGGAAGCGCCAGCCAATGGTCGTGTCCCACATGGTCACGTTGCCCCACGGGAACGCTCTGGCCGATTTCGGCACGGCCCACGGGGAGCGGGACATGGACTCCACCCCGCCGGCGACGAAGACGGCCCCCTCGCCACATTTGATGGCCCGCGCGGCGGTGTTGATGGCCGTGAGGCTCGAAGCGCAGAGCCGATTGAAGGTGACCGCGGCCACTGAGACCGGGAACCCGGCGAGGAGAGTAGCCATTCGGGCCACGTTGCGGTTGTCCTCGCCGGCCTGGTTGGCACAGCCGAAGTAGACCTCCTCGACCACCTCGGGGTCGATCCCGGCTCGCTTCACGACCTCCGCGATCACCAGCGCGGCCATGTCGTCGGGGCGGACGTCCTTGAGCGCCCCGCCGTGGTTGCCGATGGGGGTGCGAACGGCTTCTACGATAACGGCTTCCGTCACAGGTACTGCCCTCCATCCACGGTGATGACCTCACCGGTAATGTGGCGAGCCCAATCACTGCACAGGAAGGTGACCACCGAGGCCACCTCCTCGGGTTGGCCCAAGCGCCCGAGTAGGATCTCCGAGAGTGCCATCTCTCGCACTTTCTCGGGCGCATCCTTGATCATGTCCGTCTCGATCAGCCCGGGCGCGACGGCGTTGACGTTGACGCTGGACCGGCCCAGCTCACGGGCCACCGTCTTGGTGAGAGCGATCACCCCGCCCTTGGCCGCCGAGTAGTTGGCCTGGCCGAACTTGCCGCGCAGGCCGTTGATGGAAGTTATGTTGACGATCTTGCCCGCACCCTGCTCCTTGAAGATCGGAGCCGCGGCCCGGATGTGGTTGAAGCAGCCCTTCAGGTCGACCGCGATCACGCGGTCCCACTGCTCCTCTTCCATCTTCCAGATCACGCCGTCCCAGTTCATGCCGGCGTTATTTACCAGGATGTCGAACCCACCCAGCTGCTCGTGCGTCTCCCGGACCACCCGCTGCGCGTCCTCGAAGGACGACACGTCGGCCTGGAGCACCAGGGCACGCTGGCCGAGAGCCTCGATCTGCCGGGCGATCTCGTTCGCCTCATCCTCGTGGCGGCGGTAGGTCAGGGCCACGTCGGCCCCATTGGCCGCCAAGTCCACCGCAATCGCGGTGCCTATGCCCAGGCTCCCGCCGGTCACCAGGGCGACCTTGCCCTCGAGGAGTTGAGTCCCTGCCGTCACAATTGACCTCCTTATCAGATTCCGACGCTGATGCCGCCGTCGACGAAGAGCACTTGCCCCGTGATGTAGGCGGCGTCGTCGGAGGCCAGGAACAGATGGGCGGCGGCGATCTCGTCCGGCGCGGCGAGGCGCCGGAGCGGGATCTTCTTTAGCAGACCTTCCATGATCTTCTCGGGTATGCCGGCGGTCATCCGTGTTTCCGTAGCGCCGGGGGCCACGCAGTTCACGGCGATGTTGTAGCGCGCCCACTCCAGGGCTAATGTCTTGGTCAGGCCGATGATTCCTGATTTTGCGGCAGCGTAGTTGGCCTGGCCCACGTTCCCCAGGGCGCCGATGGATGAGGTATTCACGATGCGGCCGGATTTCTGCCGCATCATGGGCACCGCGGCTGCCTGGGCGCACAAGAACGTCCCCTTGAGGTTCACGTCCACCACCAGGTTCCACTGCTCGTCGCCCATCAGGCGCACGTCGTCGTCCTTGATCCTGACCACGAGCCCGTCCTTGTTGACGCCAGCGTTGTTGACCAGGATATCCAGGCGCCCGAACTCGTCCAGCGCGGCGCGAACCATGGACTGAACGCCGTCACGATCCGTGACGCTCCCCGCCACGCCGATTGCCCGTCCTCCCGCGGCGACGATCTCCTCAGCGACTGCGTTGGCCGGCTCCATGTCCACGTCGGCCACGACCACGCTCGCTCCCTCAGCGGCGAAGCGGAGTGCCGTGGCGCGCCCGATGCCGCGTCCACCTCCTGTGATCCACGCCACCTTGTCTTTGAGTTTCACTCGTCACCCCTCCTTGCGGTATGCCACCCGGCAGGGCTGAGCTGTCGCGGGCCGGGGCGGCGTTGGTTACGAAGATGCTACGCCCGCGAGCGGCGCATCATGAGGGTCCACTGGCCCTCGATGACGGCCTGCCCGTCTTGGTTGAGCACGTTCGCGTCGAAGACCACGACCCCGCGGTCATCCTTCTTCGATGGCTTTTTCTCGGCGACCTTGAGTTCGAGATGCACGGTATCGCCAATCTTCACCACGCCCTTGTAGCGAATCAGCTGCTGCATCAGGGCCAGCGTGGTGCCCTCGAAGATCCCCGTCAGGTTGGCCATGCCCGTAGCCATAGAGCAGACGAGCATCCCGTGCGCTATGCGCTCGCCGAACGGTGTCTTGGCGGCGAAAACGGCGTCCGTGTGCAGCGGGTTGAAATCGGCCGCCAGACCGGCGAAGTTTACCACGTCTGCCTCGGTGACCGTGCGAGCCTGCGTCACGAACGTGTCCCCCAACTCGAATTGGTCAAAAGTCAAACCTCGGCCCATGTTCTTCTCCTCCGTCATGCTGTAAACTTCCGGTGTCAGTGGCGGCGGAGTGCGGAGTATACCAGATGTCGCGAGCGCGATTGAAACCGCGGGTCATTCAGAACAGATCGTCCAGATCGTCGTCACCGCCTGAAGGC
The DNA here is from genome assembly GCA_964475075.1 of uncultured Anaerolineales bacterium. Classification (GTDB taxonomy): domain Bacteria; phylum Chloroflexota; class Anaerolineae; order Epilineales; family Epilineaceae; genus CAYYVH01. The sequence goes on along the minus strand of CAYYVH010000042.1, from coordinate 14,619 downwards.
AGCTCACCGTGAACCTGCAGATGCTGCTGAATGAGCTCGCTCTCCCGCTTGGTGTACATCGGATCCTCCTCCCACATGAAGAACCCCGCATCCCCGGGGTGCTCGAGCGCCTCGAGTAGATCGGATCTCACCGTAGGCGTCCCCTTGATCGTAAGGACCTTCTTGTTCTCGTCCAGCAGTTGATAGACGCCCTCGCACTCCGGTAGGGCGCTCACGTTGGCCTCGTCCAGCTCGAGCCACGGCTCAGGCGGCATGATGTTCTCCTGGAGCCGCAGGCGCATGTCGCAGCGCAGGCAGCGCTCGGCCTCGGTGCGGGCCGCCTCGGGGTTGTAGCCGAGCTCGACGGCATCGAACCCCGCTAGCCGCGCCCCCGGTTCGAGCACCGGCATCGGCAGGAGGGCGCGCCCGGCGAAGGTGGGATCCTCGCCGAATCGGGGGTCCGGGGCGGGCAGCTCGGGCACGAACTCGGTGAGTTGCCCGTCTCGCCCGAAGAATCGCTCGACCGCGGACGCGGCACGCCGGCCGGCGGCAATCGCCTCGACGATGCTCGTGGGCCCGGTCACCACGTCGCCGATGGCGAAGACGCCGGGCTCCGAGGTGACGCCGTCGGTGTCGGCCTCGATCGCCGACCAGCGCGTGACGGTGAGCAGCTCGTCGTCGCGGCAGAACTCGAGGTCGCCCTCCAATCCGATGGCCAGTATCACGAAGTCCGCCTCCAAGCCGTGCGTCCGCGACGCGTCGTACTCGGGGCTGAAGTTCCCCGCTGCGTCGAAGACCTGGACGCACGCCTTCAGCGCCACGCCTGTCACCTGCTGGCCGTCGCCGCGGAACAGGCTCGGCCCCCAGCCGTCGTGGATGCGGGCGCCTTCCGCCTCGGCGTGGGCAATCTCCCATTCGTGGGCCGGCATGATGTCGCGCGTCTCGAGGCAGGCGACGTCCACCGCCGCCGCACCGAGCCGCAGCGCCGTGCGGGCGCAGTCCATGGCTACGTTCCCGCCGCCGATGACCACCACCTTCCGCTCGGCGACGCGGCTGGGGTGGAACTTGCCCAGCGTGCGGTCGCGCAGGAAGTCGCCGCCGAGCACGACGCCGTCCAATGCCGTGCCTTCGATGGCGAGCGACTTGGACTTCCACGTGCCGCAGGCGACCACGGCGGCGTCGAAACCGTCCGCCAGGAGCGCCTTCGGGCTCGGCGCGGCCGTGTCGCACATCAGCTCCAGGTTGGGGAGCTCGCGGATGTAGGAGATGTCGCCGTCGATCGCTTCGCGCGGCAGGCGATACGGGGGTACCCCGTAGCGCATCATGCCGCCCGGCTCGGGCATCGACTCCAGGACCTCGACGGCGTGCCCGGCTCGGGCGAGGTAGAACGCCGCCGTCAGGCCGGCGGGTCCGGCGCCGATAACGGCCACCCGCTTGCCGGTAGGCGGCGGTTCCGGAATTGGCCCGGGACCCGGATCGCTCTCGGCGGCGAAGCGCTTCAGCGCGCAGATGGCGACTTGCTCATCGATCTCGTTGCGGCGGCACGCCGCCTCGCACGGGCGGAAGCAGGCGTAGCCGAGCACGGCCGGGAACGGCACCCTCTGGCGGATCACCTGCGTGGCCAGCTCGGCTTGCCCGTTGGCTACAAGGTCGACGTAGCGCGGAATGTCGATCCCCACGGGGCACGCCGCCCGGCACGGCACGAGCGTTTCGTCCCGCGGTCCGGGGGCGAGATCTTTGTCCATGAGCGCCCCCGTGGGGCAGACCTCGACGCAGGCCGTGCAGAACTTGCAGCCGCTCGCCGGCAGGCTCTCGCCCTTCGCCCAGGCGATCTGGACGCCCGGCTCGATCTCCCGGGTGGTGAGGGCGTTGATGCCGCGCAGGTCGTTGCAGGCGCGCACGCAGCGGGTGCAGCCGATGCAGAGGTTGTAGTCCCGCCGCAGGAGCGGTTCGTCCTCGAAGCGGGGGTACTGTGTCGGGACCCACCGCTTCGTCTCCGGCGGGATGCCGATGAAGGCGGCGACGCTCTGCACCTCACAGTGGCCGAACTTCTCGCAGCAGCGCTCCGCGACCGGCACGTTCGTCGAGCACGGCTCGCGGGAGCAGCCCTCCGCTTGTGCGCAGGTGAGGCAGGCGTGGGGGTGACGTGAGAGCAGGACCGCCAGCTTCTGCTTGCGCGCGGACTGGACGCGCGCCGAGTCCGTGGTCACCTCCAGCCCGGCCCGCGCCGCGGTCATGCAGGCATGAACCAGATCGGGTGCGCCTGCGACTTCGACCACGCAGAGCCCGCATTCCTCGGCCGCCGGCAGATCGGGATGGAAGCACAGGCCGGGGATGTAGACGCCGTTCTCGCGCGCTGCCTGCGCGATCGGTTGCCCTGCTTCCACCTCGTACTCGGTCCCGTTCAGCGTGATGGTGACCGTGGGCATTGCCGAAAGGCTCCTATCGGGTGCGGGAAACCCGCACCCTACTACCACGAATGCTCGATGGCGCCCGGCTCGCAGGCGGCGATGCACGGCAGGCCGCTCATCTCGTAACCCGCTGACGGCTTGCAGACGTTGCACTCGAACTTGATCTTCTTGCGCACCTCGTCCTTGATCTGGGCGTACTTCTCATCGAAGATCTCATCCTCATACATCTCGTACAGGCCCTGCGGGCATGCGGTGACGCAGTCCCCGCAGGCGGTGCAGAGATCGGTGTCGATGGTGATGAAGAAGTCGCCCGTGCCGTCCTTGAATCCGTAGTTGGCCTTCACTATTTCTTCCCCGCCTTGCCCTTCTTGACCAGCACCTGGCCGAAGAGGGCGGCGCCGAGGGCACCCGCGATCTGCGTGTCGAACTTGGCGTCCTTGGGCTCGAGTGCCTTGACACCGAGTTCCTGCTCGATACGTTGGACGACACCGATGTTCTTGGCAATCCCGCCCGTGATGGCGAAATCCTCCTCGATGCCGGTGCGCTCGAGCAGCGTCACGACCCGGTGGGCCATCGCCGAGCAGTAGGCGGCCAGGACCTTGTTCTTGTCCCAGCCCGATTTCAGGAGGCCGGTTGCCTCGGACTTGGCGAAGACGACGCAGGTGGAGGAGACCGGCGGCGGCTCTTCTTCGACGTCGAGCGACATCAGGCCGACCTCGGTGATCGGGAGCTGCAAGAGGTCGGCGAAAACCTCCATGCCACGCCCGGTGCCAGCGGCGCACTTGTCGTTCATGAGGAACGCCGTGACCTTACCGCGCTCGTCGCAGTGGATAGCCTTGCAATCCTGCCCGCCCATGTCGAGGACCGTGCGGACGGTATTGCCGTAGATCTCGTTTGCGCCACGGGCGTGGCAGGCAATCTCGGTGATGGCCTTGTAGGTCGCGAACGGCACGTTGACGCGGCCGTAGCCGGTACCGATGACGCACTGCAGGTCGTCCTTCGTGAGCCCCGTTTGCTCGACGGCCCACGCGAACGCGTTCTCGGCACTATCCGGGGAGTTCGAGCCGGTCCGCATGTTGGAGTAGGCGTAGAGCTCGCCGTCGACGACGATGACGCACTGGCTGGAGACGCTGCCGACGTCGATGCCGCAGGTGACGATCTGACCCGCACTGGGATCGATGCCCAGGTCGTTCCACCTGGACTCGGTCCAACGCCAGAATTCGGCTTGCTGTGTTTCTGCTTCCGCAATTGCCATTGCCAATTCTCCTTCGCGGCTACCGGGCTATCGATCGACGGCGATGATCGCCGCGCCGTGTGCGCCTAGGAATTCCGGATCCTCGGGAATGACGAGGCTGTCGGTCTCGAGCTTGCGCTTCAAGCTGTCCACGAAGCCCACGTTGTGGGCGAGACCACCGGCCAGCAGGATCTGTGGCTGCACCCCTACCTTGCGCGCCATGGAGACGATCCGGTCGGCAATGGCATCGTGCACCGCCCGGGCGATGTCCTCCTTCGAGGTCTTCTGGTGGACCAGGGTGACCACCTCGCTCTCGGCGAAGACGGCGCACTGTGCGTTCATCGGGATGGCGCGCGTCGCCTTGAGGGAGAGCTCGCCCAGCGATTCGAGCGGCACTTCCAAGGCGCGCGACATGGCCTCGGTGAAGGCTCCGGCGCCGGCGGCGCACTTCTCGTTCACGGCGAAATCTGCCACGCGCCCGGCCTCATCGACCAGGATGGCGCGGCCCTCCTCGGCGCCGACGTCGATGACCGTCTGCACGCCGGGGTGCCGGCTGCGCGCCGCTCTGGCGGCGGCCGTGACCTCGGTTACTTCCGTTCCCTCCACCGGGCTGTCGGACCGGCCAACGCCGGTCGCGCACCACGTATCAACGTCGGACCGGGTGATGCCGGCGTCCGAGAGCGATTCGGAGAGCACTTTGGCTGCGTTCTCCTTCGACTCGAGTCCGGCGAAACCCATGGCGCGGCCGATGACCTTGCCGTCCTTTAGGATTAGCACCTTGATGGTCTTGGCACCGATATCGATGCCTCCAGTGATCATCCTTTCGTCCTCCTTCGAAGTGTCTTTCCTGTGACTGTCACCAAGCTGGTTCGGCTCCGGACCAGCCGGACTGATAGCTGATAGCCGATAGCCCAAGACAGGCCAAGCCAACGACTTGTGAAAACACCTGCTACCCCTCGATGCTCGACAGATCGAGCGTCTCCATGAACGCATCGATCTTGGCCATGGTGCGGGTCATGTCGAACTCGCGCTCGTCGGCCATGTTGCCCTCGAAATAGGTGGTGGGGATGCCGGCGTTCTTGATGGCCAGCGCGTTCTCGGCGATACCCACCGAGAGGCCCTCGCAGCCGCGGTTGAAGTGGAGCATTACGCCGTCGAGCTGCCACTCCTTCGCGATGCGGATCATCATCTCGCTCTTGAGCTGTGGATGGTAGAAGTGCTGCCACTGCGGCTTCTGCATCGACCAGTGGGCGTAGGCGTGGCTGATCTCCTCGCGCGTGTTCATCGGCCACCTGTCGGGCTGCTCGTAGTAGGGCTCCAGCGGCCCCCAGGTCCCGTCGGGCATGTCCTGCCACATGCCGATCAGGGCAAAGGTGTACAGGGAGCCGACGGACACACAGCCGAAACCCTCGAGGTAACGGAACACCGGCAGGAAGCCCCAGGGTGGTTGCGTGTCGCTCATGACCCGGGCACGCTCGTTGCCGCAGGCGGCAATGCCGCGCGCGCGCCGGTCCTTCATCTCGGAGAGCACCTCCTCGTAGAAGTCGGCGATGACCGGGTCGTGCTTGCGGAGCGTGCCGTGGACGTAGTAGGAGTACATCGTCTTCTCGTCCATGGGTGCGGGCACCGCCTTGTTCTCCACGCAGACGGCGGCCCACGCTGAGGTGGCACGCATCTCGGCCTTCACGGCCGCGGCGTACTTCTCGTCGTCGAAGGTGCGGCCGGTCGTCTTCTCGAGCCACTCGATCCCCTCGTTGAGCTGGTCGGCGACGTACTGCACGGCGTGCGGGTTCTCGTCCAGCAGGTGTGAGGGGCTCGCCCCGTTGTCGACGCAGTACATCGGAATGCCGCCCTCGAGATCGCTCACCACCTGATACCACTTGGCGTGGGAACAGCAGATGTGGCTCTGCCAGATGAAGTCGGCTCGCGGGAACGGCGGGCGCTCGCCGGTCTTGGGGTCGACGAATGCCCACTTGTCGAGGAGGATCGAGCCCCAGTAGTTGCGCATGTAGGAGCACAGGTCGCGGGCGTAGCCGGCCTTTTCTGTTGCCTCCAAGCACTCGAGGGAGAAGTCCTTCTGGAAGGCGATCGAAGCCGCATACGGTTCCGAGGTGACGCTCCACACATCGTCGCCCAACCCGCTGGGGACGGCGGAGAAGGTCCACGCGCCGCCCAGCCAGCGCTGGCCGCCCTTGTCCTTGGCGTCCATGAAGCTCTGGTAGAACTCCTCGCGGAGCTCCTTGGATTTCACCCACGTCTTGAACGGCTCCGTGGGATATTTCGTCTTCGCTGCGCTTGCCATGATTCCTCCGAACTCATTCGACTGTGGATCAGCTTGACTGATAGCTGATAGCCGATAGCCCAAGCCGGAACTTCCAGCCAATCTAAAACAGATCCTCCTGCCCGAGCATCTCCAGGAAGGCCTCGACCCGGACCTGGAACTGACCCACGGGCACGGTTACGTCGAATTCCAGGAAAAGCGTCTCGATGCCTTCCTCCCCGAGCACCTTTCGAATAGCCGGGATGTCGAGCTCATGTGGATCGCAGAACTTCTGTTGGATGACGATGGCGCCCTCGACATCCCAGTCCTGGGCCAATTGGACGATGTGCGGGATCCGGCGGCGCTCCGGCCAGTCCTTCGTCGGGCAGGGAGGGCGCTCGATGTAGCGCCGCGCCAGCCGGTCGTAGACGCCGTCGCCTTCCTCCGGAACCGTGTTCCAGAAGTAGCGGGAGCCGGTGCAGTGGTCGTCGGTGACAAACGTGCCGCCGACGGCTTCGACCATTTTCACGAACTCGGTGTCGTCGTCCTCGGAGCCCAGGATCATGAGCCTTGTTCCCACGTCATGTCCGAGCTCGCGGGACGGAAGCTGCTCGAGCACGTGCTCGAGCTCGTCGGAGTGTTCCTGCTTGTCCACCCACTGCGAGGTCACGGCCATGTACATGGCCTCAAGGCCGGTCATGTGCGGATTCGCGTCCCTGCGGGTCTCGTAGACCTGCCGCTGGAGCCGGCGATTGCGGTCCATGATTCGGATGCCCTCCTCGAGATCGGCAGCGGTGACCGGGGCGCCGGTCCACTCGCGCACCTTGTCGGCGAAGATCTCGATCTCCTTCGTCAGGAACGGTTGCGCCGCGGGTGACTGGAAGTTGTTCGGCACGGGGATGTAATGGGAGAACTCGTGGTCGATGTGCATGTCCCACGAGGTGTACGCCTGGCGGATGTGCAGGCACGACTGCCCGATGGCGATCCCCTCCGCGTAGTCGTAGCGGCCCAGAAGACCCTGGGCGAGCGCATCGCGGCAGAACGGGCAGAACATGCCGAAGATATGCGGCTCCGTCACGTTCTGTGGCTCGTGGCTGCCCAAGACGCGCACGGGGAGCACGCCTGCCGCGTAGAGGACCTCCTCCGGCATGTAGGTACAGAAGTAGGCCAGTACCTTGCCGCCGTTCCTCTGTTTCCACTGGCGTGCGTAGTCGTGGCGTTGCTCGTACCACTCCTGGAACTGACCAAACAGATTGTCCACGCGGTTCCTCCTACAGATGTTCGAGTGCCACCCGCCGACGCGTATGGCCCGGCTCGAGACGCCCGGCAGCCCGCGATGTATCCGACTCAGCCGTATGTCGTAATTCAAACGGAGCACGCTCAGAATAACATACAACGGGGTGGGTTGTCAAAGCGGCAGGCCGTTCGGGGCCGCGCGGACGTTCTTCCCAAGTAGCCTCGACGCAATAGCCTGACGCGACTCTCTGGATTCCGGTAGGTGCCTTGCCGTCATTCCGGCGAAAGCCGGAATCCAGCCGTTCACATCAATTCTTCGTACAAGTCCCGCCAGTCAGGATTGTGTTTCTCGATCAGCTCCAGCTTCCAGCACCGCCTCCAGTTCTTGATTGCCTTTTCGCGCCGGATTGCCGAATCCATGGTCTCGTGAGGCTCGTACCAGACCAAGGTGTGAACCGCATAACGCTTGGTGAGACCTTCGATGAGGTTCTCCTTGTGCTGCCAGACTCGCTTGACCAGATCTGACGTAACGCCCACGTATAGCGTGCCGTTGCGGCGGCTGGCCAGAATGTATACACACGGTAGTTTCATGCATCGCAGCATTCTGGATTCCGGCTTTCGCCGGAATGACGACTGGACGGGCCGGAGAGGCCGTGGGGCGCGACGTCAATCCATGAGGTTTTCGTACAGGTCGTCCGAGTCGTCGGTACCGGTCTGGCGGATATAGATCGTGCAGTACAGTTGGGCCTCTGCGGCGATGCAGGCGGTGCACTCGTCTTCGTCGTCGGGATGCACGGGCTCGAGATGTACCTCGTGGCCGAGGCGGCGATATGCGTCAACCAGCTCGGAGAGGCGTGGTTCGTCTATCGTGGTCATCCTCTGCCAGCCCAGGCGCTCGAGCTCCTGTTGCCGTGTGGCCGCCGTCATGATTCCTCCTCGCGGAGCTGCTTGATCGCGGCCAGCAACCGGTCGGGGGTGATGGGGATCTCGTGGATCCGGACCCCAACGGCGTCGTGAATCGCGTTGGCGATGGCCCCGATGACCGGCAGCGTCGCGCCCTCGCCGACCTCCTTGGCGCCGTATGGGCCCTGCGGCTCGAAGGACTCGACGAAGGTGGAGTCGATTTCGGGGGCATCCATCGCGGTGGCGATGAGGTACTCATGCAGGTTCGGGTTCAGGAGTTCGCCGTTCTCGCCGAAGAGCATGTTCTCGTAGAGCGATTCGCTCTGCATCATGACGACCGCGCCCTCGGCCTGGCCCTCGACGGCCATCGGGTTCACCGCCGTACCCAAGTCGTGCGCGTCGGTGAACTTAAGGACCTTCACCTTTCCGGTCTCGGGATCCACCTCCACTTCGGCCACGCAGGCGCCGAACGAGTAGGCCGGTGAGGTGCCGACGGTAGCTCCTTTGTGCGGACCGCCAAGGCTCTTCGGGGGATGATAGTGACCGCGACCGACGAGGGGCCCCGACACGGCGAAGCGCGCCCTTGCCGCTTCCTCCCAGGGCATCCACACCTCCGGACTCTTGGCCACGAACACCCGGTTTCCCCGGGAATCGAGCGCCGACACCGGAACCTCGAGGGCACCGGCCGCCGCTTCTAGCACCTGCGTGCGTATCTCCTCCCCGGCCATCTTGGCCGCGTTGCCGCCCATCAGGGTGACGCGCGAGGAGTACGAGCCGAAGCCCCGCGGTGTCAGATCGGTGTCGGCGGCGACGATCTTCATCCGCTCGTAGCCGATGCCCATCGCCTCGGCTGCGATCTGGCAGAGCACCGTATCGGAGCCCTGGCCGATGTCGCAGTCGCCGACCAGCAGGGTGGCCGCCATGCCGTCCTCGGCGATCCGGATCACCGCACTGGAGTGGGGGGCATCGTTCTCTTCGCGGTTGATGGCGTAGCCGGCGCCGGAGACGAAGCCGCCGCAGCCGATGCCGACGCCGCGGCCGTATGGCAGCTTGCCCCGCTTCTCGTCCCAGCCAGAGCGATCCCGCACCGTGTCCAAGCAGGCCTTGAACTCGCACGAATGCACTTCGAGGTCGTTGACCGTCCTGGTGTCCGGCTCCATGGCGTTCCGCTTGCGGATGTCGATCGGGTCGATTCCGAGGTCGGCGGCGATCATGTCCAGGAGCGACTCGAAGGCGAACCGCGGGTGGGGGCAGCCGTGGCCGCGCATCGCCCCGCAGGCGGGTGTGTTGGTGTATGTCCGGAAGCCCTCGAACGCGAAGGCCGGGAGCTTGTACAGCGTCGGGATCATCGCGCCGGCGTAGTAGACGGCGACGACGCCGAAGGACGAGTATGCACCGCCCTCGAGCACCGCCTTCTCCTCCACGGCGGTGATCGTGCCGTCCTTCTTGGCGCCGATCTTCATCGTCACCGTCTGCTTGTGGCGGCCGCGGCAATGCATGTGCATCTCTTCGCGCGAGAAGCGCATCTTCACCGGGCGGCCCGTGATGCGGGCAAGGAGCGCCGAGCAGATCTCCAGCTTGTTCATCTCGGCCTTGCCGCCGAAGCCGCCGCCACACTTGGTCATCACCACCCGGATGTCGCCCCGCGGCAGCTCCAGCAGCCGGGCGAGCTGGTATTGCACGTAGTGTGCGACCTGCGTCGTCGTGTAGATGGTCAGCCGGCCGTGGTGGTCCCACGTGGACACGGCGCAGTGGGGCTCCATGGGGCTCTGGTAGACTCGGTTCCCGACGAACGTCGCCTCGCGGACGCAGTCCGCCGCGGCGAACCCTGACTCCACGTCGCCGAAGTGCCAGTCGACCCGCGTGTTGACGTTGTTCTTGAACCGCGACTCCTCGTCGTGGATCTGCGGTGCGCCGTCAGCCATCGCCTCGTGCGGGTCGAAGACGGCGGGCAGGACATCGTACTCGACTTCGATCAGGTCTAGCGCCCGGTGGCACGTCTCCTCGTCGAGGGCTGCCACCGCCGCCACGGCGTCGCCTACGTGCCGGACCTTGTCCTTCACCAACACGTGCTCGTCGTAACGCGCCGGGCTCACGCCGTACTTCGTGTCCGGTACGTCGGCCCCGGTGATGACCGCCTTGACCCCCTCTAGCGCCAGTGCCTGTTCCGTATTCACGGACAGGACCCGAGCATGAGCGTGGGGGCTGTGCAGGAGCTTGCCGTACAGCATCCCCCCCAACCGCACGTCGTCGGCAAACACGGCCTGCCCGGTGGCCTTCTCGGGGGCGTCGATCCGTGGCACCCTCTTCCCGACCACGACACGCTCGGGGCGGTACTCGCCGGCCAGGTCCGGTGCTCGCCCGTCCGCGTAGTCACTCCAGTGCTCGACGGCCTCGATGATCTTGGCGTAGCCCGTGCAGCGGCACAGATTTCCGGCCAGTGCCTCCTTGATCTCTTCGCGGTTCGGCGCGGCGGTCCGATCTACGAGCGCCTTGGCACTCATGATCATCCCCGGGGTGCAGAAGCCGCACTGGATGGCGCCGTTGGTGATGACCGACTTCTGGAGGGGATGCAGGTCCCCGTTCTCCGCCAGACCCTCGATCGTCAACACTTCGTGGCCCTGAGCCTCCACCGCCAGGACCAGGCACGAGTTCACGGGCTCGCCGTCCATCAGCACGGTGCAGCAGCCGCAATCGCCCAGGCCGCAGCCGTTCTTGGTGCCGGTGAGGCCCAGGTCCTCGCGCAGGACGTCAAGGAGCGTCCGCGATGGACGGACCGCCACCTCGCGGAGCTCGCCGTTCACGCTCAGCTGGATGATCTTCTTCATCAGGCACCGCTTTCAGTTGGGGTCGACCGTTCCCGGTTGCGCACTGGCCCGAGCCCGCTCGAGGGCGGTCCTGAGCGCCCGTGCGGTGAGGGTTCCCACGAGGTCGCGTCGGTATTCGGCCGAGCCGCGGATGTCGCTGATCGGCTGGCACGTATCGTGCGCGATCCGGGCCACGCCCTCGATCGCGTCTTGGTCGACCCGCCGGCCTGCGAGGTAGTCGCTGGCCCGGGCGACGAGGAGGGGCATCGGCGCCACCGCGCCCAAGACGATCCGCGCGGCCCGGCAGGTCTCGCCGTCCAGGGAGATCGATGCGGCCGCGCCGGCCACGGCACACACCCCGGCACCGCGCAACCCGAACTTCACGTACGCCGCACCAGTGCGGGGCGGCTTGGGCGGGAGGCGGATGTCGGTGATCAGCTCACCCTTCGCGAGCGAGTTCCGGCGAGGCCCGGCGAAGGCGTCCTCGAGTGGTATCAGTCGCTCGCCTGCCGGACCGGCGACCGAGCACGTAGCGCCGAGCGCGATGAGGATCGGCGGGAAGTCCGCCGAGGGCACGGCGGCCGCGACGTTGCCTCCGATCGTCGCCCGGTTGCCGACCTGGCGGGCGGCGAACACACGCGTGACCTCGGCGACCTCCGGGAAGCGCTCGCAAACGAGGGATGAGCGGGCGAGGGCACCCGGTGTGACCATGGCACCGATAACGAGGTCCCCACCCTCCATCTCGATGACGCGCAGCCGCTCGATCCCGTCGAGCGCCACTAGGTGGTCGAACCGCTTCTCGCCCGACTTCAACTCGATCAGGATCTCGGTGCCCCCGCCGAGGGCGGCGACCCTGCCCTCCAGGCTCGCCAGCAGCGCGCATGCCTCCTGCACCCTCGAGGGGCGATGGTACTCGAATTCCGGTATGTACATTATTGGATTAACCTTGCGGAGATGTGTCTGAGGGTGAGTGATACTCCCAAACCGGCTACCTTCAGCCACGTGGAGGGCTTGTGGCGCTCGTTGTACTCAGGGCGCAGAACGTAGCTGTCGCGCTCGATGGTTTCCAGCACACCCTCAAACCGGGCGCAGTACCAGTTCCCCGCGGTCTTGCAGCGCAAGACGTCCAGCCCGTCCAGGTACCGGCGGCCCTCCCTGAAGAAGCCGCGTGCACGTGCCACCCGGCTCCGCACCCATTCCCGGAATGGGGGACTGTCGACGTCGTGCGGCCCGATGCCGTGCTGCTCGAGGTACTCGCGGGGGATGTTGATGAAACCTGCGGCCGTGTCGGGCACCATGTCGCGCAGCAAGTGGGCGATGTGGGCCCCCCTGGCCGCCAAGTAGCGGATTTCGCTGTCGGGATATGGGTGGCCATTGCCGATGAAGTACTGGAGGCCGTCGACGACGGATCTCCCCAGGCAGTCCGAGTACCAGAGCAGCTCTTGTTGACTGATGAGGCGTCCCTTGCGGCGGGCATCGAACTCGATGATGGCCAGCATGTTGCGTATGAAGGACTGCAGACCGCTATGGTGCCCCCTGTCGTGGCCGATGAGGTCGGCCGCGATCAGCTCTTCCGGCGCCAATCCGTCCGGCTGTTCGTTGTTATACAGGTGGTCAATCAACTCCCGTTGGCGTGTGACGAATGCTATTCGCTCGGCCCTGGACTCTGAGGACACGTCCACGATGTCGTCCGCCCAACGGAAGTAAGCGTAGGCCCGGTAGAAGTCGTCAACCAGGTCCCCGTCCACCATCAGTCGGGCGGTGAAGTAGGTCTGCTTGCTGTTGGCCCAGGTGATTGATCGGGCCAACGCGGTGGTCGAGTTCGCCATCGGACACACGTCTCTGACTCGAATTCGCACAGTCTTTCCGGGAAGGACCCGGCTGATCGCGAGCGCCTCGTCACTCCGTGTCGAGGGAATCGCTTCCACTGGCCGTCTCAGTGTATCACGGGGGGCATATGCCGTGCCAGCACTGCCGGAGGCTGTCGGCCCGATCCGGACGCACGCCGAGCGCGTGCTGGCCGAGGACCGATTTCAGCCGCCCCGCCTTTTGACAAGCCGGTCTGTTGCATGTTATTCTAGTCGCACTCCGTTTTTAATGCGACATACGCGCTGGCGGGACACACGCGCTGGCGAGAGATTTCACCAAGGAGGGACCAGCAGTGCGCGCCGCCATTCTAACCGAGTCCGGACAGCCGCTGACCATCGACGATGTTCCCACCCCGATTCCGGGTCCCAACGAAGCGCTGGTGCGGGTAGCGGCCTGTGGTGTCTGCCACACCGACCTCCACTACATCGACCACGGCGTGCCGACCTTCAAGCCGCCACCCATCATCCTGGGCCACGAGATCTCGGGCACGATCGAGGCCGTTGCCGAGAACGACGCCTGGCAGCCCGGCGATCGGGTCCTGTTACCGGCGGTGCTGGGCTGCGGCCACTGCCGGGCCTGCCGGCGGGGGCGCGAAAATATCTGCGACGCCATGCGCATGTTCGGCAACCACTTGGACGGGGGCTACACTGAGTACGTCGTCGCACCGGTCAAGGACCTGGTTCCCTTGCCCGAGGAGCTCCCCCTCGAAGAGAGCGCCATCATCGCCGATGCCCTGACCACTCCCTACCACGCGGTCGTCAACCGCGGCCGCGTGCAGCCGGGTGACCAGGTCGCCGTGTTCGGCTGCGGTGGGATCGGGCTGAACGTGGTGCAGATGGCCGCTGCCCAGGGGGCGACCGTGACCGCGGTGGACATCCTGGACGACAAGCTGGAATGGGCCAGTCGGCTGGGCGCGGCCCGAACAGTCAAGGCGGCCGCGGACACGGACGTCGCGAAGGCCGTACGCAAGCTCACCGGAGGTGGGGCCGACGTGGCCTTCGAGTGTGTGGGGCATCCTGAGCCCCAAGAGCAGGCCTTCGCCAGCACCGCGAACGGCGGGCGGCTCGTCCTCGTCGGCTACAGCCCTAAGTCCATGAAGCTGAACAGCGGACGGGTGATGTTCCGCGAGATGGAGGTCCTGGGGAGCCTGGGCTGCAGGGGGGTGGACTATCCGCGGGTCATCGAGATGGTTCGCCGGGGCCACGTGGAGTGCAAGGCACTGGTCACCCGACGCTTCCCGCTGGAGGAGATCAACCAGGCCTTCGACGCCTTGCGCGCCGGGGAGGGCGTGCGGTCGATCGTGGTGCCGTGACCACCGTCTCCACATTACGCGCCGCGCCGCCGCGGCGCTCGTGCGCAGAAACCTGACTCGCTGGACCGCATGAAGGACATGCCGGAGGGAAGAATGCCTGAGGCAGTCTACGAACACACAGAGTGGCGCGAGAACACGGATGGCACGGTGGCGCGCCTGCTGCTGAACCGTCCACCGCTGAACGTCTTGCACATTCCCATGCTGGAGGAGATGGCGGATGCGCTGGCCGCCAGCCGGGACAATCCCGCCCTGAAGGTAGTCGTGGTCCAGGCGGCTGAAGGTTGCCGGGCCTTCAGCGCCGGTGTCGACGTGGCGGATCACACGGCCGAGCGGGTGAACACCATGATTCCCCTCTTCAATCGGGCCGTCCACCAGCTCGCCGCGCTGGAGGTGCCCACGGTGGCGGCGGTAGACGGTGCTGCCCTGGGCGGGGGCTGCGAGGTGGTCATGGCCTGCGATCTGGTGGTCGCGAGCGAGCGGGCCACCTTCGGTCAGCCGGAGATCAAGCTGGCGGCCCTGGCCCCGGTGGCGAGCGTCCTCCTGCCCGGCATACCGGGGGCGAAGAGGGGCGCGGGGCCGCCCTTGGTCGGAAAGTGACGGCGGGCTCG
>CAYYVH010000041.1:0-19756 GCA_964475075.1 uncultured Anaerolineales bacterium | reverse complement strand
CGGACTGGCGCGTGGATTTGTGGGGGGGACACCCCCGCCCCGCTAAAACCGGCGCCAGGATAGCGTGGCCGGGAACAGCTCGGGCAAGAACTCCTCGGCTAGCATGGCAAACGTGGCCTCCGGGCTTTCCCGGACCGGTGCCGACAGGCGCAGGGACAAAACCCCGCGCGCGGGATCGCGCGCCGGCGAGTCTCGTATGTAGAGGTACAGGAACACCAGCTGTCCCGTCCCATTGTGCGCCAGACCGCGGTTGACGGGTAGCGGACGTGGTCCGAGGGGCAACTGAGCCACCTCGAACCGCTGCACCTTCCACCCGGCCAGCGGATAGCAGGTTTCCGGCGTGTGCTCGAACAGATGATAGCTCTTGTTCCCACGGCTGCCGAAGGCTGCCAGCCAGACGAGTGCGCCGTCGGAGCGGCGGTAGGTGCGTTCGACCGACACGTCTGGGTCGCTTAGCCAGACGTCTGCGGCCTCGTCGTGAGATCGATCTTCGCCGTGCCACGCACCGAAGGACAGTGGGAGACCATCGGGCAGACCCGTCAGGCTCAAGTCGAACGGTGTCCGCACGGCCACCTCGTCCGGTGTGCTGCGGTACCAGCCTGCGACGTCCACGTACACGATCTGACCGGCCGGCGGGGACGGCGGTGGCTCGTTTGGGCGCACCACCAGCCTGGCCAAGCCGAGGCCCGCGGATAGGATCAGGGCGGCAAGGATGAACCGTCGACTGAAGTCGTGCAAGCCGCCGGGCTCAGGATCGAGCGCGGACATGGCATCCCAGGATGCTGCCTACGGCGAGGAGGCCGATAGTGGCCAGGGCGAAGATGAGCGGACTCGACAACGGGTGGAACAGTGTCAGGGCTCGATCGGCCCCGAAGGTGTCGGCCAGCCACAGCAGACCGAGTAGGCGCAACCAGTTGGCCAGGAGCGCCAGCGGTAGCGCCAGGGCGACCAGGGCGGCGCGTCCACCGCGGGGTCCGTCGGCAACGCCGGCGATAACTACCGCCAGCGTGCCCAGGGCGACCAAGGACCTCAGGCCGCTGCACGGGGCCCCCACGGTAAACGACCCGTCGGCGACGATGAGCTGCGCACCGACCTGGACGACCCCCGTTCCGATAGAGCCCGCGGCCAAAACGGCACCGCGGGCTGTCGCCCCGGCCAGCGGTGGCGCCAGCCGCTCGATCAGGGGAATCGGAACGGCCAAGGCCAGCAGTGCCAGGGGGAACGCCGCTGCGCGGAAGGCCCGCGGACCGCCTGCCAGGAGGGCGAACCCCGACAACACGAGCAGGAGGGCGGCCGACGACAGGGGGTTGGCGGCCCAGCGCAGGGCCGTCAGGTGCAGGCCGACGCCACCTGCGATCAGGAGGAGTCCGGTGTCGTGGGGTGTATCCAACGAGAACTGCGCCCTGGCGCGCCATGCGAACCAGGCGGCCACGGCAGGCATGAGCAGGCCATGGGAGTAATACGGGTGCACGCGCCATGAGCGAACGAGCCACCCCACCGTTGGGGCGAACAGCGCAGCTAAAAGGGCGAGGAGGACCAGCCCCCCCACGAACTGCCACCGTCGAGTCTTCTCGGGCATCCGGCTCCTACGCTACATCTGTCTCTGATCTGGCGCCGCCGACCTCGTCCGCGCACTGCGGGCAACCACGGATCGCGTCCTCGACTTCGATGACGTGCCTCAGGCAATAGGCTTCGACGCTCAGGGTCCGAAGGAGACCAAAGCGCTTGTGGACGGTGGCTTCCAGCCGCAGGTCGGGCGAGCCGTTCGCACGAAGGATCTCCGGTACCGGGCACTTGGCGCACAGGTCCGGTGCCCATGGTAGCGACCGGCGATTCCGCAGGATGAGGCGGCATTCCTGCGTCTGTCGACCACGGTGGAAGTCCTCATAATAGAACCGGCAATCCGTGCCCGCCGGTGTGCGCATGGCGACTTGCTCCGGTAGCGCTCATCTGTCGAGGGACCGCAGAGACTCAAAGATAGCCGCCCGGCTCACCGCTGCCAAGCGCCAAGCGCCACGCGCCACGCGCCACGCAGTATCCTCGCCTTGCCGTGGTATACTGTCGTCAATATGATAAACTGCTGGTAGATAGCCTATCCGGAGGGCGCCATGCTCTGGAAGCGGTGTCGGTTGTGGCGAGTTTCCTGGCTTTGGGCTGGCCTGGCGGGCGGGCTGCTCGTCGCGACGCTGGCCGTTGCGTTGGCGCATCCCACACCGGGTGCCCGGCTGACGCTGGTTCGGTCCGATGAGCGCATGGTCGAGCTGGAACTGGACACCCCGCCCACCGCCTTGGGCCGGCGCCTGGTCGGTGGCCGCCCGGTGCCGATTCTGCACGGCGAGGGATTCAGGTTTCCGGGGGCGGACGGTGTCCTTCCGGTGCGCGGTGTGTTGGTGGGTGTGCCGGCCGGAGTGGCCGTCCACCTCGAGGTGGAAATCGACGACGAGCAGCTGCTACCGGCTTGGTCCGATCTAGTACCCGACCGCGAGGGTGAGCCGCCCTCGGCGGCTGAAATCACCAATGAGGCGTGGCTTCGGGACCTTCGCGTCGTGCGCCTCGCTTTGCGGCCGCTAACCGGTGCACGTGATGGGGGTGCGCTCACGCTTCGCCGGCACATCACCGTGAGGTTGCGCTTCGACGGCAATCCTCAGCTGGGCCACACGCGGCCGGACCCCCACTGGGAGCCCGTTTACGCACAGAGCGTCCTCAACTGGCCTTCCGCGGCGCGCTGGCGCGTGGCCGGGGGGTCGACGCAAACGGTTGAGCCCAACCCTCTGGCTGCGACCGGTGCGTGGAAGGTGGCCGTAGACAACCCGGGCTGGCAGGTAGTTCGGGCGGGCACGCTGATCATGAGCGGTCTGCGGCCAGGGGCCGACCCCCACCATATACGTCTTTACGACAACAACGTGGAGGTCCCACTGTATGTCACCGGTAGCGCGGACGGCCGGTTGGACAGCAGCGACGAGCTGCGTTTCTACGGCCAAACGGTGGATACACGCTTCACCGGAACCAACACCTACTGGCTAACGGTTGACAGCGAGGAGCCCGGGCTGCGGATGGGCGTCCATCCGGCACCGCAGGGCGCCGGCACCCGGTTGGAGGCGTTTACCGACACGTTGCGCATCGAGCAGGAGATCCTCTACGACCCGCGCACCCCCGGTGCCCCAGGTGACGACCGGTTTTTTTGGCGGCGGCTGGTCGCCGGCGGACCGGCCCTTTCGGCCACCCACGAGATCACGTTCACCCTGCCCGGCCTGACGGAGGGCCCCGCTCACGTTCGCCTGCGGCTGAAGGGTATGGACGCGGGGCAGCGTCAAGTTCAGCTGACGCTCAACGGCTATCCGCTGGCCGACCGGAGTTGGGCCGGCGCTGTGCCACTGCTGCTTGAGGCGGCGCTGCCGGACAGCTCTCAGCTAGTGGTGGGAGAGAACCTCCTGGAAGTCCATTTGCCCGGAAGCGGGCCGGATGCATTCTTCGTTGACTGGCTGGAGGTGGATTTCCCGCGGGACTTCAACGCGCGAGGAGAGGACCTGGAGTTCACCGTGGACGGCGAAGCCGCCTACGTGCAGGTCGACGGGCTGGCTGACGACCAGGTGGTGGTGCTCGACGTGACGGATCCCGGGGCCCCGTTGCGCCTATTGGACGTCCTGGTCGCGGGAGTAGGCCCCTACGTGGCCCGCTTCGACGGCGATGTCGGGCACCGCTACTACATCGCCGCGCGGAGCAACCGGCACGAGCCGCCGGTGGAGCTCGATACGCCGGCCGACCTCGTTGGCTCGCGGCTCGGCGCTGATGTGATCATTGTGCCCCACACCGAGTTCCGGATTCCGGCCGTATGGCTGCGGGGGCATCGCTTCGCCGAGCGCTTCAGGGTGCGGATCACGGACCTCCAGGACGTCTACGACACCTTTAGCGATGGCGAGCCCGATCCGGCGGCCATCCGTGCCCTGGTGGCCACCGCCTTCGCCACCTGGCTATCACCGCCTCCCATGTACGTGGTCCTCCTGGGTGATGGCCACTACGACTACCGGCACTACGTCTCCGAGACTCCGTGGTTTGTCCCGCCCTTCATGACCGACCTGGGCCCGGGCGTGGGCGAGACGGCGACGGACAATGCCTTCGTGACGGTGAGTGGAGAGGACATCCTGCCTGACCTGGCCGTCGGGCGACTGGCGGTGAACAGCCGTACCGACGCCTACACGGCTACCGAGCGAATTCGGGCCTACGAGCAGGATCCCGTCGGCGCGTGGATCGACAGGGCCCTGTTCGTGGCGGACGACGGGCCGTCCGGTGTACCCGAGGGAGAGGATTATGCGTCGCTGCTGGATGACGTGGCCGATGCACTTCCGCCGTGGTTCGCCGTCCAGAGCCTCACCCTCGGCGATCCCGCCCACCCTTCGCCCGAGGCCGTCCGAAACACGGTGTCCTCGGCGCTAGCCGAAGGCCGGGCACTGGTGGCCTATCTGGGTGAGGGGTCGCGCGACCGGTGGGCCGCTGAGGGAGTCTGGCGTAGCGAGGACGCTCAGGGGCTGACCAACGAAAACCTGCCCGTGGTGCTGGGGCTGACGTCCGGGAGCGGGTTCTTCGCCGATCCGCGCGCCCGGGCGCTCTCAGAGTACTTCACCGACAGCGCCGAGGGCGGGGCGGTTGCCGCCTGGTCGGCGACGGGAACCCACGTGGGCGCCGGTCTCGAGCTCATGGGCCGCGCCTGGGTGCAGGGGGTCTACAACGGTGCGCGCCGGGGCGGGGCGGCGGCGGTGATGGCCAAAATTGCGCTCTTCGCCGCGGCGCCCGAGCACGCTGAGCTGATTCACACCCTCACCTGGCTGGGAGACCCGGCGCTGGTCATCGCCGGCACCGAGCCGCGCGATCCGGGGACGCCGACGCCGGTCGTCTCACCGGAGAGCACGCCGTCGGCGACGGTGGCCCACACGCCCACCGGGACACCGACCGCCACGGTGCCGCCCAGTCCGACCTCCACACCTACCCCTTCGTCGGGCACCGCGTTGGCAACTGGGACGGCGACGCCCGCCGTACCGACGGCGAGCCCCACGCCGACATCAGCGGCCAGCGTGACGACCTCACCGACGATCCCGGTCGCCACCCCTACTCCCACAGGCAGTGCCACCGCCACATCGAAACCGTCGCCCGGCAGCCAGCCGACGGGCACACCTTCGCCTTCGGCGCCACCGACAGTGCCCTACATCCCCGGTGAGGGTAGTGCCGTCTACGTGCCGGTGCTGTTCAGAGGGTAGGTGCGTCTTTGACCGCACGACCGCGGCGCGCTAGACTGGTCGCACCCGTCCTCCCCATACGCAGAGAGCTCTTGACTGTCTGAGTCATGAGTGCCAGGAGGGTCTCTTGAAGCTACTGCTACGGTGGGTCATCACCGCTATCGCCCTCTTCGTTGCCGTGCGGCTCGTGCCGGGCATAACGGTTGAAACGAATGCCTCGGCCTGGACCCTGTACGCCGTCATGGCCATCATCTTCGGCCTGGTGAACGCGCTGGTTCGGCCGATTCTCAGCTTCCTCAGCTGTCCCCTGATCTTCCTCACCTTCGGGCTGTTCATCTTCGTCGTCAATGCCGTCGCCTTCTGGTTGTCGGCCTGGGTGGCGGGGCAGCTCGGCGTGGGTTTTTACGTGGGCAGCTTCGTGGCGGCACTCCTCGGCTCGATCGTGGTGAGCATCGTCAGCACGATCCTGACCATCTTCGTGTCCGACGACGAGGAGTAGCCGGTAAAAAACGATAGGGGCGACCCACCGGGTCGCCCCTACCCCATCGTATACCGCAGTGCCGGCGCGGAGTTTGCGCCTTGCGGGATTAGTACTCCGGCATGGGCGGTACCGGCTTCTCCTCTTCCGGCATGTCCGCCACAAGCGCCTCGGTGGTGAGGATCATCGCCGCAATGGAGGCCGCGTTCTCGACGGCCGCGCGGGTGACCTTGGCCGGGTCGATGATGCCCGCCTCGAAGAGGTCTACATACTCCTCGGTGAGGACGTTGTAGCCGGTCACGCCATCGCCCTCGTCACCGCGGCGCTCGATTTCCTGGATCACCACGGCGCCGTCGGCCCCTGCGTTGCGCACCAGCTGCTTGAGGGGCTCAACCAGGGCCTTCTCCACGATTCGCACACCGGTGGCAATGTCCGTCCCGGTCTCGACAACCAGCTTCCCCAGGGCGCTGCGTGCCCGGATCAGCGTGACGCCGCCGCCGGCAACGATGCCTTCCTCGACTGCCGCTCGGGTGGCCGAGAGCGCGTCCTCGACACGGTGCTTCTTCTCCTTCAACTCCACCTCAGTCGCCGCGCCAACGCGAATGATCGCCACGCCGCCGGCCAGCTTGGCCAGGCGCTCCTGGAGCTTCTCGCGATCGTAGTCGCTGGTCGTCGTTTCGATCTGGTTGCGGATCTGGTCGATGCGGCCCTTGATGCCGCCCGAGTCGCCCTTGCCCTCGATGATCGTAGTGTCGTCCTTGGTGGCAACCACCTTGCCGGCGCGGCCGAGATCCTCCAGCGTGACGCCCTCCAGCTTCTTGCCGATGTCCTCGCTGATCACCGTGGCGCCTGTCAACACCGCGATGTCCTGGAGCATGGCCTTGCGCCGATCGCCGAAACCGGGTGCCTTCACCGCCAGGCAGTTGAACGTTCCCCGGAGCTTGTTGAGCACCAGCGTGGCGAGAGCCTCGCCCTCCACGTCCTCGGCGATCACCACGAAGTTGCGGGCACCCAGCTGCACCAACTTCTCCATCACGGGGACCATGTCCGTCGCGGCGGTGATCTTGCGATCCGTTACCAGGATATGGGGCTCTTCAATCTCGGCCTCCAGATCCTCGGCATTGGTCATGAAGTAGGGGCTGATGTAGCCGCGATCGAACTCCATGCCCTCGACGTAATCCGTCTCGAAGGCCAAGCCCTTGGACTCCTCGACGGTGATGACGCCGTCCTTGCCAACCTTGTCCATCACGTCGGCGATGAGCGCGCCGATTTCGTCATCGTTGGCGCTGATGGCGGCCACGTGGGCGATGTCGTCCTTGCCCTTGAGCTCGCTAGACTGCTCGCGGATGGCCTCCACCACGGCCGGCGTGGCCATCTCGATGCCCCGCTTGATGAGCATCGGGTTCGCACCGGCGGCGACGTTGCGCAGTCCCTCGTTCACCATGGCCTGGGCCAGGACGGTGGCCGTGGTCGTACCGTCACCGGCCACGTCGTTGGTGCGCATCGCCGCTTCCTTGAACAGCTGCGCTCCCATGTTGGCGTAGGGCGCCTCGAGCTCGATCTCCTTGGCGACGGTGACGCCGTCATGCGTGATCGTCGGCGCGCCGAACTTGCGGCTCAGCGCGACGTTGCGCCCCTTCGGCCCCAGGGTCGTCTTCACCGCGTTGGCGACGATGTCAACCCCTTCCCTGAGCTCACGTCGTGCGTCTTCGTCGAATATCAGCATCTTAGGCATTGTGTGCAACTCCTCGTAGCTTAAGCGTTTGGGGTAGGATTGGCGCCGGACTCACTCACTCACTCACTCACCTTTGCGAGGATGTCCTTCTCGCTGAGTATGAGAAGCTTCTGGTCGTCCAGCTTGAACTCGGTCCCGGCGTATCGGGCGTAGACCACCGTGTCGCCGACCACGACGTCCATGGCGATGCGCTTCCCATCCTCGATGCGCCCGGGTCCTGCGGCTAGAACTTTCCCCCGCTGGGGCTTCTCCTTTGCCGATTCGGGCAGCACGATGCCGCTCGGCGTCGTCTCCTCCTGCTCGATCGGCTCCACGATCACACGGTCAGACAGTGGCTCCAAGTTGATAGCACTCATCCTTCTCTTCATCCTCCCTAATTGGTGTTCTGTAGATCGGCCCTGTGGACACAGAGCAGGGCGACACCGACTTAGCACTCTCACACAGAGAGTGCTAGCCGAGTATATCACGGAGCAGGCCACAGGTGCAAATCCGGGTGAAGGCCCGGAGGTTATTGTGGGCTTCTACGCCCAGTCTACGGGCAGAGCTTCAGGCCCTCGCGGGCGGGGATGGACTGTGGATCGAGCTCCAGGGCCCGCTCGAGCCACGGCTGGCCCTCATTGCACTGGCCGAGGTAGATGCGGGACAGTCCGAGCTCGTAGTAGAACTCGGGGGATCGGGCGCCGAGAGCAATGGCGCGCTCGAAACTGGCGGCAGCGTCGGACCATCTTCGGCGGGCGTAGTAGGTCCATCCGAGGTGGCCGAAGCCCAGCGCGAAGTCATCCTGTATGGCCACGGCGCGCTTGAAGTGGGCGGCCGCGACGTCGTAGGTACCTTGGTCGTAGGCAAGCAGGCCCAGGTGATCATGGGGAACAGGATCGCGGGGGTCCAATTGGGCGGCGTGCTCGAAGGCGTCCACGGCGGCGCTGAGCTCGCCACGCAGCCGGTACACTCTGCCGATGTCGACGTAGTACTGGCTGGCGTTTGGTGCAAGCACCGTTGCTCGTCTGTACTCGCCCAGCGCTGCCGAGCTGTCGCCCCGCACCTCCAAGGCCATTCCCAGGGCTCGGTGTGCGTCGGCCGACTCCGGACCCAGCGCCACGGCCTGGTGCGCGGTCTCCAGCGCGGGTTCCCAGCGTCCGCTGGCAGCGTATGCCTCCGCCAGCGCGGCTTGCGCAGCGACGTCGTCCGGGTCGAGATCCAATGCTAGAAGGGCCGACTCGATGGCTTGCTCGGGCTCACCGGACCAGTCGAGGGCTACGGCGAGGGCGGTGTGCGCGGCCGGGTCCTCGGGTGCGAGTGCCACTGCCGTGCGTGCGGCCTCCAGGGCGGCGTCGTAGCGGCGCCGCAGCGCGTCGATGCGGGCGAGGGCGACGTAACCGGCAACCAGCTCCGGGTCACGGGCGACCGCGGTGGACCAGGCGTCGCTGGCGGCGTTCGGATCGCCCACCAGGGTGGCGGCCGCCGCCGTCGCCTGCACCTCGGCGGTGGAGGGGGTCGCGGTGGCCGTCGGGGATGGAGTGGGTAGTATCGCGGCCAGCTGCCGGCGCACCAGCTCGGGTTGCGTTCCGAGGGTGGCTATCGCCGCTGCCGAGAGCAGCGCGACCACAACTGGCCACCGTGACCGGCGGCGACGCTGGAACTCGCGTTCGCGATCGATGTACATCCGGCTGGTTTACTCGCCTAACTGTGGTATAATCGCCCCGGGACAGAGAGCCGCTCTGTCGTGGTGCTCCTGTCCCCCGGGCTGAGGCGGGCGGCCGCTGCGCCGTCTGGTGCTCGGTGTTACCATCCGCCGCGCACGGCGACGGATGCTACACCCGGGGGCGAGGTGGGTCAACCCCCGCCCAATCGTATCGGGTGTGGGTTCCACTGCAAGTGGACAAGTGGTCGGGGGCCCGTTATAATGGCCCGATCTGTGTGGTGCTGTGCCGCCGAACATGAGCAAGGGGACGTGTTCTGCGTGGGAGGGATGCTGTCCAGGGGATCCGCGCCGGCTTGCGGAGCTCGGTTCACCGCCGAGGGTGGTGCACTGCCTCCAGGTTGTGCGCAACCAAAGCCTTCCCCACCACGTCATCCTTGTTACGGAGAGTGGCTCCTTACTTACATTCGTCCATCATCGGTGACGATCGACCTGTGAGCATGCTGCCCCGACAAAGAGTAGTCGCCGGTCGCCTCCTGCGCGTGAGCGTCCTGGCGATGCTACTGGTGGTCTTGGCTCCCCTGGTGGTTGCGGGGGTAGGCCCGGAGGCGCCTGCCTTCGGGCGCTCCATCGGCTCGGTTGCCCCGCAAGGGAAGCTCAACGATCCGATGGGCGTCGCTGTGTCCCCCGACGAGAACGGGTGGATCTACGTGGTGGATCATGGCAACGCGCGGATCCAGGTGTTTACCCCAACCGGGGGCTACGTCGGCGAGTGGGGGCGGCGGGGCCGTGGACCGGGGCAGTTCTGGGACCCCACCGACATTGCGATCAGCCCGGACGGTCGCTACGCCTACGTCGTAGACCGGGGGCAGCGCAAGATCAAGCGCTTCCAGCCTGAGCCTAGTTGCTTCGATCCCGGCGGTCGCCAGTGCTTCAGCGGCGACAAAGTGAAGGAGTGGGGCCACCGCGGGACAGGCGACTGGTTGTTCGAGGCCCCCACCGGTATTGCTACCGACCGCCAGGGCAACGTCTACGTCACGGACTGGGGCGTGAACGACATCGAGGTCTTCACACCTGAAGGGGAGTTCCTCCGCCGCATCGGGGGGTTCGGAGCGGGCGCCGGCGAGATGCTGCGCCCCGCGGATGTGGAGATCGGCCCGGATGGCCGATTGTGGGTTGCGGACCGTGACAACGACCGCCTGGTGTTCTTCAAGCCCGACGGCACCCCGGACGGGGCGTGGGACGGCGGGGGGCGGCTGTTCCGTCCGACGGGCATCGCCGTGGATGCGAGCGGCGGCTTCGTGGTGCGGGATTACGATCCCTCGTATCGTTCGCCGCGGGCTTGGCGCTACACTGGCGACAGGCGCTTGGTCGACGAGCCTCGATTGCTCGGGGGGGAGGAAACGGGCGGCGATTTCGCCTTCCAGGGTATCGCGATGCTCCCGAGCGGTGTGGCCGTCCTGGCCGACGCATTGGCCCCGGACTACAACCTGCTCGTGCTCCCGTTGGAAGGAGAACCGCAGGCTCTGGGCGGGCAACGGGCCCGCGAGCTGAACCAGGTTGGGTCCCCCTCCGCTGTGGCCATCGACCGGGACTTCTTCGTTATCTCGGATGTGGACAACCACCGCGTGCTGATCACCGACCCCAACGATGGCGACCGCACGGTTGCGTACATAGGCGGTGGCGTCTTCACAGACTTCGATTTGCCGGTGCCTGGTGGCGTGGCCGTGCATCGCTACGGGCCCAAATACGACGACGCGGTCATATATGTCGCGTCGCCGTCGCGCAACATCGTGTACTTGGCCTCCCCGGAGTACGGGTCGAAGCTCGGCCAGTGGGGGGATGGCAATCCGGGGCCTGGGGACGAAGGCCTGTGGGAGCCGCGTGCCGTGGCGGTGGGTCCGGAAGGGGACGTCTACATCGCCGACACCCTCAACCACCGCATCGTGCGCCGCAGCGCCTACCCCGAGGGCAAGGTGCTTGGGATGATCGGGCGGCGGGGCACCAATCCGGGCGAGCTCACGTTCCCCAGTGCCGTCGCCGTCGGCCCGGGGGGCCCTGAGCACGAAGGCGGTCTGATCTACACGCTCGAGGAGGGTACCCACCGCCTGCAAGCGTTCACGCCCGAGGGGGAGTTCGTCGCGGTCTGGCCGGAGCCGGGTGGGGAGCTCCCGGGCCGGCCGCCGGGCGGTGTCGTGGAGCCCGGCTACCTCTGGTTCCCCGTGGCGCTGGCCGCCGATGGGGAGTATGTCTATGTGCTGGAGGATGACGCCCTGGACCACACGCGTATCCAGGTATTGGCGCCGCAGCCGGGTGTCCCACTCACGGAGAGCGTGGTAGCTGTGTTCGCGGACGGGCCCGGTCCAGGGCCGGGTGAGTTGTGGAACCCACGCGGTCTGGCCGCCTCGCCGGATGGTCGGATCCTGGTCGCCGACACGGACAACAACCGGGTGCAGCTCTTCGGCTGGCTGGGCGCGGCGCCCACCGCGACGCCGGAGCCGAGCCGGACGCCGGGGCCGACCCAGACGCCGCCGCTCACCACAACCCCACCGGAGCCGACGACGCTTGCGCCCAGCGAGACGCCGGTCACTGAAGCGCCGACGGCCGAGCCGACAGCAACCTCGCTGCCGATAGACACCCCGCCGCAGGACCGCCAGCCAACGCCGGGCCAGGTTTTCCTCCCGCTGGCGCTCGCGACCCGCGGTTAGCCAGTTCGTCGCAGTTCAGCCCCGCGCCGGGTTGACCGGGTTGAATAGTGACGGATGGTGTTCCTACTCAAGTAGACCTGGTAGCGGGGTTATCGTCAGGCGCCCGGTGTCCAAATCCACATCGGCGATCACGTCGGCGATCATCGGGATGAGGTACTCGCCCTCGTCGCTATCGACCTTCAGGACGTCGGCGGCACCCGTCTCCAGCACGGAGGTGACCCGGCCCAGCGGCCGACCTTCATCGGTTGCGACCTCCAAGCCCAGCAGTTCGTGTGGATAGTAGCTGTCGGGTTCCAGGGCGCGTGCCTCCTCAGCCGGGATGTAGACGTACTGCCCGGTGAGGAGGGAGGCCGCGGTGCGTTCTCCGGCAATGTCGAAGCGCACCAAGAGCCACTCCTTGTGAGGGCGCACGGCCATCACCTCAACTGATTGAGGCTCGCTTTCCTGCTCGGGTCCCACGAGCAGCTTGGCTCCAGGCGCAAACCGTTCGGGGAAGTCGGTCATGACCTCGAGACGAACCTCGCCGTGCACCCCGTGCGGCCGGCCGATCCGGCCGATAGCCAGATAGCGGGGTGCCGCCGGCCTCAATCGACGATCTCCAACCCCCAGCGGGCGTCATCGTCGGCGGCCTTCATGAGCGACCGGATGGCGTTGGCCACACGGCCCTCGCGGCCGATTACCCGGCCCATGTCGTCAGTGGCCACCGTCAACCGCACTACTTTCTCGCGACCCCGCGTGAACTCGGACACTTCCACCGCATCCGGGTTTTCGGCCAATGCCCGGGCGATGTGGGCAACCAATTCAGGTATGTTTGCGGCCATCAGATATCCAGGCCGTGCTCGGTCAGCTGCTGGCGGATTTCCTCGATGGCCTTGGCCCCGATGCCGGAGATGTCAAGGAGCTTGTCCTCGCCGTCGGCCAGCATGCCGGCCAACTCGGCGGCGGTCTTGACCCCGGCGTCGCCAAGCACGTTGGCGACCCGCGTTGAGAGCCCCAGGTCCGCCAGCGAAAGCTCCGCGGCGGGCTCCTCGACCACTTCCTCGACCTCTGCGGCTTCCGCCTCGACGGGCTCGGGGGCGGCTTCCGCCTCCGCCTCGACGGGCTCGATTTCGGGGGCTGGCTCTGCCGTCACATCCTCGGGCTCGGCTTCAGCCATGGCCTTCTTCTTCGGGGGGCGCTTCTTGGTGGGTCGACCGGGCTCCGGCGCGGCCCGTGGGGCGGCCACCTCTTCGATTGCGGCGCCTCCGAGGACGTCCTTGACCTTACCGGCGAGGCCAAGATGCCCGAAGAAGCGCGCCACTGCCTGGGAAGGCTGGGCGCCCACGCTGAGCCAGTAGATGGCACGGTCCTCATGGATGACGACCGTCGGTGGGTCGGTGCGCGGGTTGTAATGGCCGATGGTCTCGATGAACCGGCCATCGCGCGGTGCGCGGCTATCGGCGACCACAACCCGGTAGCTTGGCTGCTTCTTGGCGCCGACCCGGCGCAGTCGAATTCTAACCATGAACGAATTCCTCCTAACGTAGTTGGCCGAAGATGTGGCGCGGCATACGGCCCTGCGACAGCTGCTTCATGAGTTTCTGGGCTTGCTGGAACTGGCGCAGGAGTTGGTTGATCTCCTGCACGCTCGTGCCGCTTCCGGCGGCAACTCGCCGCTTGCGGCTGGCGTTCAGGATGCGTGGCTTGCGCCGTTCGGCCGGCGTCATCGACTGGATCATTGCCTCGATGTGCTGGATCTGGCGATCGTCGATCTCCTGGGGCAGCTGGCGCAGCGCGGTGCCCATGCCGGGGATCATGCCCAGGAGCTCGCTCAGCGTCCCCATGCGGCGCAATTGCTGGAGTTGCGTCAGGAAGTCCTCGAGATCGAGCTTCCCCTGGCTCAGCTTCTGCTCCATCTGCGCCGCTTCGGCCTGGTCGATGGCCGTCTCGGCCCGCTCGATGAGCGTCAGCACGTCGCCCATGCCCAAGATGCGGCCGGCCAGGCGCTCGGGCTGGAAGGGCTCCAGCGCGCTGGCCTGCTCCCCGACGCCGAGGAACTTGATGGGTACACCGGTGACGGCCCGGATCGAGAGCGCTGCGCCGCCCCGAGCGTCCCCGTCCACCTTTGTCAGTATGAGGCCCGTCAGCCCCAGGCGCTCGTGAAAGGTGCTGGCCACGTTGACGGCTTCCTGGCCGGTCATCGCGTCGGCGACGAGCAGCGTCTCTGAGGGTGCGGCCCGGACGGCGATCTCGGCGATCTCGTCCATGAGCGCTTCGTCGATCTGCAAGCGGCCGCTCGTGTCCAGCAGGACGACGTTGTGTGCACCGCGCCGGGCCGCGTCGAGGGCGCGTGCGGCAATTCCCGGGGGAGCGGGATCCGTACCCTCACTGTAGACCGGGATGTCCAACTGCCGCCCCAAGGCTGCCAGCTGCTCGATGGCCGCCGGCCGGCGGGTGTCGCAGGCCACCAAGAGTGGCCGCCGACCCTTCTGGCGCAGGTGTGCTGCCAGCTTGGCGGTGGTGGTGGTCTTGCCCGACCCCTGGAGACCGGCCAGCAGTACGACCGGCGGCGAGCCGTGGCCCAGGTCCAGCGGGGCAGCCGGCCCGAGAGTGTCGATGACCTCCTCGTGAAGGATCTTCACCACCTGTTGGGCTGGCGTGAGCGATCGCATGACCTCGGACCCGACCGCCCGCGCCCGGACTCGCTCCGTGAGGTCCTTGACCACACCGTAGTTGACATCGGCCTCGAGCAGGGCCAGGCGCAACTCGCGCATCGCAACGTCCACATCGGCCTCAGTGAGCTTGCCCCTGCGGGCCAACTGGCCGAAGACGGTCTGGAGCCTATCGGTGAGGTTCTCGAACATGGGCGATCGCTACGGGCTTTCTCATGCCGACTGGGAATCAACTCCCGCGTGAGGCGGCGAGACATCTTGAGACGAACCTCACAATGATAAGGCCACGCCGAACGGTGGTCAAGATGCCGCCTCCCTGTGGCGCTCTTGCGTGCGCCCGGGTCGGGAATTAGAATGCGCACCATCGTGACAGCCCCCGACCTCGTTTTGGCCATCCGTCAGGCCGATGCCCGATACCGGTTGTTCCGGCACGCCGAGACGGTGGTAGTAGGTGTTTCCGGGGGGCCGGACTCCCTGGCGCTTCTGGATGCCCTTCGCCGCTACGCGCCCGAACGGGATCTGGCCCTCCACGTGGCCCACTTGGACCACACCTTGCGCGAGTCCTCGGCCGAGGATGCGGGTTACGTCGGCCACCTGGCAGACCGCTTTCACCTGCCGGTCTCCCTCGCCGCGCGCGACGTGGCGGCCCTGGCGGCGGACGCTGGCCGGAGCCTGGAGGATGCGGCCAGAGCATCGCGCTATGCGTTTCTGGCTTCCGTCGCGGCGCGGATCGGGGCCGAGAAGGTGGCGGTGGGTCACCAGGCAGACGACCAGGCCGAGACCGTGCTCATGAACTTCCTTCGCGGCAGTGGCCTGGCCGGCTTGAAGGGAATGACACCGCTGGCGCCATTCCCGCTGTCGCTGGTGGAGGTGGGGGCTATCGAAGACGACTGGGCGGCTTCAAGTGCGTCACTGACGCGGCTCCCGCAGGTTGTGCGGCCGCTGCTTGCCGTGACCCGGGAGGACGTCGACGCCTATCTCGCGGCGCGTGGTCTGGAGGCCGTGGAGGATCCGTCGAATCGCGATCCCGCTTTCCTGCGCAACCGGCTTCGAAACGAGATCATGCCCCGGCTGGAAGCGGTGAACCCCCGCCTGCGGGAGACGCTGGTGCGCAATTCCGCGGCCATCGCCAATGACTTGGCGTTCCTCGAGGGGGAGACCGATGTGGCCTGGGACCGCTGCGTGGTGGCGGAGGGAGACCGGGTCGACTTCGACCTGCCCGTGTGGCAGGCGCTGCATCCGGCCCTCCAGTGCCGACTCGTCCGTCGCGCAGCGGAGTGGCTGCAGCTGCACCGCGAGTTCGGCTGGGAGCACGTTGAAGCGGTGCGTCGCGCCGTCGCCGAGGAGAGTGGGCCCGCGGGCCTGCCCGGCGGCGTGCGGTTGACTCGTGCCGCAGACGGCTTCGCGGTGGAACCGGAACGGGTGTCGGTGCCCCCGCCCCGCCTATCCGGCCAGGCCGTGCCGCTTATCGTGCCGGGTGCGACGCGGTTGCCGGGTGGCTGGCGGGTGGTGGCCGAGGTGCGAGAGCGGCGCCCGAGCGACTCTCCGGAGCGAATGGCGCCTTGGACCGCGATGCTGGACGCCGAAGTGATCGGGCGCCACCTGTCCGTTCGCGGCCGCCAGCCGGGGGACCGCCTCCGGCCCCTGGGCATGGCCGGTCGCCACAAGTTGGTGCAGGATCTCTTCGTCGACCACCGCGTCCCGCGGGCGGAGCGCGATGGTTGGCCACTAGCCGTAGCGAACGGGGAGATCATCTGGGTTCCGGGATTGCGCCTCGCCGAGCCGGCGCGCGTTCGATCGACCACGCGCCGCCTGCTGATCCTGACCGTCCACCCGCCGGAGCGACTAAAGCCTTGAGGGGGCGCCCCTACACTCCCAGTTCCTCGATCGGCACCGTCTCTGGCCGGTGCAGGCCGATGTTTCTCGCGGTGTCGAGGAGAGACAGCCCGCATGTCACCGTGTAGCCGACGGCGAAAACAGCGAACAGCGGTACCAGGCCTTTCACACCCTGAACCAGAGCCCCGAGGAGGCCCAGCCAGGCGTAGGCGGCCAGTGCGGCCTCACCGATGGGTATGGCGTCGGTCGGGAGGTGGTATGCCCTCGCCCCCGGCGTGCCGCTGCTCGTGGTTGGTCCGTTCCCGAACTTGGGCGTCCGCTGGAAGGCGCCGCCACATCCCAGCAGCGCCCGCAGCACCGCCACCGCTCCGTTCAGGGACAGGCCGACGGCCAGCGCGGCCAGTAGGGGGTAGCTGGTCAGCCGGCGCGGCCAGTCATCGTACAGCGCCGCCAGCGCCACGGCATACATAAGCGCCGGGCTGAGCGACAGCAGGGTCACCAGGCCAAGGGCGATATGGAAGGATGGTCGGTAGGTCAGGAGGAGGGGCGACGCCAAGAGCAGGGAGAGGGTCACGAGGTGGAAGAGGTGCTCGGACAGGCTGAACAGGGCGTGGAGGCGCACGAGGGGGCGCAGCCTGGCATGGCCGAGGCGTGGTCCGAGCTTGAGGAGGAGCTGCGTCGTGCCGGTGGCCCAACGGCGCTGTTGGCACCTGAAGGCCGCCAGCGTCGTCGGTAACTCGGCTGGCACGGCGACCTCCGGCAGAAAGACGACGCGCCAGCCGGCCAGCTGCGCGCGGAAGCTGAGGTCGATGTCTTCCGACAGCGTGTCGCCCTGCCAACCGCCGGCGGCCTCGATGGCCTCCCGGCGCCAGATGCCGGCCGTTCCGTTGAAGTTGACGAACAGGCCGAGGCGCGCACGCGCAGTCTGTTCGACGACGAAGTGGCCGTCCAGGGCCACTGCCTGGGCGTGAGTGAGGCCTGAGGCACGCGCGTTCAGGTGGCCCCATCGGGCCTGCACCGCTGCCACACCGGGTTGAAGGTGTCGCACTGTGCGCTCCAGAAAATCGGGCGCGGGCACGAAGTCGGCGTCGAGCACCGCCAGTACGTCACCCCGGGCACGGGCTGTGCCCTGTGCCAGCGCCCCGGCTTTGAAACCGGACCGTTGATCGCGGCGGAGCACCGTCACACTTAACCCGTGGGAGCGCCATGCCGCTGCGGCGGTGTCTACCACTTCGCGTGTGGCGTCCGTGGAGTCATCGAGGACCTGGATCTCGAGCCGGTCGCGAGGCCAGCGCAGTCGGCAGGCGGCGCCGATGGCCCTGGCGGCGACATAGCGCTCATTGAAGATGGGCAGCTGTACGGTGACGGTGGGCCTGCTGGTAAGTGGCGGCTCCTCCTCACAGGTGTGGCGCACGCTCAAGTAGCCCAGTGTCATGAGGAGCACCTTTAGGCCATAGATGCTCAGGGCGAGGAACCCGAGGCTGTAGAGCGCGGTGAGGAGGGCATTCATGGCTAGTACAGATTATCAGAAGTCGTTCGTTTATTCTGTCGTGGGCTATCAGCTATCAGCTATCAGCTATCAGTCTGGTGCATCCAGCACTGGGGGAGCCTGGGCGTAGTGGGAGGGCTTGCGAAATCCCATACTGGCAGCCCGCGAATGAACTGACCGCGCCATTCGGCCAACTGATCGCCGCCGGGGCGCGGGCGCTTTCATCAAGGTGGCGATTCGCCCTCTGGGCTGGACGGACGGGCGATATGGGAGACGATCGTCTTGAGGCGCCTGCGGAGTTGGCGGCGTGGCAAGAGCACCCGGCGCCCACAGCCCGTGCAGCGGATGGCGATCTCGGCACCCAGGCGCACCACTTGCCACTCGTAGCTGCCGCACGGATGTGGCTTGCGCAGTCGGACGATGTCGTCCATGCGGATGTCTTCGCTCCCGTGCGCTCCCACAAGCGGAGGAGTATACCATAGCCGGCGGCGGAACGCGCTCCATGGAGAAGGATGATGCAGGGCGTTCGTCGTGGCCCGGCCTGTGCTATACTCGAGCGACTGCGATTGGAGACGACGCGACATGCTGATTCTCGAACTGCTCCGAGGCCATCCCGTTGAGGCCATTGCGCTGATCACGGCGCTGGTGGTGGGCCTCACGGTCCACGAATATGCCCACGCCCGGATGGCATTCGGGTTGGGGGACATGACGGCCTACATGAGTGGGCGCATGACTCTTAATCCGCGGGCGCATATCGATCCGTTAGGGGCGCTGGTTTTCCTCGTTGCCGGGTTCGGCTGGGCCCGACCCGTGCCGGTTGACGGGTACCGTCTGGGGCGCCGGGGCATGCTTCTCG
Source organism: uncultured Anaerolineales bacterium (assembly GCA_964475075.1). GTDB lineage: Bacteria > Chloroflexota > Anaerolineae > Epilineales > Epilineaceae > CAYYVH01. The sequence continues at coordinate 1,133 of CAYYVH010000041.1, read as the reverse complement.
TTTCCGTGGCCGGTCCCGCCTCGAACGTGTTGCTGGCGGTGCTCTTCTTCGTGCCGCTGCGCCTGGGGCTGGTGCCGCTCGGCTCACTGCCGGCGAGCTTCTTGCTCTTCTTCGCCTACCTCAACATCGTGTTGGCCGTTTTCAACATGCTGCCGGTGGCGCCGCTCGACGGCTGGAAGGTGCTCCTGGGCGTGGTGCCGGCCACCACTGCCTTCCGCCTCCAAGAGCTGGAGCGCTACGGTGGAATGCTGTTGCTGCTGCTCATCCTGGTCAGTCGCGCCGGCGGAGGCAGCCTGCTGGGCGCCATGATGGCCCCGTTCATTCAACTGCTGCTGGTGCTCGTGGCCGGTCCGGACCTGGCCGCCCAACTCTGACTCTGATGCGGCGGGCGGCTCGCGTCCGGGTCGGCCAGCTCTTCGCCGCGCTCGGTGCCCGGTTGAGATCCCCAGACGACACGGCAGCGCGGCGCGTGCTGCCGCCACACCTTTACCCGCTGTTCTGCGAAATGCAGCCTGAGGATCGCCGGCACGGGCTGGTGGTGTTGAGCCTACTCGAGGCCGATGGTGTGGCGGACCTGCCGCTGCTCCAAGCAGCGCTGTTGCACGATGTTGGCAAGGCGCACGCGGGGGTGGGCCTCGCCCACCGTGTGCTGCGGGTGCTCCTGGCGTGGCGCTTCCCCCGTGTGTGGGGCTGGTTCGCCGGCTGGCCCACGGGCTGGCGGCGGCCGTTCTGGGTGGTCGCCAATCATCCGGAGCGCGGGGCACTCTGGGTAGAGACCCACGGCGGCGACCCGGACCTGGTGGACCTAATTCGCCATCACGAAGCGACGGCACCGGACGAGTGGGCCGGCACCGAGCTGGCCTGTTGGCACGCTGCCCTGGCGGCGGCCGACGCACGGTGTTAGAGGGGAGGGGGTGGGCAGTGCGACGGGCGGTGGTTGGTGCTTGGGCTATCGGCTATCAGCTATCAGCTATCAGCTCGGTGGATCAGGATCCATCGCTCTCCCCCGGCCCAGCCGATGGGTGCGCCGCAGTAGCCTGTCCTTCGGGAGCGGACGATAGGGACTGATAGCTGATAGCTGATAGCTGATAGCCGTCAAGAAAGGTCAAGCAAATGCCAGAGTACCGCGAGTT
>CAYYVH010000040.1:0-20069 GCA_964475075.1 uncultured Anaerolineales bacterium | reverse complement strand
GCAGGGCGCTGGCGCAGCTCGGGGAGCCGAGGGGGGTCGACAAGCTGGCCGACGATCTACTGCGGTTCGAGGACGAGTTGCGGCTCGGAGCGCTGCAGGCGCTTCAGGCACTCGATGACCCGGTGGCGGAGGCGGCGATCGAGGAGCACGTCCAGGGCTATCTTGCTGCAGGGGGCGCGATTCCGCCCCAGGTGGAGGTGTCGTTGCCGCTCCTGGTCAACCCGGTGGCCGATCTGGCCAATCTGGTCGGGGGCCGCGTGAGGCACTCGCAGTGTACGTTCACGGTCGTCACCGGGCCGGGTATCGACGTAGTGGTCGAGCAGCAGCGCGGTGACGTGGAGGAGCAGCTAGAGCGGTGTGCCCTGTACTTCACCACGGCGCGTCACACCGCCGACGAGCAGCTCGAGGTGCTGAGGGCGGCGCGTGACCGGGCGGCCCATGACCCGCGCGGCAGGGTGGCACTCATTGGTCGTTTGCCCTCCCCCGAAGGTTCCTATCCCCTGCCGCACTTCCTCACGATTACGCAGGGGGCTGACTACTCGGCGCGGATCGTCCTTGTCGGGCCGCTGAAGCCCGCTTTCGTCCTGGAGTGGTGGCACTATGTCGATGATCGGGCGGAGGTTCCCACCGATCTGGAAGTGATCCTGACCAACCTGGTCCTCGGGCGCGGCGACTTGACGGCCGAGGAGATCACGGTCTATCGGCTGGCCGGCGAGGATCGCCGGGAAGAGTACGCGCGGGCGTTCCTGGCCCATCTGTGACAACGGATTAGGGGCAGGGGGTTCACTCTCGCCGCGAGCGGAACACCACGGGACAGTAGACCGAGTGCGCGGGTGCTCTCGTCGGGGTGGCGGGCAGCTCGACGGTCTCCGTCGGGCCCACCGGTGAGGGCAGTGCCGTAGGTGCTTCTGGAGTGGGCGTCGGCGTAGTCGTAGGTGTGGGCTCGTCCGTCGGGGTCGTGATGATCGTCGCCGTTTGGCTGGGCGTCGCGCTGGGTGTTTCGGACGGCGGTGGCTCATCCGTCGCCTCGGGCGTCGGCGGATTCCAGGCCGCCGGTACGCGGGCGACGAAGATCTGCTGGTGGTTGTCGTCGTTGTCGCCCAGGTTGGCCGTCGCGTTCCACACGGGGTAGTCATAGTCGTCGCTCGAGGCCAGCCCCTGGTAGTCGCCGATGAAGCCGGTGTTCCGATCGGCCAGCGGAAGGTTCAGGGTCCAGTCCCACGTTTGGGCGCTGACGCGGATGTTGGGCCCCCAGGTCACCCCGTCATCGAACGAGCGCGTCAGAAACGTGTCGATGCACATGTTCGCCCGGCCAACGTGCTCCTCGGGGATCCAGGGTAGGTCGGGGCAGGGCAGCCGGCGGTCGAACCACGTCACCGCCACCCGCCCATTGCGTGCCACCGCTATCTGCGGCTGTATCTGATCCACCCCGTTTCCGACCGGGTCGTCGTTCAGGCGGACCGGCGCGGACCAGTTGGACCCGTTGTTGGTTGAGCGGGCCAGATAGATGTCGGCGTCCCGATTTCGGTAGTCGGCCCAGGCGGCGTACAGGGTTCCGTTCTCCGGGCCCACCGCGAACGCCGGCAGGCTGGCCGGAGTGCGGAAGTTCTTGTCGGGCTGGCCGTTCGGCAGGAAGAACGGAATCGACGTGATCCGGGCCGCGACGACCGGCTGCCCGAATGAGACACCGCCATTGGCGGACTTCACGATCTCGATGCGGCCCCGCCCGGGCCCGCCGAAGATGCGACGGCCGTAGAGGACGTATACCGTGCCGTCGGGCGCAACACCCGGAATGGAGCCCTGGACGCCGCCCGTGGAATCACTGTCAGTGGCCACTTCCCGCGGCCGACTCCAGGTCGTGTTGCGATTGATGGAGCGGGAGACCATGATGCGCGTTGGGCTCCGCTCACCCCCGATGGCCGTCCAGCTCATGTACACCCGGCCGGCGTAGCGGCTCGTTCCCTGGGGGTCCTGGTCGCCGATGATCCACTGCTTGTCGGTGATGGTCGTCCGGTCCACCACGACCGGCCGCTCCCAATCATCGCCGGTCCGTTTCCTGAGCATGTCGAGGCCCGTCGGGCCCCGGGTGAGCAGCGTGAAATAGCCGTTTCCCTGCTCGTCGAACGTCGTCACCGGGTCCGAGGTGAGGCTGTAATCCTCGACGCCGTCAGGCTGGAGCTGGCTCCACGTTCCCCCGCCGTCAAAGGACTCGAAGACGCCGGTGTAGAAGCGGTAGCGCGCGGGCACGTAGAAGAACTTGGACGATGCAAGCAGGTGGTCGGTATCGGTGGGGTCGAGGGCGACCATGACCTCGCTGAAGTCGGTAACCGGCTTCGAAGCGCCCTCCACCTCGCCGTCCCTGCTCACCTGAACGTTCTCCGGAACAGCAACCTCCGCCAGGTAGCGAGCGTTCTGGGCCATGGTCGCACGCCACACTCCGCGTGTGGGGTTGCGGGCCTGGAACGGGGCCAGGCGTACCCCGGCGAAGTCCGGACCCGCGGGAGCCGTGGCCCGGTACGCCGTGCCGTTGATGGGCACGACATCGTTCGGCGCGGCTTCCTGCACATGGCCCCGAGTCGCACCGAGCAGCGCGAGCAGCATGAGAGCAGAGACGATTGCGACCGAGGTCTTTTTCACGACCGACTCCAGTTGACTTCCACGCCCGCCGCGAATCAGCGAACGTACGTGCAGTACGCCCGACATTGTGGCCCCTGTCGTCCGCGGCGGTCAAGACAGTCGCTCGCTTGGCCGACGTTGGCCGGTGGTGCTATTAATTCCTCTGTGCTGTCGCAGACGGGCGGGTCGGGCGCGCCCCGGTCCGGTCATGCCGGAAGTCAACCGATAGGAGTCTAACCGATATGCTTATAAGTGAAGCGCAAGCGAAGGCCATGAGCGAGCAGGTGGGCCATGAGTTCGGCGCCGTGTTCGTGTATCTGGCCATGGCATCCTACTTCGACCGGGAGGGCCTGCCGGAGCTGGCTAACTTCTTCTATCTCCAGTCCGAGGAAGAGAAGGAGCATGCCCTGAAGATGGCGCACTATGTAACGGACGCCGGCGGGCTGCTCGAGGTGCCAACTGTTCCGGCTCCGAAAGCCGATTTCGCTTCGGCCGAGGAGGCCGTCAAGCTGGCGCTGGATTGGGAGCTGGTAGTGACGCGGCAGATCAACGACCTGGTAAAACTGGCGCGGCAGGAGTCCGACTACCTGGCCGAGAACTTCCTGGACTGGTTCGTGAACGAGCAGCTGGAGGAGGTCACCACCATGGACAGGCTGCTCAACACGGTGAAGCGCGCCGGAGATAACCTGCTCCTGGTGGAGGAGTTCCTGGTGCGCAATCCGCGCGGTGCGGAGCAGGCTGGCAGTGCCGGCGCGTAGCCGCTCGCCGGCCGTGTGCCTCATGAGGGGAAGGGTGAAGGTCCATGCCGATCTATGAATACCTCTGTCCGGCATGTAACCGCGTGTACAGCTTCTTGGCCCCGAGTGTCGATGCGGATCGTCAGCCGACTTGCCCGAAATGTGGCGCCACTGATCTGAGCAAGATGATCTCCCGCTTCGCCTTCGTTCGGTCCCGAAGTGCCTCGAGCAAGGTCAGTGGTCCGGAAGCTCCGGGACCCACCGGCGACGACCCCTTTGACGATCCACGTGTTGAGCACGAGATGATGAGGCTGCTCAGCGAGGCCGAGAACATCGATGAGAACGATCCGCGCCAGCTGGGGCGGCTGATGCGGCGTATGAGCGAGATCACCGGGGAGGAGTTGGAGCCCGAGATGGAGGAGGCCGTGCGCCGGCTGGAGGCGGGCGAGGACCCCGAGAAGATCGAAGAGGAGATGGGCGACCTGCTCGGCGACGACATGGGTGGCCCGGGCATGCCGCCAAGCTACGACGAGGGTTTATACCCGATGTAACCCGACGGTGTCACACGTCACCCGAGGGTGTCGTACACCGACCCGAGGGCATCGTACACCGGTGTAGGGGCGAAGCATTTGCCCATGTCATGTTCGCTAACCGTGACCGCCCGGGCAAATGCTTCGCCCCTACGGATCAGCCCGCACGTATACGGCCGCCTGGCGTATCGTCAGGGTTACCGAATCGCCGGAGAACAGCGTCTCGTTGCCCAGGTGATCGGTCACCCGGAGCTGGCCGGTCCAGTCCGGTAGGACCCCGTTGTCGAAGGTCATGTCCCGTTCCACCGGTGGGTATCCGCGCCGCCCGAGTGGCCGGCCGTTATCGGTGAAGGCGACGATCAGGTACCTGCCACCGGTCGTCTGGAAGCGGAAGGCCTGGATCTCGGGGCTACCGGTCTCCCCCGCGTCCAACTGGCGGTCGTACGGGACACCGCCGAGCAGTCCCACGGCCGTCCGATAGGCGGCCAGCGAGGGCTTCGGTTCGTGCGGCGCAGCGACGTTGTAGCCGGGCAGCGGATTGGGGTCGCACGCCTGCGCCGCCTGGTAGACGTCCTGCGAGCGGAGCAGCCCGAACGTGAGCCAAGCCCACGGATTGTCGCACGCCCCAGTGAACGAGTCCTCGATCGTGAACCAAACCGCGTTCTGCGCCCCCACTGCCATGGAGCGTGCCATGAGCTGCCCCGGATAGGCGGCCTGTATGTCCTCGCTGCGCTCCGTCCAAGTATCCGAAGGCATGCTCGGCAGGCTGGCCTCGGTGAGCATGAGGGGAACATCGCGCAGGTCGTACCGCCCCGTTGCGTACAGCTGATGCTCCCTGAAGTGGGCGATCTTGGCGACGAGCTCCTGGTCGAACGGCGGTGCCGTGCCATCCCAGTTGTCGCGGTAGTCGTTGTATATGTGCACCGCCATGATGTCGAAGAACGGGAAGTCCGGGCCGCTCCCGAAGAGGGCATCCAACCAGCTCAACGTCTGGCCCACAAACGCATAATCGAACGGGCCCGGTGGCGAGTATCCGGGTAGATTATGGAAGCGGTCGTAGGCTACACCACCGAAAATGATCTGGGCGTCGCTGCTGGCCGACTTCGCGCCAAGGTAAGCGGCCCGCAGGTGAGTGCCGTACGCGGGCGGATTGTCCCCGAAACAACCGCCATGATCCCCCTGCCCGCCGGCGTGGCTCGGGCTGAAGTCCTCCTCGTTGGAGATCTCCCAGTGCAGGACGCGCGGTGAGCGCGGTGCATCGTCCACGCCGTCACCGTCGTAGCGCTCGACAAGGGCGCCGATGAACTGCTCGAAGCGGGACAGGGGCACGCGGTCCACCGGCCCGCAGGACGTGTTGGCGGCCCATGATGGGTTCGAGTAGATCACGCCAACGGGCGTGAACCCGCCTGCCACGAGTGGCGTGATCAGAGCATCGGAGTACGACCAGTTGTAGGTTGGCGGTGTCGTGTTCGTGGGCTCCAGGACCGACCATAGGATGATCACCCGCACCCACTTCGCCCCGCCGTATGCCATTTGGCCCAGCACCTGGGGGATAACGTCCCCGCCGAAGACCTGAACCCCCATCACGCTGTCCGGGGTCGGCAGCGGCTCGAAGGTCGGCCTCGGTGTCGGCGTCCGCGTGGCAGTCGGCGTCGCCGTCGGTGTAAGGGTGTCCGTCGCGGTCGCGGTAGCCGTTGGCGTGGGCGTCAGGGTCGGCGTGACCGTCGGGGTCGCAGATGGGGTGAAGGTGGCCGTCGCCGTCGGCGTGGCGGATGGCGTCAGCGTCTGAGTGGGCGTCGGTGTGATGGACGGCGTCGGCGTAATCGTTGGCGTCGGCGTAATCGTCGGCGTCGGCGTAATCGTCGGCGTCGGAGTGATCGTGGGAGTGGGTGTAACCGTCGGTGTCTGTGTCACCGTCGGCGAGGGTGTGATGGTCGGGGTTGCGGACGGGGTGAAGGTGGCCGTGGCTGTCGGCGTGGCGGATGGCGTCATGGTCTGAGTGGGCGTCGGCGTGATCGTCGGCGTCGGTGTGACGGTTGGTGTCGGTGTGGTCGTGGGCGTTGTCGTTACGGTTGGGGTCGCTGATGGCGTGAGCGTAGAAGTCTCCGTCGGAGTGGCGGTTGGAGTCTGCGTTTGAGTCGGTGCGATGGTAGACGTCCTGGTTGGTGTCTGCGTCGAGGTGAGGGACGGTGTTGGCGTGGCCGTCGGTGTCTGCGTCGAGGTGGGGGACGGCGTTGGCGTGGCCGTCGACGTTGCGGTGAACGTAGGTGCTGGGGTCCGGGTCGGAGTATGCGTCGGGGTAGGCGTATCCGTCGGACCGGGAGTCGTGGTAGGCGAACGCGTGATCGTGGGTGTGGCGGTTGTCGTCGGTGTGTGGGCGGGCGTCGGGGTCAAGCCCATGCAGAGCAGCCAGGCCAGACCGGGCTGCACGACCTCTGAACGTACGCGATCACGGCTCTGGGGCACGCCGGACTCCAGGTTGAGCGGCGCATTGGCGTTTACAATGGGCGCGAAGAGGCAGCGGTCCCGGGGCGGAGTCCCTTGCGCCACGGCCGGTGACGCGACGGACGCCGTCCACAGCAGTCCGATCGCGGTCGCGAACAACAGCGCCCGCGCTGCCTTGCGGGAGCGCAGGTGCCAACTGCACGCGCTCCGGAACGTCGGATCCATCATCTGACGATATCGAATCGCAATGGGATCATGAAGTGGTTCTCGCCGGCCTTACCTGGAACTCCAGCGGGGGCGTTTCGGAAGATATTCATCAGTCTCGTCTTTGTTAGACGTAGACATGCGTCGTTGCGTTCCTACCGATATTACCGACAGGCGATGGTCTCCGCGCGAGCCAGCCGGAAGGGTAGCAGGTTTGTGTAGAGAAGTGGAGGTGCACTATCGGGGCAGTGGTCATCGATTTGGGCTGTTTGCCCGACACGCTATAATTCGATCCGTGAGCCGCATCCGCCTGTATCGGACTGAAGCGATCGTCCTCAAGCGCCACGACTTCGGTGAGGCCGATCGAATTCTCACTCTGTTTACTGGCAGCCGGGGCAAGGTGGTGGCCATCGCCAAGGGTGTGCGCCGTATCGCCAGCCGCAAGAGCGGGCACGTCGAGTTGTTTACCCATGCGGCGCTGCTGCTGGCAGAGGGGCGCAACCTGGATGTCGTCACCCAAGCGGAGACGATCCAGCCCTTCCGCGCCGTTCGGGAGGACCTGGTCCGGACGACCTATGCGTATCACATTGCCGAGCTGGTCGACCGTTTCGTGCAGGAAGGGGTTGCCAGCCCGCCCACTTTCGAGTTGCTGCGTGATGCGTTGGGCGCACTGGACGAGGCTGAGGACCCGTCGCTGTTGGCACGCTTCTTCGAGATCCGCCTTCTCGGGCTCATGGGCTACCGGCCGCAGCTCCACCGTTGCGTGGGCTGTGACTGCGAGCCCGAGGTCGAAGGAAACGCGTTCAGCCCGGAGGCTGGCGGGGTGTTGTGCCCCACCTGCTCCGCGGCACACCGGGACGCGCAGTCGCTTTCGGGGAACGCGTTTCGCGTGCTGCGCTTCCTCCAGGTGCGGGAGTGGGCGGTTTCCCGATGCATCCAGCTTACCCCGGCCACACGCGGAGCACTAGAGCGTGCCATGCACGCCTACATCCGCCACCTGCTCGAGCGCGAGCTGAAGACCGTCGAGTTTCTCGAAGGGCTGCGCCGGGTCGCTCCAGGTCTTGGCCCGAGCACCGGGTCAGCGACGTGCGGCAGGTCGGGCACCGAAGGCTGAAGCCTGGGCGCCCAGCCCCGAGAGGATCGCCATGACTACCGACAGCGTGATCTTCCAAGATGCCGTGGCGCGGCTCGAGCGCTTCTGGGCCGACCGAGGGTGCTTGATCTGGCGGCCGCACAATGTGGAGGTCGGCGCCGGTACGATGAACCCGGCGACCTTCCTGCAGGTCCTGGGCCCGGAACCGTGGAACGTGGCCTACTTCGAGCCCAGCATACGCCCCGACGACTCCCGCTACGGGGAGAACCCCAACCGTATGGGGCGCCACCACCAGTTGCAGGTCATCCTCAAACCTGATCCGGGTGACCCGCAAGGGCTGTTCGTGGACAGCCTTGCCGTTCTGGGCGTCGATCTGGCCCGCCACGATATCCGATTCGTGGAAGATGACTGGGAATCACCGGCGTTGGGAGCCTGGGGCCTTGGCTGGGAGGTATGGCTTGACGGGCTGGAGATCACCCAGTTCACCTATTTCCAGCAGGCGGGCTCCATGGACCTCGATCCTGTCTCGGTCGAGATTACCTATGGCCTGGACCGGATCCTCATGGCTCTCCAGGATGTGAGGCACTTCAAGGACCTGCGTTGGAGCGACCGCGTGAGGGGCGAGGATATCCAGCTGCAACTCGAGGTCGAGGCGAGCCGCTACTATTTCGAGATCGCCGATGTGGGCCGGTTGCACCAGCTCTTCGATCTCTATGAGACCGAGGCCGAGCACGCTATCGGGGCGGGGTTGGTATACCCAGCCCATGACTACGTTCTGAAGTGCTCGCATGCCTTCAACGTGCTGGACACCCGCGGCGCCGTGGGCGTGACCGAGCGGGCCCGCTTCTTCGCCCGCATGCGGCGCCTCGCGCGCGATGTTGCGGAGGCCTACGTCGCGGCTCGCTCCGAGCGGGGGTTTCCGCTACTGGACGAGGATCGGCCATGGTTGGCCGGTGCCGACGATGCCGCCGGTCCGGAACCGCAGGCCGACCTGCCGGCCGCGATTGCGCCACCCGCGGAAGGTGCCGCCTTCCTCCTCGAGGTCGGCACCGAAGAGCTGCCAGGGGGGGATCTCGACGCTGCGCTGAGGGTGCTGGTCGAACGGATCCCACCACTGCTTGGCGAGCTGCGCTTGGGCCATGGTGCGGTGCGCGTGATGGGCACGCCGCGCCGGCTGGCGGTGCTCGTCGAGGAGTTGGACGCGTGCCAGGCGGATGTCGAAACCGAGGTGGTGGGCCCCCCAGCCAAGGCGGCCTTCGATGAGGCAGGCCAACCGACAGCGGCTGCCGAGGGCTTCGCGCGCAGTGCGGGTGTCTCCGTGGACGAACTGGCGATCGTCGAGCGCGGTGGTCAGAAGCGAATGGCGGCCACGAAGCGCGAGGCCGGGCGGCCGGCGAGTGAGGTCCTGTCCGAGGCGCTGCCTGGGCTGCTGGGCGGTCTTCCCTTCTCCCGCTCCATGCGCTGGAACGCCGGCGGGCAGAGCTTCTCGCGCCCGGTGCGCTGGTTGGTGGCCATGCACGGCAACGCGGTTGTGCCGCTGACCTTCGCCGGTCTGGAGGCCGGCCGCACGACGCGTGGCCTCCGGCCGGTCGGCTCGCCGCTGCTCGCGCTGGCGGCCGCCGGGGACTATCGCAAGCTGATGCGCACTCACGGTATCGAGGTGGACCCCGACGCCCGACGGAGCGAGATCGTTCGCCAGGTCGGTGCCCTGGCGGAGGAGGTGGGCGGCCACGTGTCGGAGGATCCCGGGCTGGTGCAGGAAGTGGCCAATCTGGTTGAGCAGCCGCATGCCATCCGGGGCCGGTTCGAGCCCCGGTTCCTGGAGCTGCCGGCGGCAGTGCTGACCACAGTTATGAAGGAACATCAACGCTACTTCCCGGTGGTCGGGAATGCCGGCGAGCTGCAACCCTACTTCATTACCGTGGCCAACGGAGCGGGGCTCGATGTGGATGCCGTACGCCACGGCAACCAGGACGTTATCCGCGCGCGCTTTGCCGACGCGGCCTACTTTTGGAAGCGGGACAAGGAGCGTCCCCTGGCCGACTTCACGCCGGAGCTGGCCAAGCTCACCTTCCAGACCGATCTCGGCTCCATGCTCGACAAGGTTCGCCGTCTCGAGAAGCTGGTGCCGGCTGTGGCCCTCCGCCTGGGGTTGACGGAGCACGACACCGATTCCGCCCGGCGTGCGGCGGCGCTGTCCAAGAGCGATTTGGCCACTTCGATGGTCGTCGATTTCACCTCGCTGCAAGGCGTCATGGGACGCGAGTACGCTCTCCTTGCCGGTGAATCCGACGCGGTGGCGGTGGCCATCTACGAGCAGTATCTGCCCCGCGGTGCCGGCGATGGCCTTCCGGGGACGGCTGCCGGTACGGCGCTGGCCCTGGCCGACCGCTTGGACAGCCTGGTGGGGCTGTTCGCGGTTGGAGTCAGACCGAGCGGCGCAACCGACCCCTATGCCCTGCGCCGGGCTGCCCTGGGGCTGACGAGCATCCTCGTGGGGCGCGATCTGCCGCTCGATCTGGCGGCAGCTGTCGACGATGCGGCCGCGGGGATGCCCGTCCATGTAGAAGCTGACAGCAGGTCCGAGGTGCTGGGTTTCCTCAGGCGCCGACTGGAGGGCCAGCTTCGCGAGGCCGGTCACGGGGCCGACGCCGTGTCGGCCGTGCTGGCCGCGCAGGGACACGATCCGGCCGCGGCGGCGACAGCCGTGTCGGTCCTGGAACAGCACGTAGCCCGTCCCGACTGGGAGGAGACGCTTCACGCCTATGCCCGCTGCAAGCGTATCGTGCGCGACCAGACGGAGGGGATGGGTGATGTGACCCCCGACCTCTTCGAGAAGCCGGCCGAGCGCATGCTCTACGAGGGCGTAGGCGGTGCCACCAAGGGGCTGGATCGCTCCGACCTGAATGCCGTGCTGCACACGCTGGCCACCCTTGCCCCCGCCATCAACAGCTATTTCGACGAGGTTCTCGTCATGACCGAGGCGCCCGATGTGAGAGCGAACCGGCTGGCGCTGGTGAGGCGGATCGCCGAGCTGCCGTGCGCCGTCGCGGACCTGAGCCAAATGGAGGGGTTCTAGCGAAACATGAGCAACCGATGGGTTTACCGGTTCGGGGACGTGGATGCCGCCGAGGAGGCCGTTGGGGGTGATTGGGAGGGCGCCCGTGCCCTCTTGGGGGGCAAGGGGGCGAACCTGGCTGCCATGACGCGGCTTGGAGTGCCCGTACCACCGGGCTTCACGGTGACGACCGAGGCCTGCAACGCCTATCTGGCGACCGACGGGCGCTGGCCGGAAGATCTGTGGGGTCAGATCGAGGAGGCGCTGCGGGGGATCGAGGAGGATACGGGCAAGCGCTTCGGCGACGCGAAGAACCCGTTGCTGGTGTCCTGCCGCTCGGGAGCCAAGTTCTCGATGCCCGGCATGATGGACACCGTGCTCAACATCGGCCTGAACGACGAGACGGCGGCCGGGATGATCGCGGCTACCGGGGACGCGCGCTTCGTCTACGATAGCTACCGACGCTTGGTGCAGATGTTCGCCGCCGTGGTGATGGGCGTGCCCAACGAACCGTTCGAGGCGGCCATCGTGCGGCGAAAGGCGGTCCGCGGCGTGGAGGACGACACGGAGCTCACGGCGGAGGACTGGCGGGACCTGACGGCCGAGTTCCAGGCCATCGTCGAGCGAGAGGCCGGGCAGCCCTTTCCCCAGGGCCCGCAGGAGCAGCTCCGAATGGCCACCGAGGCGGTTTTCAAGTCCTGGTTCGGGAAGCGTGCGGTGGACTACCGCAACGCCGAGAACATCCCTCACGATTTGGGAACAGGCGTCAACATCCAGACGGTGGTTTTCGGCAACTTGGGCTTGGACTCGGGTACCGGGGTGGCATTCACGCGAAATCCCGCGACAGGTGAGAGGGTGCTTTACGGGGACTACCTGCTCAACGCGCAGGGCGAGGACGTGGTGGCTGGAATCCGGAACACCAAGCGCATCGCTGAGCTGGCCGAAGACATGCCGGCGATATTCGAGGAGTTCGTGGGAATCTGCGAGCGCCTCGAGCGGCACTACCGTGATATACAAGACGTGGAGTTCACCATCGAGCGGGGCAAGCTATGGATGCTCCAGACGCGCAACGGCAAGCGCACCGCGCGTGCTGCGGTGCACGCCGCCGTAGACATGGTTCGCGAGGGCCTGATCGACAGGGAAGAGGCCGTGCGGCGTGTGACCCCGGCCAACGTGGACTTCTATCTGCATCCCCAGTTCCGGCCCGACGCGAGAGCTGCGGCCATAGCCGAGGGTCGCCGCCTGGCGTCCGGCGTGAACGCGTCGCCCGGTGCGGCGGTGGGGGTGGCGGCCTTCGACGCCGACACCGCCGAGGCCTGGGGAAACGGCGGCAACGATGTGATCATGGTGCGGCCCGAGACGCGGCCGGATGACGTGCACGGTATGATCGCCGCAAAGGGCATCCTGACGAGTCGGGGCGGCGCGACGAGCCATGCGGCGATCGTGGCGCGCCAGTTCGGAGTGCCAGCCGTGTGTGGTGCCGAGGATCTCGAGATCGACCTCAGAGCGAGGCGGCTCACCATCGGCGAGGTCACCGTGCGCGAGGGCGATACCTTGGCGGTTGACGGCACCACCGGCGAGGTTTACCTAGGGCCCATCGAGAGGGAGATCCCCGAGCTCACTGACCCGTACCTGACCGAGCTATTGGCCTGGGCCGACGACGTGCGGCGCCTCGGTGTCTGGGCCAACGCCGATTATCCGGAGGACGCGCACCGCGCACGGAAACTCGGCGCGGAGGGCATTGGGCTGTGCCGCACCGAGCACATGTTCTTCGAGGCGGCTCGGCTGCCCATCGTGCGGGAGATGATCCTGGCCGATAGCCCCGAGGTGCGACTGGCGGCCTTGGCCCGATTGCTGCCGATCCAGCGGGAGGACTTTCGCGGTGTGCTGGAGGCGATGGCCGGCTTGCCGGTGATCGTGCGCATGATCGATCCACCGCTCCACGAGTTCCTGCCGGACTACGTCGAACTGGTGGCGGAAGTGGCCCGCCTCGAGGCCACGGGTGACGATCCCGAGAAGTTGGCCGGGAGCAAGGCCCTGAAAGACGCGGTCGAGCTCCTGCGCGAGAGCAACCCCATGTTGGGCTTGCGCGGTGTGCGCCTGGGAATTCTGTATCCGGAGATCATCCAGATGCAGGTGCGGGCACTGCTAGAAGCGGCGTGCCAGCTCCAACAGGATGGTGTGGACGTATACCCGGAGATCATGATCCCGCTTGCCAGCCACGTGAACGAGCTGAACAAGATGCGTGAGGTGGTCGAGGACACCGCCCGCGCGGTGTTCACCGAGCAAGGGGTCGAGGTGCCGTTCAAGTTCGGCACAATGATCGAGATCCCGCGCGCGGCGTTGACGGCGGAGGAGATCGCGCACGTGTGCCAGTTCTTCTCGTTCGGCACCAACGATCTGACGCAAACGACCTACGGCATTAGCCGCGATGATGCCGAGGCCCGCTTCCTGCTCCAATACGTGCAGGAGGGCATCCTGCCCAGCAACCCGTTCCAGACGCTGGATACGGAGGGCGTAGGGCGGCTGGTACGGATCGCGGTCGAGAGCGGCCGCTCCGCGCGTGCGGATCTAGAGGTCGGAATCTGCGGCGAGCACGGTGGTGATCCGGACTCGATCCGCTTCTGTCACGACGTGGGGCTCAACTACGTGAGCTGCTCGCCGTTCCGCGTGCCGGTGGCGCGCCTGGCGGCCGCGCACGCGGCGCTGGCCGGAGGCGCGGCGGTTAGTGATTAGGGCAACCGTTAGCCCACCGCGGTATTTTTCGGGGAGATCACGGTGCACGATTTCGTATTTCACAACGGGCAGCTCGTCCACGTATCCGAGGCACGGCTCTCGCCCGGGCAGGCGGGGCTGTTCAACGGTTGGGGTGTCTTTACCACGTTGCTGATCCACCGGGGGCGGCCCTTCGCCTTCGAGCGGCACTGGAACCGGCTGACGAAGGATGCGCGCCTCGTCCGGCTACCGTTCGACTTCGACGCCGGTGATACCCTCGAGGCGCTGCGCGATGTGATGCGAGCCAACCGGGTCGACGAGGGCTGCGCCCGCCTCTATTTCGTCTTCAACAAGGTAGGCATCTGGCAGGGCGACGAGCCCCAGCCGGAGACGGACCTCTTGATCTGTACGATCGACGTGCCCAAGCACCCCAGATCGACGGTTCTCGCCGTCCAGGAGCACGGGCGTCACGCCGCCCATCCGCTGGCCCGTGCGAAGGTGACGTCCTGGCTGCACAATGTCTGGAGTCTGGACCAGGCACACCGAAGCGGCTTCGACGAGGTGATCCTCCTGAACGAGCGCGGCGAGGTCGCCGAGTGCACCGCCGCGAACGTGTTCTGCCTACGCGGCGAGTCGATCGAGACACCGCCGCTCTCCTCCGGTTGCCTCCCTGGGGTGACGCGGGAGGTGTTACTTGAGATCGGCTCTGAAAGCGTGCCCCCGATACGGGAGCGGGTGCTGACCCTACAGGACCTCCGCGAGGCTGAGGAGGTTTTCATCAGCTCGACGACGCGGGGTGTCATGCCGGTCGAACGCATCGAGGACCACGAGGTGCCCCGCGTGCACGGCCCGGTGACCCGGCGGTTGGCCGATGCCTTCACCGCGTACGTGGATCAACATTGTGGGGGAGGAGCATCTGCATAGGGGCGAAGCAACGCTCTGCCCCGACCACAGGAGGAAGGTTGCACGGAGGGCGACGCATGTTTCACGGCGGCGGCTGGTGGGGCTTCATGCGCTACGACGAGACCAAGGGGCGGCCGAGTGTGGATCGCCGGCTGCTGCGCCGGGTGCTGTCGTACGCCCGGCCATACGCGATGTCCCTGCTGCTCATGCTCGTCACCATCGTGGCCATCGCTGGCCTCGAGCTCATTCCCCCCCTGCTCTACCGCGATCTGATCGACCACGTCCTGCCGGAACGGGACGTCAGACGCCTGAACCTGTTGGCACTGGGACTGCTGGGGGTACCGGTGTTGAGCGGGCTGATCGGTGTCGTCCAGCGCTACTTCGGCGCCCGGGTGGGGGAGGGCATCATCTTCGACCTCCGGCAAGAGATGTACGAGCACCTCCAGAGCATGTCCATGCGCTTCTTCACCCACACGAAATCGGGCGAGATCGTCTCCCGTTTCAACAACGACGTCGTGGGTGCCCAGACGGCCATCACCGGCACGCTGCCCAACGTGGTCACGAACGGGGTGACCCTGCTCGCCACCCTGGCCGTGATGCTATCGATCGAATGGCGCCTGACGGTGCTGGCGGTAGCGGTCCTGCCCCTGTTCCTGCTGCCCGTGCGACGGGTGGGGCGCATCCTGCGCGACATCCGCCGGCGGGCGATGGAGCTCAGCGCCGAGATGAGCAGCATCGTCCAGGAGACGCTCTCTATCAATGGCGCGCTCCTGGTCAAGACCTTCGGCCGGCAAGCCGACGAGACCCGGCGCTTCAGGGATACAAACCGCCAGGTGCGGGACATCGGCGTGCGCCGTGCACTCGTGGGGCGCTGGTTCTTCCTGGGGTTGGGTATGGCCGCGGCGATCGGCACGGCGCTCGTCTACTGGATCGGCGGCCACCTGGTCCTGCGCTCGACCCTGCGCGCTGGTGCGAGCGCGGCCGCGGGTGATGGCGCGGGAGTCACCGTGGTCACCGTGGGCACGCTCGTGGCCTTTGCCGCCTATCTCCGGCAGCTATATGGTCCCATCTCGGCACTGTCGAACGTCCAGGTGGAGTTCGTGAGTTCAATGGTCAGCTTCGAGCGGGTGTTCGAATACGTGGATCTGCCGGTCGAGATCCAAGACCGGCCCGGGGCCGTAGCGTTGACCGAGGTGGCCGGCCGCATGTGCTTCGAGGACGTCTCTTTCAGCTATCGGTCATACGGCACCGTGGCCCGTGCGTCATCGGTGGATGGTGATGGCGGACCCCATGGCTCTGGTCTCCCGGCCGACGGCGGGACCGCCGCACCGGCAAGTGTGATGGACCGACAATGGGCTCTGCGCCACCTCACGTTCGAGATCGAGCCGGGGCAGCTGGTGGCCTTGGTGGGTCCCAGCGGTGGGGGGAAAACGACGCTCACCTACCTGCTGCTGCGCCTGTACGACCCTACGGAGGGCCGAATTACGCTCGACGGGCGCAACCTACGGGACGTCAGCCTGGAATCCCTGGGCCGCCAGTTCGGGGTCGTCATGCAGGAGACCTACCTCTTCCACGACACGGTCATGGCCAACCTGCAGTTCGCACGGCCGAACGCGTCCTTGGCCGAGGTCGAAGCGGCGTGCCGGGCGGCGAGCATCCACGATTTCATCAGCCGCCTGCTGGACGGTTACGACACGGTGGTAGGCGAGCGTGGCTATCGGCTGAGCGGCGGTGAGAAGCAGCGGTTGGCGATCGCCCGGGTGATCTTGAAGGACCCGCGGATCCTCATCCTGGACGAGGCTACGTCACACCTCGACTCCCACAGCGAGGCCCTGATCCAAGCCGCGCTGGAGCCGCTCTTCGAGGGCCGCACTAGCCTCGTTATCGCCCACCGCCTGTCCACCGTGCTGGCGGCGGATAAGATCGTGGTGTTGGACGAGGGCCGACTCGCCGAGCAGGGCGCGCACGCCGACCTCCTGGCGAGTGGCGGCCTCTATGCGCACCTCTACGCCACGCAGTTCGACCGCCAGGAGGGGCCGGCCCGAAGGGCGGTCCGGGGGCACGTGTGAGCCGATTGGCTGCTGCGTCAATCCTCCGCCCGAATAGGCCCATCTATGTCTGACGGCGAGATCAGGGTGCACATCAGCGAGCAGGAGATCCGGCGGCGTGTCGTCGAGTTGGCAGCGCGGGTCTCCGCGGACTACGCCGAGGCAGGAGATGTGCTGCTGGTCGGCGTGCTCAAGGGGGCGTTCGTGTTCCTGGCCGACCTGGCGCGTGAGTTGACGCTGCCCAACCAGGTGGATTTCGTCGCCGTCTCCAGCTATCGGGACAAATCGGTGTCGTCGGGTGCCGTGCGCATGATCATGGATGTGCGGACTGATGTGACCGATCGCCATGTCCTCATCGTCGAGGACATCGTGGATACCGGCCACACGCTCGAGTATCTTCTCCGGATCCTGGCCGCACGCCGGCCGGCATCGCTGCGATGCTGTACGTTCCTGCGGAAGCGGGACCGCCACGAGGTCGATGTGGCCATTGACTACGTCGGTTTCGACATTCCGGATGTCTGGGTGGTGGGCTACGGCCTGGACTACGCCGAGCAGCACCGCACGCTGCCCTACATCGGCGTGCTCGAGGTGGACGATTAGGCCTCGTGGAGGCAGGGCGCTACCGTTGCGCCGGTTGTTCCGGGTTGCCCGCCAGCAGCTCGCGTCCTACGAGCAGCCACCAGAGGGGACCTACGCTCCCGATTGCCAGGGCCGCCAGCCCGATGCGCAGCTGCCCCATTTCCGTCAGCGTTCTGCTCAGCCCCACGACGAAGAGCACCAGCAGCAGGATTCCCTCGAGGATGCCGACCTGGCCGACGACCCGGGGGAGCAGACCGCTCTGGAGGATCAGGCGGCTGGCGATCAGGACGAAGATGCCCATGAGCAGCAGACTGCCCAGTCCGCGCGGATCCACCGGATTGGGCTGGTAGCTCAGAGCGCGCAGGGTAGGCTGAAGTGCCTCGTCGCGCTGGAACAACCACCTGAGCGTGGGTATTCGCAGGGCATCCCACATGAAGTGCGCGGCAGTCATGGCCCCACCGAGAATGCCCAGGGATGTACCCCACAGCGCCCACGCTCCGCCGGCTTCCCTCAGGCGCATGTAAAGTGCGGCCACGGCGGCGGTGGTCAGCAACCCGCTGATCACCATTAGCCAGTTGGCGGCTGGAGCATCGGCGCGCTGGGAGATGATTGCCGGCGCGGCTGAGCCGGCTCCCCTGCTGCTCAGGAACAGCGCCAAGGCGAAGGCGAACGATGCCACCGCCGCACCGATAGCGCACAGCCCGCCAAAACGTTGGAACGACTTGTCGTCCATGAATGGCCTCCGATCAGGGTTTTGGAATCAGCTGTCCCACCAATAGCAACACCGGCGGGCCCGCTGGGTTACGCGATTCGGGCCGCCGGTTCTCAGCCGGCTGTGTGCATGCGCGCGCACCGGCTATACTCGCAGTGGCGTAAGAACGGCCGCGGGTGTGCACCCAAAGATGAGGTAGTAGAGCAGAGTCCGAATCGAGAGGCGAGACGCATGGCGACAGGCGACAAACAACTGGAAGCACGTTGTGTCAACACGATCCGGTTCCTGGCCGTTGACATGGTGGAGCAGGCGGGGGCCGGTCATCCCGGCACACCGATGGGCGCGGCGACCATCGCTTTCACGCTCTGGGACCGGTTCCTAAGACACAACCCGCACAATCCGGACTGGCCCGACCGGGACCGGTTCGTCCTCTCCCCCGGCCACGCCTCGGCGCTGCTCTACGCATTGCTGCATCTCACAGGTTACGACCTCCCGCTCGAGGAGCTCAAGCGCTTCCGCCAATGGGGCAGCAAAACGCCCGGTCACCCCGAGTATGGCCACACCCCCGGTGTGGAGGTGACCACCGGCCCCCTTGGCCAGGGGTTCGCCCACGGGGTCGGCATGGCCGTCGCCGAGCGCTGGCTGTCGGACCACTACAACCACCCCGGGCACGAGATCATCGACCACTGCACCTACGCCATCGTGTCCGACGGCGACCTGGAGGAAGGGGTGACCAGCGAGGCGGCCAGTCTCGCCGGCACACTCCATTTGGGCAAGTTGATCTACCTCTACGACGACAACGACATCCAGATCGAGGGCTCCACCGACCTCGTCTTCAGCGAAAACGTGGCGCGACGCTTCGATGCCCACGGCTGGCAGGTCATCGGCCCGATCGATGGCCACGACGTGGCTGCCATCGATGCGGCTATCCGGCAGGCACAGGCCGATGCCGAACGCCCGTCGCTCATCATCTGCAAGACGATCATCGGCTACGGCAGCCCGGAGCAGGCGACCGCCAAGGTTCACGGCGAGCCGCTGGGCGACGAGGGCGTGCGCTTGGCCAAGGAAACGCTGGGCTGGCCACAGGAGCCGACCTTCCTTGTGCCAGGGGATGTGCTTGCGTATATGCGCCGGGCCGTCGAGCGCGGGCAGGCGGCTGAGGTGGGGTGGCAGGAGGGGTTCGAGGCCTACGACCGGCGGTTCCCGGGAGAGGCCGCCCGGCTCGAGGGGGAGTTGCGCGGCGAGTTGCCTGTTGGCTGGGACGAGGGGTTGGCCGAGCTGTTCCCGCCGGGCACCGCACCCGTGGCGACGCGGGTGGCGTCGGGCAAGTCCCTGAACGCCCTGGCGGACCGGGTCCATGCCCTGACCGGCGGCTCAGCCGATCTGTCGCCCAGCACCAAGACGATCATGGCGGGCTATGGGGATTTCGGCTGGGATGAGTTCTGCGGCCACAACATGCACTTCGGCGTGCGCGAGCACGCCATGGGCGCCATAGTGGGCGGCATGGCGCTGCACGGCGGGGTGATTCCATATGCCGCCACTTTCCTGATCTTCTCGGACTACATGCGACCGCCCATGCGCCTGGCAGCACTCATGGGCCTGCGCGTGATCTACGTCTTCACCCATGACAGCATCGGCCTGGGCGAGGACGGTCCCACTCACCAGCCGGTGGAGCACCTGATGAGCCTACGCGCCGTACCGAACATGACCGTGATCCGTCCGGCCGACGCCACGGAAACGGCCGAGGCCTGGCGGGCTGCATTGCTGAGGGCGGATGGTCCCACGGCCCTTGCACTGACCCGCCAAAAGCTGCCGGTGCTGGACCGCTCGACCCTGGCCCCCGCGGCGGGTGCGCTGCGCGGAGGCTATGTCCTGTGGCAGTCCGACCACGGCCGGCCGGACATTATTCTGATCGGCACCGGCTCCGAGGTTCACCTGGCGCTCGAAGCAGGTCGGCTACTGGCCGGCGAAGGAGTCCGGACCAGCGTCGTGTCGCTGCCCAGCTGGGAGCTGTTCGAGGAGCAGCCGGCCGAATACCGCGAGGCCGTCCTACCCTCGGACGTCCGTGCCCGAGTGGCTGTCGAGGCGGGTATCACCATTGGCTGGGAGCACTACGTGGGTCTGGATGGTGCGGTCGTCGGCCTGGATCACTTCGGGGCCAGCGCGCCCGGCCCCGTGCTCTTCGAGAAGTTCGGCATCACGGCCGAAAGGGTGCTCGAGCAGGCCAGAGCGCTGCTTGCATCGGTCCGTTCGACTACTACATGAACATGGAGCAAGTGAGGTCATCATGGAATTGGGAATGATCGGGCTCGGGCGCATGGGTGCCAACATGACGGAGCGGCTCCACGACGACGGGCTCACGAGTGTCCGCCACGTGCGCGCTCCCCACCCCGAGGAGCGCGTGGCGGGGAGACGCGCGCAGCAACGAA
>CAYYVH010000039.1:0-20140 GCA_964475075.1 uncultured Anaerolineales bacterium | reverse complement strand
CTCGACGCGGATCATCCACGCTGGCGGGTCCCTGGCCTTCGACGCGGCCGCGGCAGCGCGGAGTGCGCGTGCCCTAGCCGACCGCGCCGACGCCCTCTCGCCGGCTGGTCGCGCCGATCTCGCGGAGCTCATGCATGAAGCCGCTGATAAGATTGGATCGCTCGATCCGGAGCTGGCACAGGCCGTCCGACGCGCAGCACGCGCACTCGAAAACCCTGAGCCCGAGTCCGTTGCGGCCGGAGTCGCCGAGCTTGCCGTCGAAATCGATGCCGCGGGGGCCCGCAGTGCCGGTGGGTCCGCCTCGGCGGATTCCAGCCCCCACGAGCACCGCGGTCCGCCGGCCGAACGGCTGGTGGTCGAGCCGGATGGCGAACCCCTCTCCGCAGGGCAGTCCGAGCGATCAGCTAGCACGGGAGCGCCATTCGGTGACGGCGCTCCTGGCCGTGAGGAATCACCGGCCGGCTTCGTGCGTGGGGGTCGTGCTGCCGAAGGATCGTCAGCGGTCGGACCAGATCCGCTGCGATATCCGTGGTCCCTGAGGGAGACCGTGCGCCGCTATTTCGCGCCCGAGGTCAGGGCGCCATGACGCGCGTACCGTTCTCTGGTGGGCCGGCAGGCGGGCGGAGCCCGGCGGATCGTCCAGCGATCGAAGCGGGTGCTGATCTCCGGTTCGACGATGCGTTCCTGCGACGACTCGAGCGGTTGGCTCTACGCGTGCACCGTGTGACTGGCACTGCCGGAGGCCGACCCGGCACGCTGCGCATTCCGGCCGCCGACTTCATTGACCACCGACCCTACAGCCCCGGCGATGATCAGCGCCATATCGACTGGCCGGCTGCGGCACGGCACGATGCCCTCTTCGTCAAGGTGGGTCGGGCACCACAGGCTGCCGACGTGCACCTGCTGTTGGACGCGAGCCCCTCCATGGCGGCCAGCGAGGGGAAGTGGCGCTCGGCGCGGGAGCTCGTGGCGGCCCTGGGTTGGATGTCGCTGGCGCACGGCGACCGCGTGACGGTGGCGAGCTTCCCGGGGATGTCGCGGTGCCCACCGTGGGGGCCGGCGAGCGGCGGGGGGCGCGGCGCTGACCTGTTGGGTCACCTGTCGTCCCTGTCGCCGGCACCGACGCCCGGCACCGCGCTCGGACCGGAGGTGCTGCGGGTCGTGCGAGGGTCTCCCGTTGGGGGCTTGCTCGTGCTGGTGTCGGACCTCTGGGTGGTGGACGACCTGGAGGCCGCGCTCAGCAGGGCCCCGCCGCCCCGCTGGGAGGTCCTGGTGCTGCAGCTATTGGGCCGCGATGAGCTCGCGCCCACGCTCGAGGGGGCACTCGAGTTGGTGGATTCCGAGACCGGGGACGTGTTGACGCTCGTTGTCGACGAAGACGTCCGTGCCGCCTACCGTGTTGCCCTGAATGCCCGGTTGGAGCGAATGCGTCGGATCGTCGCGCGGCACGGTGCCAGCTACGCCCTCCTGCCGGCGGACTGGTCTCTGGAGCGGGCTGTGATTCCTTTTCTCCAGCGCCGGATGGTCGTGAATTCGTGACTTTCGATGCCCCGGCCGGGTTACTGTTCCTGGGAGCGCTGCCCGTTATCCTCTGGATGCACTTGCGGCGCCGTTGGCCGCACCGGGCGGTGGTGCCATCGCTCACGCCATGGTCGGCTCTACGGTCGGCCTGGCCGCGCCAGCGACGCCGCGTGCCGCCAGCCGTCCTATTGGTGTTGCACCTGACTGCGGCTGCGCTGGCCGGGCTGTCCGTCGGCCGGCCACGTCTGCCCGGGGCGTCGGAGGACGCGCTCGATCGCGCAGTGGTTCTGGATGTGACCAGTAGCATGGGCGCCGGCTCCCGGTGGCCGGCGGCGCTGATCGAGGCGCAGGCGCTCCTCGGGTCCACCCGTGGCCAGGCGACGTTGGTCACGTTGGGCCCGCAGCCGCGTGTTCTGGTTGCCCGCGACGAGGATGGCAGAGCGGCTAAGGCGGCGCTCCGATCGCTCGCGCCCGGTGGCACGCGTGCCCGAACTGATGAGGCGCTGGACCTTGCCGCCGCGGTCGCGGGCCCTGGGGCGGAGATCGTGGTCGTCAGCGACGGCGGCGTATCAGAGCCCGGGCCCGACGCGCCGCCCGCAAGATGGGTGTTGGTCGGGGAGCCGGTGGACAACGTGGCCATAATCGATGCTGCCGCTCGCCGTACCGGAGGCGAGGTGCGCCTGTTCGCGAGGGTGGCGAGCTTCGCGGCCGCGGGCCGGAGCGTGGATCTCACGTTGCACGCGGATGACCGCCTGGTGGATGATCGGACCTTCGAGCTGGATCCCGGCCAGACTGTCGAGCTGGTTTGGCGCCTTCCGGAGGGAGCCCAGACGTCCGAGGTGCGCCTGGCCGGCAATGATGCCCTCGCGGCGGATGACGTGGCGGTCGTGCCCCTGGAGGGTAGCGCCATCTGGGCCCAGCTAATCGGCGATTCGCCGACTGTCGCCCGTGCCCTCGCGGCGATGCCGGATGTCAGGCTGGAGAGAGCCGGGCTGGGTACGTATCGGATGGATGGATCGGCGCTCTCGGTCTTCGTCGGCGCGGTACCGGATGAACTCCCGCTGGGCGGCGTGCTCCTGTTCAATCCGCCGCCGAGCGCGTTGTTCGAGGCCGGGTCGAGTAGTGAATCGGCCGCCGTGGGCCCGGTAGGGGATCACGAGCTCGTCGCGGGCCTCGACCTGTCGGGCGTGGTGTTGGCCGGCGTGGGCGATCCAGAGCTTCCGCCGTGGGCCACCGTTGTCCTGGAGGCCGGCGGCCGGAGCGCGGTGTTCGCCGGTACCCCGGGGCAGTCGCGCGTGGTGGTGTTCGCCTTCGACCCCGATGCCGGCAACCTGTCCGAGCGCCTGGCATTCCCCTTGCTCGTCGCCCGGGCGGCCAACTGGGCCGATCCGGTCCGCCTGCCGACCGTAGTGAGTGCCGGCACCGCGGTCCGGTTGCCGCCCTCCGCCTTACGAGTGCAGACGCCGCGTGGGCGCCGGGAACGGGCGCACGGGGTCTTCTCTGACACGGGGGAGCACGGGCTCTACGTCGCCCGTGGGGACACGGTGGGTGAGGGTCGGATCATGCGCTTCGCCGTTCTGGCTGGTGACGCTCGGGAGTCCGACTTGCGCCGCCGGCTGGTGCAGCCGCCACCACCGACTCTGGCACGCACGCCGTCCTCGCCGGGCGGCCGGCCCCTGTGG
Organism: uncultured Anaerolineales bacterium; assembly: GCA_964475075.1. Classification (GTDB taxonomy): domain Bacteria; phylum Chloroflexota; class Anaerolineae; order Epilineales; family Epilineaceae; genus CAYYVH01. The sequence continues at coordinate 16,937 of CAYYVH010000039.1, read as the reverse complement.
CGACCGTTGGCCGCCCTGGCCCTGGGCGTGGTTCTGGCGGAGGGTCTGTGGCGCGCTTCGGACAGGGTGGGGCGGCGGGCGTCGGTGGAGGCGCGGTGAGCTTTCACGGGTACGCACTCCTCTTGGGGTGGCCGGAGGGCCTGGCCTTGGCACCAGTGCTCCTTGTGCTGACGGTGCTGCTCGAGCGGCGGGCGGGTGCAGGGGCGGCGCGCCCCTCGGCCTACGTCTGGCGAGGGCTGGTGGTCGCCGCATTGTCCGTGGCGCTCGCCCGGCCGTTTATTTCTCGCGGTGGTGCGCTACCCCTCGTCGTTCTCGTGGATCGCTCGGCGAGCGTCGCGCCGGGTGCTGTTGACGATGCCCTATCCGTACTCGCCTTTCCGCGTCGGGGCGTGGCCGTGCTCCCCTTTGGGGATGCGGCCGGCTCGCCCCTGGCCGATGCCCTCGGGCGAGCCACCCGCGCCCTTCCCGGCGGCGGCCGCGCCCTGGTCTTGTCGGACGGCGAGGCCACGGGCGCCGATCCTGTTGATGCCGCGGCTCGCGCCGCTCTCGAGGGAGTGCGCGTTGACACGTGGGCTGTTCCCTCTCGATCCGGGCCGGATGCCGCGGTCACTGCCCTGGACGTGCCCTCGACCTGGCGGGTGGGTGACGAGCTGCCCCTTTCCGTGAGCCTGAGGGCGACGGCACCGCTTACCGGCATGTTGATGCTCTATGTCGACGACAGGATCGCCACACGAGTTCCGGCGACCTTGAGCCCGGGCCTGACTGCCCTGAGAATGGCGTATGTCGCCGGCGGGCCAGGTGATCTCACCTTCCGCGTCGAGCTCGAGGTGCCCGGTGACATGGAGCCCGGCAACAACGTTGCTTACGGCGTCTCGCACGTGGCCCCGCCCCCGCGCGTGCTCGTGGTTGGCGACGGACCTGACGCGGTTCGGCTGGCCGACGCGCTCGTGGGCCAGGGTCTCGAGTCGACGGTATTGGCGCCGGTACGCTTTCCGGCGCGGCTGAGCGCCATCGATCCGTGGGATGCCCTGATCCTGGTTGACGTGCCGGCGTCCGCGATGGGGCTCGACCAGCTGGCGGCGGTGCAGGCCTTCGTGGCGGACCTCGGACGGGGTGTAGTCCTCACTGGGGGCCGCCAGAGCTATCTGCCCGGAGGCTGGGAGAATACTCCGTTGGAGGTGCTCGCGCCGGTTCGGCTGGAGCCTCCAGTGAGAGGGGAGCGAGACGCGGTGGCGCTCCTGCTTATGATCGATCAGTCCGCTTCGATGGGGGGCGGAGAAGGTGGTGCCATCTCGAAGCTGGACTTGGCCCGTGAGGCAGCCATCTTGGCAACTGAGGTGTTGCACCCCGGCGACCAAGTGGGCGTGATCGCCTACGATGACGAGGCCCGATGGTTGGTGCCACTGTCGACGGTGGGCGCGGGGCGCGAGCTGGCGCAAGCGGAGCAGCACATCTCCCTGCTCGTGCCGGGGGGAGGAACACGCATCCTCCGCGCTCTGGAGCTCGGGCTGCCGGCACTGGCGCGGACGGCAGAGCCGACCCGTCACGCGATTTTGTTGACCGACGGCCGGGACTTTAACCCTGACCGGGCGCGCTACGACACGCTGGTCCGGCAGGCGCGCGAGTCCCAAGTCACGTTGTCGACGATCGCGATAGGGTTCGACGCTGACCGGGAGCTGCTCATGCGTCTGGCGCAGCGCGGCCGGGGGCGCTACCATTCGGCGGAGGATCCTGGCGATCTGCCACGCCTTGCGGTGCAGGAGAGCGAGATCGTAAGAGCGAGGGTGGAGCAGCGCGGAGACTTCCGCGTGGTTGCCTCAAGCGGCAAGCACCCGGTGCTGGCCGGGCTCGATGTGGCATTGCTGCCTGCATTAGCAGGATACCTGGCTGTCACCGGGCGACCGGGGGCCGACGTGGCGCTGGAGGCACCAAACGGTGACCCGCTGCTGGCGACCTGGAACTTCGGTCTGGGCCGGGTCGCGGCTTGGATGAGTGACGCGGGCGAGGCCTGGGCGGCATCTTGGTCGGATGCGGAGGAGGCTAGGTTTTGGGCGCGACTCGGCCGCTACGTGTCCCGATCACCGGAGGCCAGGCCGCCAGGGGTGACGGTCACGGTTGAGGGCAATCGGGCTCGGATCCAAGTGGATGCCCGGGATGCGTCGGGCTGGGCCGTGGACCTGGCATCTGTGTCGGTTGTGGTCACTGGAACCCGTGGGGCAGTGACCTATGCGCTGCCTCAGTCGGCTCCGGGGCGATATGGCGCGGTAATTCCAGCCCTCGAGCCGGGGGCCTTTCCGGCAGCTGTGCGTCTGGAAAGCGATGACCGTACGTCGTGGGCGGTTCCGGCCGGCTGGACCGTGGGCTATCCGGCGGAGCTGATGCTGCCGCGTGATGGCCCGGCGCTGATGGCCGCCATCGCGGAAGCCGGCGGTGGCATGGAGTTGGACGGGCCCTCGTTGGCCCTGCCGTCGGTGCAGCGGGAACGACGCGAGCTGTGGCCGTGGCTGATAGCACTGGCCGCATTGCTGTGGCCGGTCGAGGTCGCCCGGCAGACGCGACTGCTGGGGTGAGGTGGTGTGAGAGTGGAGCCGAGCGTGACTGAATCGTCGACGAGACAAGGCCAGCATCCGGCCGTAGACCCCGACACATTTCGTTCGGCGGCGACCGCTATCGAACGTGAGGTGGCCCGAGCCATCGTGGGGCAGGCCGAGCTGGTGCGCTTTACGTTGATCACCCTGCTCGCGGGGGGAAATGCCCTCCTGGAGGGCGTGCCGGGATTGGGCAAGACGTTGCTCGTGCGCACCCTGGCCCAGGTCATCGCCGGGCGGTTCAGCCGCATCCAGTTCACGCCCGACCTGATGCCGGCCGACATCCTGGGTACGATGATTCTCTACGAGGACCCGGACCGGGGCCGGGCGTTCCGCTTCGAGAAGGGTCCGATCTTCGCCAACTTCGTTCTGGCCGATGAGGTCAACCGCGCCACGCCCAAGACGCAGTCGGCGCTGCTGGAGGGCATGCAGGAGCGGACGGTGACCGTGAGCAAGAAGACATATGCCCTCCCCGAGCCGTTCTTCGTGCTGGCGACGCAGAATCCGTTGGAGATGGAGGGAACGTTCCCCTTGCCGGAGGCCCAGCTTGACCGCTTTGCCTTCAAGCTCGGTGTCAGCTATCCACAGCCCGATGAGCTGATCGAGATCGCCGAGCGGACGACCGGGCGCGACGTGCCGCAGCCGTCACCGGTGTGTGGCGTGGACACGATCTTGGCCATGTCGCGCCTTGCGCGTGACGTGCCGGTGGCGCGTGAAGTGATGGAGTACGCCGCGCGCCTGGTGCGCGCCACGCACCCCAACGAGCCTGGTGCGCCACGTGGGGTCAGGGAGTTCGTCCGCTACGGTGCGAGCCCCCGCGGTCTGCAAGCCATCGTCGTTGGAGCGAAGATCCACGCGCTGCTCGCGGGTCGCCATCACGTGGCACGATCGGACATCCGTACGATGGCCATGCCCGCGTTGCGGCATCGGGTGATCCTCAACTTCACCGGGCAGGCCGAGGACATCGTGCCCGACGAGATCCTCGGTGAGGTTGTGCGCGAGGTGCCGGAATAGGTGCCGCTGTCGGGAATGCCTCGCACCGGTGGCGGGCGTGGAGACGGCGGGTTAACGCACGCCCAACTCTGTTTCGATGCGCCGCATGGCGGCTGCGCCTTCGTCGGTCTCGTCTTCGTAGCCCATGAGGTGTAGCAGACCGTGAACCGCCAGCAGGCACAACTCCTCGGTCAGGCCGCGCTCCGCGTCGGCGGCGCTGGTGGCCGCCTGTGCGACCGAGATCACGACGTCGCCCAGGTAGGGCGCTTCGCCCGGGGGGAGGTCCGCTGGGTCGGCGGAGAAAGACAGCACGTCCGTAGGTCCATGAATGCCGCGGTAGGCGTGGTTGAGCGCGCCCAACTCCTCGTCGACCGTCAAGACCAGCGCGATCTCGGCCTCGGGCGCGACTCCCAGTTGGTCCATGGCTGTTTCGAGGGCCTGGCACGCCACCTCAGCCCGGGCCGCGGAGAGGCTCCCTGCTCGCACGTGGAGGGCGATCGGCCTCATGGCGATGCTGGCGCGTGCTGGCCATCTCCGGCTGGTGCGGCAATGTCCTCAGGGTATTTTATGCGCGGATGGTACATGCTCTGCAAGACGGCAACGAAGGCCGCGCGAATCCGGCTCAGGTCGCGCAGCGTGAGGTTGCTGTCGTCCAGCTGACCACTTGTCAGGCGCCGGGCGAAAATGCCCCTCACCACCTCGTCGATGCTTGCCACGGACTCGGCTTCGGCTGCACGTACGGCTGCCTCCGCACCGTCGGCCAGCATGATGATGGCGGCCTCACGGGACTGCGGGCGTGGGCCCGGGTAGCGGAATTGCGCCTCGTCCACGGCCCCTTCGCCGTACTGCTTCACCGCTCTGTGGTAGAAATACTCGATGCGTGAGGTGCCGTGGTGCTGCGGGATGAAGTCGATAATCACCTCCGGAAGACTGTGCTGCCGCGCCAGCTCGATCCCCGCCTTCACGTGATCGCAGATGATCCGGGCGCTGGTGTACGGATCCAGTCCATCGTGCGGGTTCGCGCGGCCCATCTGGTTCTCCACGAAGAAGTACGGACGGAGTGACTTGCCGATGTCGTGGTAGTACGCGCCCACACGGAGCAGGAGCGCATCAGCGCCGATTCTCGCAGCTGCCGCTTCGGCGATGTTGGCCAACACGATGGAGTGCTGATAGGTACCGGGCGCCTTTGTCTGCAGCTCGCGCAGCACCGGGTGGTCTGGCCGAGCGAGTTCGAGAAGTTGAATCGATGTCGTGATGCCAAGCAGGAGCCCGGTAGCCATCACGCCCAGGATGGCCAGGCCCGTGGCCAAGGCCGCGTGTGCCAGCGCTGCTCCGGCCAGCTCGGTAACGGCTCGGAGGTCGGGTGTTGGGCCCGGTGTCCGAAAGGCCAGGATGACTGCGACGTTGGCCCCGAACAGGGCTGTACCAGCTCGCAAGAATGCTGTGAGGCTCTCGACTCGCGACAGGTACACGGTGCCCGCCATGCTGCCGATGAGCACGTAGAGCGTCAGCTCCAGACCAGACCCTGCCAACAGCCCCATGACCATGGCGAGCACGAGAGCCGACATCGCACCGGTCTCCGGGCCGAACAAGACAGTCAGAGTCATGGCCACCGCAGCCGCTGGATAGGCATAAGCCAACACGACGTGGCCTGGCACGATCATCCGGGCACCAAGGGCGAAGATTAACAGCAATAGCACGGTCAACCCCAGCGGGCGCGGCTGGCGCCACGCCCGGGGGCGCAACCGCTCGAGCACGCCGGCCGCCGACGCCACCAGGGCCAGGACCAGTGCCCCAAGGGCCACCACGTCGCGCCACCGCAGGGTGCGCGACACGAGCCCGAGCTGTTTCATGGCCTCGATGTCCTCCGCCTCGACGATGTCGCCCGCCCGTACGATCGTCTCCCCTGCGGCCACTGATCGTTCGACGGGTGGAGCGGCTTCGCGGGCCAGCTGCCGCGCCTGCTCGGTCTTTTCGTCGTCCACAGAGGTGTTGGGCACGATGAAGGCGCCGGCTATCTCGGCGACCAGCTGGGCGGTGGAGGGGTCCAAGTCGCGGTCTACGTTGGCCACGACGCTGGCCCGGGCGATCGCCAGGGTGTCCGGACGTACGGGCTGGCGCAGTGTCTGGGCGACGACGATGGGAACCTCGCGCTCGGCGACTAGCCAGGTCTCATCGTCGAGCTCGACGAGCCGACGCAGCTGCTCCGGCAACTGCCCCGACAGCTCCGGGATCGGGCTCAGTGAGGCTTGCTTCTCCTCGATGGTGGCGTGGGGATTCGAGCGCACGAGGGCGATGTGCGACAGCACGTCGTGTGCTCGCTTTGCCTGGCGACCGGCCACCACCGGATCCGTCGGCTGGAACTGGGTAGCCACAGCCTCCGCGGCCCGGTTGGCCTCGCGCTCCGTCAGAACGGCGCTGACGTAACTGATCGACCGGGGCGCGTCGACGTCCTTGGGGCTCGGTTGACCAACGACCAGGGAGGATTCCGGACTGAGCACCGGCGAGGCGAGGATCGCCGTGAGGCCGAGAGTCAGGGTCAGCGCCAGCAGGGCCACTGCACGCTCCGGGCTCACGGCTGAGAACAGCCGCTCGGCAGCCGACGAGAACCGCAGGCGCGTGCGCGCGCGCTCAAGCACCCTCTGCACGTGGTTAGCTCAGCCGTTCAGGAGCCGCCGGACGATCTCGCTGACGACCCTGCCGTCCGCACGCCCAGACATCTCCTCGATCAACGGACGCATAACGCGGCCCAGATCCTGCGGACCGCTGGCGCCGAGGGCCTCGATCTGCCGCCGTGCAGCCGCCTCGATCTCCTCCGGCGTGAGCTGGCGCGGCAGATAGGGCTCGATGACGGCCAACTCCGCCTTCTCGGCGGCGACCAAGTCGGCCCTGCCGCCGCGCTCGAACGCGGAGATCGACTCGCGCCGCTGTCGTGCTTGCCGTTGGAGCACGGCCAGCACGGCCTCGTCGTCGAGTTCACCACGGGCCTCGATGGCGGCGTTCTTGAGGGCGGCACGCACCATGCGCAGCGTCCGCTTGCGATTCTCATCGCCGGCGCGCAGGGCGTCCTTCAGGTCCTCGGCAATCCGCTGTTCCAGGTTCATCGGTTTGGCTCCCGGACGCGTCAGATCGGAAGCTCAATTATACGCCAACGGGGAGTCAGACCGGTAGTTGACGCTGATAGCAGATTTCCCGAGCTTGAGGAACCGACGGATTGCTGACCGCGGCCGCGGCTGCTACGGGCAAACACCGACGGAACAGGGATCAACGTAGGAGCCGTGGTAGTACACTTCGATGTGCAGGTGGGGGCCGGTGCATCGCCCGCCGTAGCCATGGGTGCAGCCGACGGCGCCGATGATCTGACCCGGCTGGACCGTCTGCCCCGTGCTGACGTTCCGGCTGTTCATGTGGGCATAGAGCGATTCGTAGCCGTTGCCGTGGTCGAGGATGACGGCTTCGCCCGCCCAGTTGTACCACCCTGAGTACTCAACGCTCCCGCCGTCGATGGCGTAGACGGGTGTGCCCGTGCTGTTGGCGATGTCCGTGCCCCTGTGCCACCGGCTGAACCACTGCGTGATCCGCCCGAAGGTGGCCAGATGGAAGCTACCAGTGCCGACCACCGGCCCGTTGCCTCCGTCGGAGGTCCACACGGCAGTGCGGCCGACCGGCCCGCGGAACATCTGGACGAAGGCCGGGATCGTGATCTCCATCTCACCGCCCGGTACGACGACTTCGGTGCCGGACACGAGCTCCTGCTCCGGCGAGAGGCCGTTGGGCGTGTAGCTGAGGATGTCTGCGATCGTGGATTCGTACTCCTCGGCAATGGAGGCCAGCGTGTCCCCGTCCTCAACTATGTGGAGCACGCCATTCACCGGCAAGATGGTGATCGTGTCGCCTATGGAAAGGCTGTGCGGGTCCTCGCGGATGCCCGGATTGGCGAACAGCAGCGTTTCCGGTGCCAAGCCGTATTCGGCGGCGATGCCGGTGATCGTATCACCGGCCTGGACGACATGTACTTGCGGCTCGTCCCAAGGCAGGAGCGCCGGATCAGCCTCGGCGATCGGACCGGGCGAGACGAACCCGGGGCCAGCCGTGTCGGGTGGTCCCCCAACACCATCCTGGCCAGCTCGTACGTACATGACCGTGCCGAGGACCGGCAGCGGCCTCTGGAAGGGCGAGTTCTCGCGCACGCGCAGGGCAAGATAGGCCAGTTCGCCCTTGCCGGAGTCCGATGCAGGGTCCGCGGCGACCCGGGCGGGCACGTAGGACATGAGCAACACGCCCGTGATGACGAGCAACACCACGCTGTGTGCCGCAACCCGCCACAGGAGCGGTGTGTCGATGCGCAGAAGGGTCGCCGTCGCTCGCCAGCGACGAAGCGCCTCCCTCACGCCTGTTCGGCGCGACGGCACTCGTGGCTGATGGCCGTTCCGACCGTTCGAGCGACTACGCCTCGGTAGACGACCTCTCGTCCCGTCGGCGATAAGCGAATAGCCCCCGGAGCGCCGTTCACGCACCGGCGCAGCCTGTTGTATCGGCGGTGTTTCGGTACTCAAGCCCCCCCCTTGCTTTCCCGACAAGCACGCGGCGTTCCCTATTACTGCCGCTGGGCGTATACTGTCGGGTTGGAGGCCGGCGCCGTAACCTGACACCAGCGCGACTCAGATGAGCCTATGGCTCGTTTGTGCGGTCGCATTTATACCGCCTCTGGGCACGCCTGTCAAGCACCGTACGCTGCCCAGGACGCCTGCTGACACCCCGCCCGCCCACCGTTCTCCCCACGGTTGACCGACGCTCTGCTGTCATTGCAGACAAAACTGACATTAACGGTCCGACCTAGAGGTTGTCTTGGTTGATCGTGGCGAGGAACTCGGTATTGGATTTTGTTTTCTGCATGCGCATTATCACGGCCTCGACCATCTCAGGACCGCCGCCCGCCATGTCGATCATTCGGCGCACGAGCCAGACCCGGCCCAGCGTATCGGCGTCCAGCAGGAGCTCCTCGCGTCGCGTGCTGGAGCGCTCGACGTCGATGGCCGGATAGAGGCGCCGCTCGGCCAGTCGCCGGCTGAGCACGAGCTCCATGTTGCCGGTTCCCTTGAACTCCTCGTAGATGACGTCGTCCATGCGGCTGCCGGTGTCCACCATGCAGGTGGCGACAATGGTGAGGCTCCCGCCATCCTCGATGTTGCGTGCTGCACCGAAGAAGCGCTTCGGTGGGTAGAGGGCTGCTGGGTCAAGACCACCCGATAGCGTACGCCCACTGGGTGGCACGACCAGGTTGTAGGCGCGTGAGAGGCGTGTGATCGAGTCCAGTAGGATCACGACGTCGCGGCCGTGCTCCACCAGGCGCTTGCCACGCTCGAGCGCCATCTCGGCCACCCGTACATGATCCGTGACCGGGTCGTCGAAGGTGGCGCTGTAGACCTCGGCCTCGACGGAACGGTCCATGTCGGTGACTTCTTCGGGCCGCTCGCCGATGAGCACGACCATCAGGTGGACGTCCGGGCTGTTGGCCGTTATGCCATTGGCGGTCTGCTTCAGGATCGTCGTCTTGCCGGCCTTGGGTGGCGACACGATGAGCCCACGCTGCCCGCGGCCGATGGGCGATAGCAGGTCGACCAGACGGGTGGACAGGATGTTGGGCGTGGTCTCCAGCGGCAGACGTTGGTCGGGGAAGATGGGCGTCAGGTCCGCGAACCGGGCCCGCGTCTTGGTGGCCTCCGGGTCGAGACCATTGACCGCCTCCACCCTCAGCAGGCCGTAGTATTTCTCGTTGTCCTTTGGCGGCCGCACCTGGCCGATAACCAGGTCACCGGTGCGCAGCGCGAACCGACGGATTTGCGACTGCGATACGTAGACGTCCTCGCGCCCGGGCCTCAGGTTGTTCGAGCGCAGGAACCCAATGCCGTCCTGGATGATCTCCAGTACGCCGCCGCCGAAAATGAGGCCACGCTTCTCGGCATTGGCCCGCAGCAGGCGGAATACCAGGTCCGTCTTCTTCATGCGACTGTAGCCCGAGATCTCGAACTCGCGCGCTATGTCGCGCAGGTCTTCGAGGGGCTTCGCTTCGAGGTCCGCGATCTGCAATGTGGAATGCTCCATTCTGACCGGCCGCTCCTGGATCCGAGCACAACTCACGTATGTGCTTGGCGGTACCCTACCACCATTGGACGTTCCGGGTGTGGACGGGGTCTGGTGAGGTCGTTACAGAAGGACGGCCGAACCGCCTTGGACGGGGTGCCACTCGCCGCTCGTGGCCGGGGTGCCACCGGCGGCCCGTCCATTATAGCGATCTTCCGCGACCTGTCAAGGCGCCGCCGGGTTTGTCAGAAAGGCCAGGGAACCGATGCTCGGCCTATTCGCGCGTGACGGGCAGGCATTAGCCGCCGAGCTCAGCGTGCTGCAGAGTCGTAAGCCACATGGCTGATCTGCATGAGCTTGTCCCAGCGGTGGAGAGCCTCTACCGTCCGTACCGTTCCCGACTTCGAGCGCATCACGACCGAGGTGGTCTTGGCGCCCGCGCCGAAATACTGCACGCCGCGGGCGAACTCCCCTTCCGTAATGCCCGTTGCTGCGAAGAAGACGTTGTCGCCAGACACGAGGTCGTCGGTGGTATAGACTTGGTCCAGATCGTGGCCGGCGGTCGTGGCACCAGCACGCTCGGCGTCGTCGCGCAACCAGGGGCGCATCTGAATTGCCCCGCCCAGGCACTTGAGCGCGCAGGCTGCGATGACGCCCTCAGCTGCGCCGCCTATCCCCATGAGGGCATCGATTCCCGTTTCGGGGTCCGCCGCCATAATGGCGCCGGCGACGTCCCCGTCGGTGAAGAGCCGGACGCGTGCCCCGGTGGCCCGAATGTCGGCCAGGAGCTGCTCGTTTCGGGGGCGGTCCAGAGCGACGATCGTCAGGTCGTCCAGGTCCTTTCGAGTGGCGCGGGCGATGGCCCGCAGGTTGCGCTCCACCGAGGCGGTGATGTCCACCGAGCCGGCTGCCGCCGGGCCCACCGCGAGCTTGTCCATGTAGGTCAAGGGCCGCGGATCCAACATCGACCCGCGCTCGGAAATGGCCACTACCGACAGGGCATTGGGTCGCCCCAGAGCCAAGAGACGTGCTCCGTCCACCGGCATCACCGCCACGTCCACTTGCGGTGCGCTACCATTGCCGACCCGCTCACCGTTGTCGAGGGCAGGGGCCTGGTCCTGGTGGCCGTGCCCGACCACCGCGATGCCGTCCATGTCGACGGTGCCCAACATGAGTCGGATGGCGTCGACTGCGGCTCGGTAGCCCGCCTCCTCCTCCCCGCGACCCATCCAGCGGCCGGCGGCCAGTGCTGCCGCTTCGGTGACACGTACCAGTTCCAGAGCCAGGTTACGGTCAGGTACCTGTTGGATCATTGCATGGCTCCTCGGCGGATTCGGATGTTCGGGTGAGCGGCGGTAGTTTGTATCAGAAGTTAACCGTCAACCGCTGAGGGCGAGGGTTAGGTCGTCGCCGCACCGTACTACGCGAACCAGGATGTCGTGCGCCATCAGGGAACTGATGACGCCCGCACTGCTTCCGGCCGCGCCGAACGTGTTCGCTTCGAGGAGCACGACCAAGCTTCCGACTCCCCGGTGTCGGAGCTCCCGCAGCGCCTCGATCCAGCGCAGGGTGGTGGTGGGCGTGACGATGATCAGGGTTGTGTGGCGCGTGAACTCGGTGCTCTCGTCCGAAAGGGCCTGTGCCAGGCCGGTGCGACCTGTCGCGCGCAGGATCGCCAGGCTGGTCAGTAGCTTCGTCAGCTGCCGCTCGCCGCGGTCAGGTTGAATCACCACGCGCCGCTGGCCGTAGGCGATCAACCCCACGCTTTTGCCCTGATCGATGAAGTGGCGCGCCAGGCTCGCGGCGGCGGTGATGGCGTATTCCTCCGTGGTCGGCTCGAGCTCGAGTTTATCCTCCTCGAGCCAGGGAAGAACCGCGCCATCGACGTCCGCGTCGGGGGTCACGCCGACGTGATCGCGGCGGTCCAGGTCGATCATGACCCACAAGTCGGCAATCGGGTCGAGTTCGAACTCCTTAGTATAGAGGCGACCGCGCCGGGCGGTCGTCGGCCAGTGAATCCGGTTGAACGCGTCGCCGGGTTGATATGCCCGCACGCTGCGGACGTTGGCCGTGGCGAACTGCGCTCGCCGGTGTATCACCTGACCACCTGCCAGGTAGCCGGTGGGTTGCTCCAGGCCGTGGAGGGGTAGGGTGCTGGGGTACACGATGAACGGGGCCGTCTGCGCCAGCTCGCGCTCCAACCGGAATAGGCCCAATGGGTCACCCCCGGCCAGGGTGACCGGGCCCAGCCTGAACATCCCGCGGCGTCGGCATCGCGTCCTCAGGGACCAGGTGCGGCTGTGCCCGGACCCTAGTGCCGATACGACCCGGCCGGCGTGGTGCCCGGGCAGGTCGCTCTCATCCCGCACTTCGAGCCACAGCTTCGGCAGCCAGCCCCGGTTGCGAACGCGGAATGTCTCCTCGGCCAGCCCGCCCACCTGCGATCGCCGGGCCCGGGTGTTCCGCGAGATCTCGACCCAGCGGATCGAGTTCCAGGTAACAACGGCTGCAACGACGAGCACGGCGCACAGGGCATATGCGAGACGCACCAGGAGCGTGTTGCCCGTAGCCAGCGCGGCGGCGACGACCGCGAGCGCCAACACAGCCAGCGCGCGCCCGTCCATGGCTAGAGACTTACCGGGGCGCCCACTATCGCACCGCCGCACCGGGGACCGCCACCTGCTCCAGAACGTCCCGGATCAGGCTTTCGGCGTCGATGTTGCGGATACGCGCCGCGGGGTTGACGATGATGCGGTGGGCCAGTGCGGCCACCGCCATCGACTTCACGTCGTCGGGTACAACGTAGTCCCGTTCGGCGAGTGCGGCATGGGCCATGCTGGTCCGGTACAGGGCCAGGCTGCCGCGCGGGCTGGCCCCCAGATAGATGTCCGGGTGGCGGCGGGTGGCCGCGATGACGTCGACGACGTATCGCTTGATCAGGTCATCGATGTAGACCTCGCTGAGAGATTGTTGGGCGTTCACGAACTCCTCGGGCCCAACGACCTGGTCGATGTGCTCGAGTGGGTGCTCCTGTCTCTGCGCATCCAGCACCCGGATCTCAGCTTCAGCGTCAGGGTAACCCAGCCGCAATCGGATCAAGAACCGGTCCAGCTGGGCCTCAGGCAAGGGGAACGTACCCTCGTACTCGATGGGGTTCTGGGTGGCGAGGACTAGGAACGGGCGGGGCAGGGCCATGGTGTGTCCGTCGACGGTCACCTGGCGTTCCTCCATGGCCTCCAGGAGTGCCGCCTGCGTCTTGGGCGTCGCCCGGTTGACTTCGTCCGCCAGCACGATTTGTGCGATCACCGGGCCGGGTCGGAATTCGAACTCCTGGGTTTTCTGGTTGAAGATCGAGACGCCGGTGATGTCGCTCGGCAGGATGTCGGGGGTGCACTGGATGCGGCTGAAGCTGCAGCCCAGGCTGCGGGAAATCGCCTTGGCCAGCACGGTCTTGCCCACGCCCGGCACGTCCTCGATCAGCACGTGCCCGCGGCACAAGAGAGCGATGAGCATGCGCTCGACCTCGCGGTGCTTGCCTATGATGACCCGTTCTACATTGGCGATGACTTTTCGGGCGATCGCTTCGACGCTCATGGGATGACCTCTGTCTCAGGTGGCGGAGTCGACCCACACTATAGCACCGGGCGGGTGCAGAAGCTCTCCCGTCCGTCCAGCGCTCCGCCGGCGGCCAGCCGCCGCCGGGCACGTGCAAGGCTAGCTCAACCGCTCGAAGGCAGCCATGGCCAGCAACGACGCGCCCGCCCCGACGAAGCCGATGATGGCCTGTTCTGTACGAACGCTAGGCACATCGAAGGGCAAGCCGGACCCGCTGAGGAGGAGGCCGGCGACGACCGCGCCGGTGATGCCGACTGCGATGTCCTGCACGGCGCCTGACCGGGTGTATTTCGTAACGGACTCGGCCAACCAGCCCACTGCGGCACCGATCGCTATCCAGGTCACGAGGAATGATGTTTTCACACCGAAGAGTTCGGACACGCCTCACTGCTCCTTCCGGCCATGGAGTCGATACGAGCATTATAGGCGATTCCGCGCCCAGCGTCAGACTGCCGCCATCCCGCGGAGCGGCAGCACCGGCCAGTTGGCCCAGGTTGCCGGTCGTGGGTGTGGTAGAATCTCCGCGTGGACCAGGTAGGCCAACACCGCTCCTTGTATGACTTGTCGCCCGCGGAGCTCGAAGGGCTCGTGCGGCGGTTCCGGGCGCCCCGCTACCGGGCCGATCAGATCTTGCACTGGCTGTACCGGCGCTTCGTGTGCTCCTTCGACGATATGACGAACCTGCCGCGTGCGTTGCGCGAGCAGTTGGCGGAGGCGACATGCTTGCACACGCTGGCGCCCATGTCCCGCAGTGAGGGTGACGATGGCCTTTCGGCCAAGTTGCTCTTCCGCCTGGCTGACGGCCGGCTCGTCGAGACGGTCTTGATGCACTTCCTGGACCCGGCCGATGCCGATCAGCATGAGGCCGACCCCGTTGCCCGCCCGGGGCGGCACACGGTCTGCCTGTCCACCCAAGCGGGTTGTGCCATGGGCTGTGTCTTCTGCGCGACTGGCCAGATGGGTCTCGAACGGGATCTCACGCCGGGCGAGTGCATCGAGCAGCTCGTCCACTGTGGGCGGCTACTCCACCGCTCCGGCCGGCGGCTGACGAACGTGGTGTTCATGGGGATGGGCGAGCCGCTGGCAAACTGGCCGGCGACTTGGGCCACGCTGCAGATGCTGACTGATACTAGAGGCTTTGGCTTGAGCCCTCGACGCGTGACCATCTCGACCGTTGGTATCGTGCCTGGCATCCGGCGCTTGGCGCGGGCCGGATTGCCTGTGCGGCTGGCAGTGTCGCTGCATGCGCCCGACGATGCGCTGCGGACGCGGCTCGTGCCCATCAACGCCACATTCAGCCTTGACGCAATCCTAACTGCCTGCCGCGACTACCAGCACCGCTTGCGGCGACGGGTCACCTTCGAGTATGTCCTGATCGAGGCGGTCAACGACCGGCCGGCGCAGGCCGAGCACCTCGCGGCGCGGCTGCGGGGGCTGAAGGCCCATGTGAACCTGATTCCGCTGAACCCGACGGCCGGCTCTCGCCTGCGGCCCGGCACCCGTCACGCGGCCCTGGCCTTCGGGCGGGTGCTGCAGGCTGCGGGTATACCCACCACGCTTCGCATGCGGCGTGGAATCGACATCCAGGCCGGCTGCGGGCAGCTGCGCAGCCGCGCCGCCGAAGGGCGCGTCGGCCATGGCGTGAAGCCTCCCGGCCCGGCACCCGTTTCGACATCAAGGGGTTGAGCAATGCCGCCCGAGTTAATTCCCTCCATTCTGTCTGCCGATTTCGCCCGTCTCGGAGACCACGTCGGTGAGACCATTCAGGCTGGCGTCACCAAGATTCAAGTCGACGTGATGGACGGGCATTTCGTGCCCAACATCTCCGTCGGGTTGCCGGTGGTGCGGTCACTGGCGAGGGCGACAGATGTGACCCTGGACGTCCATCTGATGATCGAGCAGCCCGGTCGGTTCATCGAGCAATTCGCCGACGCAGGGGCGGACGTTCTCACCGTGCATGTAGAGGCGGTGACCCACCTGCACCGCGTTGTCGAGAGCATCCACTCACTGGGTCTGGCGGCCGGAGCGGCGCTCAATCCGGCCACGCCTCTCAGTGTCCTCGAGGAGGTCCTGCCTGACCTGGACGTTGCCTTGGTGATGACGGTAGATCCCGGCTTCGGTGGTCAGGCTTTCATCCCGGCGATGTTGCCCAAGATCGAGCGGCTGCGGTCATGGATCGACGGGGCAGAATATCGCGCTGCCGTTCAGGTGGATGGGGGAATCAGCGTGGATACGGTCGCTTCTGTGGTCGCCGTGGGGGCCGATCAGCTGGTGGTGGGCTCTGCCGTGTTTTCCGCCGGAGTACCGGTGGCGGAGGCCCTGGCCGCCCTGCACGCGGCGGCTGGAAGCAAGACGCCGTAAGGCAGGGACCGTTGGGGGCTCATACGGCTGATTTGCTGTACGTTCGCAGGCAACGAGTACAGAGCGTCATCGTGCGGCGGCGCCCCTTCTCCAGAATCGTGACCTGCTGCACGTTCACGTTGAAGCGGCGTTTGGTCGCCTTCAGAGAGAAGGGCCTGTTCTGCCCGAACTGGGGTTTCTTGCCGCACCGTTCACACTTGGCCATGATGCCTCCCTGTCGGTCGGGCCGCCGCCGGCGGCCCGCCTTCGGACGCGAGTCGCGCACAGTGCATCGCGCCGGGATCCCGGTACCCGGCGCGAGCCGCTCAATGCTAGCACGACCGTTGTGCAGAGGCAAGGCGCCGTGCCCCAGGGATCCTGGTCCGAGTTGTCACGGCGCGGGCCGGAGAATTGACAGAACCCGGAACGGCACCTATCCTGGCCCGGGTACGGCCAGTCGAGCCGTCAAGAAAGGCATATGGAAGAGTATCTGGAGAAGCTGACGAAGGTGCTGGAGCTCGAGCGCCAGCAGGGATATGCGGACGGCGCGGTAATCGGCGGGCTCGGGGCCTTTCTGGAGCACTGGCAGGAAGAGGCCCGTGACCGCCTCCCGTCTGGGATGATGAGCCGGGTGGTTGACCAGCTCGACCGCTACGCCGTCCTGACCCCGGAGGAGCGGCGCGTGCGGTTGGAGGCCGTGCTCGAACTTGCCCAGTCGGATCACGCAGCGCCGGAGCGTCCCGCCCCGGAGACACCCGCGGCGCGGTCAGGCCCGCAGCCAGCCACGGTGACGACGTCGCGATCCGAGGGCCGGGCCGACCGTGTGGCACCCCAAGCGGCGGGACCGCGACGGCAGGACGATCCGGAGCTGGACCGTCCGGTCATCCATCTGCGCGGGTTCGGTAAGAAGGCTGCGGCCAACCTCGGACGCCTAGGCATTGAGAGCATCCGCGACCTCCTCTACCATGCTCCGGCACGCTACAACGACTTCCGGCGACTGAAGACCATCAACCAACTCGAAGTGGGAGAAGAGGTCACGATTGTCGGGACGGTGTGGGACGTTCGTCGGAAAAGGGGCCGGGCGGTCCGCGACGTGTTGACCGTTGTCCTGAACGACACGACGGCGACCATCGCCTGCACGTTCTTCAATCAGCCCTACCTCGAGCGTGAGTTCCAGACTGGCCGCCGGGTTGTGGTCAGTGGGCGCGTCGAATCATGGGCGGGGCGGCTTGTGTTCCGCTCCCCGGAGTGGGAACGCCTGGACCGGGACTTGGTGCACACGGCACGGCTCGTGCCGGTATACCCACTGACGCAGGG
>CAYYVH010000038.1:0-20318 GCA_964475075.1 uncultured Anaerolineales bacterium | reverse complement strand
GATATACTGCATCGCGAAGACACTCGTACTCAAGTCTCGTCGCCGTGCTGAACATCGTGCGTCTCTGCCCCCCGGCTGGTCGGCCGCGCCCGCCGGTGCGGGCCAGCTGCGCGAGCTCCTATCTGCGGTGGGGTTGTGGCATCGCCGCCATGACCGGGTGGGCACGTTTTCCAGGGGCATGGTCCAGCGGTTGGCCTTCGCTCGCGCCGTGCTGCACGATCCGCCGGTGCTGCTGCTGGACGAGCCGCACAGCGGCCTGGATCCGTCAGCCGCCGGGGTGCTCGACGATGCGCTCTCGGCGCTGGCTGGCAGGGGCCGGACGGTGCTGTTGGCCACACACGATCTGGAGCGCGCGCACCGTTTGGCGGACCGGATGGCCATCCTGCACCGGGGACGCCTTGTTTGGGAAGGGGCCCGGGAGGAGGTGACTGCCGGCGAGCTGGTAAACCTATTCGCTTCAGTAACCAAGGCGGCTGTGCCGTCGGCTGGCGATCGTCGCACGTCCGCCGGCGGGGCAGAACCGGCAGCTCGGCCAACGCCGCCAAGGTCGGGCTCGGGCGAAGTCTCTGTGGTGCCCCGATCAGCTTCGTTCGCCGGTGCCGTGTCCGCCATCGCGTGGAAAGACCTGCTTATCGAGTTGCGCGCGCGGGAGGTCCTGCCACCCGTGGCGGTCTTTGCGTTGCTCGTCACGGTGATCTTCCATTTTACGCTGCCGGTGGGCGCTGGTACGCAACTGGCCATTGCGCCCGGGGCCCTGTGGGTGGCGCTCCTGTTCGGTTCGACGCTCGGCCTGTCGCGCGCCTTGGGCAGCGAGGTCGACAGCGGCGGGATCACGGGATTGTTGATTAGTCCCGCTGACCGTGGGGCGCTGTTCGTGGGCAAGTGGCTGGCCGGATATTTCTTCGCCTGTCTTGTGGCGGCCTTCGTGTTGCCGGCATTGGTGGTGACGTGGGCCCTGCCGACGGATCACCTGCTCGCCCTGGCCGGAGTGCTGGCCCTCGGTCTGGTGGGATGGATGGCGACGGGCACGCTCTTGGGAGCGGTGGCGGTGAGCACGCGGGCGCGTGAAGTACTTCTGCCGGTGCTCCTGTTTCCGCTCGTGCTGCCGCTTGTCCTGCCGGCCGTGAATGCCACTGCGACCGTGTTGGCCGGCGGTCCGTTGCAGGAACTCGTGGCACCGCTGGTGCTCGTGGCCGCATACGACTTGATCTTCCTGGTCCTGGGTTTCCTACTGTTTTCGTACACCGTGGAGGGTTAACCAACCGTGAATCTCCAACGGCTCGTGCATTGGCTCACTGTCGCGATGTTGCTGATCGCGGCTGCTGCTCTCGCGGTGGTCGTCTTGCGCACTCCACCTGAGCACGTGCTGGGCCATCAGATCCGAATCCTGTATGTCCACGTTGGGGCGGCCTGGACGGCCTATCTGGCCTACGTGGTCACGGCGCTTGGGGCCGTGCTCTACCTGAAGAATCGCCTCGCGCGCTGGGATCGCCTGGCTGTTGCGTCGGCTGAGCTGGGCGTGGTTCTCACCACGCTCACGCTCATGTCGGGCAGCCTGTGGGCAAGGGCGACACAGGGCTGGTGGTGGGTGTGGGAGCCGCGCTTGACGATAACGCTGTTCATGTGGTTCCTGTACGCTGGCTACCTCATCTTGCGCCACTATACGGAGGGTGAGCAGCGGGCCAGGCTGTCCGCGGTGCTGGCGCTGGCCGGTATCCCCGCGATGGCGTTGAACCACTTCGCCGTGGTGTTCTTCCGCACATTCCATCCGCAGCCGATCTTCGCCAATCCGGAAGGCCCGGCGATTGAGGGCTCCATGTTCGTCTTGGGCACCGTCTTGTCGCTCACAACCTACACGCTCCTTTATGCCCTCCTGGTGGCGGACCGAATGCGGTTGGAGACGCAGCGGGAGCGGTTGGCAGCCCTTCAGGCCGCGGCAGGCCGTTGACGCCCTTGGGCACGGGGGGCATTGACACCAGGTCTTCCCGGTTGTTATAATGCCGCCACCGGTACCCGGCCCGGAATCTGGCGGACTCGTGGTTGCCCAGAGGGGTGGATCAAAGGTTGCGGCCGTTTTAATGGGCGGCGCCGGGTGGATCTGTCCCCGTGGGGGACTTGCTCGTCTCAAGGAGGAGAATCACATGAAACGCATCCGTACGCTGTTCGCGCTCGTCCTGGTACCCGTCCTACTGGGTGGCCTTGTGGTGGGGTGCACACCGCCCGAGGAGGAGGTGGTCGAGGAGGCAACACCAGCCGCAGAAGCAGGGGAAGTTGAGGCGACGGCGGAGGTTGTCCCACCGGCAGAAGAGCCGGTAGAGGCTGCGGCGCTGACGATCGGCATACTCGTGCCGTTCACCGGCGACCTCTCGGACTTCGGGCAGGCTTTCTTCAATGCAGCCCAGCTTGCCGTTGACGAGGTCAACGATGCGGGCGGCGTCAATGGGCAGCCCGTCTTGTTGGTCCAGGGCGACACTGGCACTGCACCTCAACAGGGCACCGAGGAAGCGCGGCGGCTCATAGAGGTCGAGGGAGTGAGCGCCATCATTGGTGCCGCCGCTAGCGGTGTGTCGCTCCCGATTGCGGAGTCGGTGACCGGTCCGAATCAGATTCTCCAGATCTCGCCGGCCTCGACCTCGCCGGCGTTGACCGCCGCCAGCGACGATGACTACCTGTTCCGCACGACCATCTCCGACGCGGCGCAAGGCGTCGTGCTGGCTGCCCTTGCCGAGGAACTTGGGTATGAGTCAGTCTGCACGCTCTTCACCAACAACGCGTACGGCCAGGGCTTGTCCGAAGTGTTCGCCGCATCGTACGAGGCCAGCGGCGGCACCGTTCAGGCACAGGTACCGCACGAGCAGGAGCAGCCCAGCTACGCTTCTGAGCTCAGCACCTGTACCGCCGATGGCCCTCAAGCCCTCGCCGCGATAAGCTACCCCGAGAGTGCGCGGGTCTACTTGCGCGAGGCGATCGAGCAGGGGGTTGTCGAGGACTTCCTCTTCGTCGACGGTACGAAGTCCCAGGAGATGTTCGACGATCTAGGGGCTGAGAACTTCGAGGGAATGTACGGCACCGCCCCCGGCGCACTCGACACGGCCACGGGCGCCGCGTTCGACGCCGCGTACGAGGCCGCCTATGGCGAACGGCCGCCACTGCCGTTCCTGCGGGAGACCTACGATGCCGTGTACGTGATCTCCTTGGCGGCGCAGAAGGCGGGCTCGTCCGATTCGACGGCGATTCGTGACGCACTGCGCGATATAGGCAATCCCCCTGGCGAGACCATCAATCCGGGCGCCGATGGCTGGGTTGCCGCCCTGGCTGCCCTGGATGCCGGTGAGGCAATCAACTACGAGGGTGCAGCCAGCCCCGCCGACCTTGATGCGAACGGCGATGTCCTCAAGGGCGCCATCGAGGTCTGGCAGGTGGTTGACGGCCAGATCACCGTTCAGGAAACTCGACAGATCGACCTGACGCAATGACGCAATAGCAGTGGTGGCAGTGGAGCATCGGGGCATGCGGCGGATCCGCCGCATGCCCCTCGATGCCGTCCGCCGGTTACTCTTCAGGCGGTGGTTCCGGTGGCGCGGCCGACGCAGTGGGCCGCGCTGCTTCTTGGCGGCGTAGGTCCTTGACGCGGCTCTCGAGCCACCGTGAGACGCGCGGTTGCTCCGGAAGGAGGCCCTGCGGCCTCAGCAGCAACACCGCCACGATCAGCGAGCCGATGATGAAGTCGCGCAGGAAGAATATGCGTCCGGTGAGCAAGCTGGGCAGGTCGTAGCCCTGAATCTGCAGCGTGATGGACCAAAACCCCCAGATGATATAGGCGCCGACGATCGCCCCAGTGTTGTTGCCGCTTCCGCCCACCATTAACATCGCCCAAATGATGAAGGTGCCGAAAAAGTGGGTGAACGTATCGGGCGACACGGAAGCTTGCAGGAACGCGAAGAGCGCGCCGCCAACACCCATGATCGCCGCCCCCAGGACGAAGCCCTGCATCCGAAATGAGAACACGTTCTTGCCGCTTGCGGAGGTGGCAGTCTCGTCCTCTCGCAGTGCGCGCAGCACTCGGCCCCAGGGCGATCGGCTGCCCCGTTCCACGAGGACGTAGACGAGCAGCAACGTCGCCAGAGCGATCCCGAGGAAAAGGAATTTGTAGTGGTCGGCGCTGACCCAGCCGCCGAGCGGGCGAGGAATGCCCGTCAGGCCACGCGTACCGTTGACGAGCCAACGTTCCTCGATGGTCACCCGGCGGAGCACCTCGGCGATACCGATAGTCGTGATTGCCAGGTAGTCTTCACGTAGGCGCAGCGTCGGCAGCGCCAGGAGCAGGGCAAGCAGAGCCGCCGCGACGCCAGCTGCGGGAAGGGCAATGGCGTAAGGCAGCCACACTTCACTATCAAGAACCGGCAGGAATGAGAGCTTCTCCCCAAACCCTCCGACATACTGCACGAACTCCGTGGATGCCGGTGGTTTTGTGACAATAGCGGCCGTGTAGGCGCCGACCATGAAGAAGGCAACCACACCGAAGTTGAAGATGCCGGTGTAGCCCCACTGGACGTTGAGGCCAATGGAGAGGATGGCGAAGATGGCCACGGTGGCGAGGAATGGCGTCAGGAAGCTGACGACTGCTTCAAGGCTATGGGAGCGCTCGGCTGGAAGCGCCACGATCGCAAACGTGACGGCGGCGATGGCGAAGTACACTGGCCGATTCGACGGTTTCATCAGGCTCCCGCTCCGAAGAGACCCCGCGGACGGACGAGGATGACCAGAATCAGGATCACGAATGCCACGGCGAACTTGTAGCCGGGGCCCAGGTAGCCGAGGGCCACAGCCACCTCCTGCACCACGCCCACGATGAGTCCGCCGACGAGCGCGCCCTGCGGGCTGCCGATGCCGCCCAGGATCGTGGCGGCGAATATCGGCAGCAGCAGAATGAACCCGAGTTCCGGCTTGAGCTGTGATTGGAGCGCCAGCAGGCTTCCGGCGACCCCGATCAGTAACCCGCTCAAGCACCAGGTCCAGCGCACCACCGCATCCGTGTCGATGCCGCTGATCCGCGCCAGGTCCGGATTGTCGGCCATCGCGCGCATGGCTTTGCCCATTTCGGTGTAGTACAGAACATAATAGACCAGCGCGGCCGACAGTGCCGCAACGGCGATTATGAAGAGCTGGTCCGTGACGATACGGGGGCCATAGGGGAGGTCGATCGTCGGGCGGATACCGGAGACATAGAATCGTGGCGTCGGCCCCCAGGTCATGAGAATCAGGCTGCGCATCGCAATCGCCACACCCAGCGATGCGACGGCGAAAATCGCCAGGCCTGCCTTCCGCTCACGCAGGCGTCTGTACACCAGGCGATCCAGGACCAGTAGGAAAAGCGCGGTTGCAGCCGCTGCGACCGGAATGGCGAGCAGCAGACCGTAGCCGAAGGAGAAGTTCCAGATGGGTGTTGTCGCACCCGGTAGGTCGTCAAGGCTCAATGGTAGTTGTACGTCTGTGCTGCGTGTGCCCGCGACCCGCCCGGACAGCAGGAAGAAGGCGACGTATGCCGCCAGCATCATCGAGTCGCCATGGGCGAAGTGCGCGAACTTGAGGATACCGTATATCAGGGTCAGTCCCAATGCCCCCAGGGCAAGGATGCTGCCGACAATGATGCCGACGACGAACTGGTCGGTGTGGGCTGCGGCCGCCCAAACGCCAAAGGCGAAGGTTGCCAGCCAAAGCCCGATGGTGCCGGAGGTGACGCCAAGCCGGCGGAGCAGGCCGCGCGTGGGGGCAAGCAGACGCGTGAACGTAGTGTCATCCAACATTCGGGCGCGACCTATTCCCCCAGGTACAGGCGGCGAACTTCGTCGCTGTCAAGAAGGCGCTTGGCGTCCCCTTCGAGGCGGATCTTGCCCACGGTCATAACGTAGGCCCGGTCGCTGAGGCTGAGTGCGTGGCGCGCGTTCTGCTCCACCATCAAGATCGCCGTACCTTTCTCGTTGATGTCGACGATCTTTTCGAAAACCAGGTCGACCATCATCGGTGCCAGGCTCGCCGAAGGCTCGTCGAGAAGGAGCAGCTTCGGGTCGAGCATGAGCGCACGGGCCAGTGCCAGAAGCTGCCGTTGCCCACCGGAGAGCCGTCCCGCGCGCTCGCGTGGCCGTTCCGCCAGCATCGGAAAACGCTCGAAAACTTGCTCAATGCGCCGCGCTTTCCCGACTGGACGGGCGTAGGCACCCATTTCCAGGTTCTCACGGATGGTGAGTGACGGGAAGACACTATCCGTCTGGGGGACATAGCACATGCCGTGCCGCACCAGCTGGTCCGGCTGGAACCCAGAGACGTCTTCGCCCTCCAAGAGGATGCGGCCCTCCTTCAAGGCAAGCAGGCCGAACGCGGCCTTCATGAACGTGGATTTTCCGGCGCCGTTCGGACCGATGATGGATACGATCTCTCCCTGATCGACGTGGAGCGATACGCCATGGAGGATCTCCATCTCGCCGTACGCAGCGACGACGGCGGTAGCCTCGAGCACGGGCGGAGGGTCGCTCTTCATCGATACTGGCCGCCGAGGTACGCCTCGAGGACCTCAGCGTCGTTCCGAATCTCCTCGGGCGTGCCTTCCGCAATGCGCTTCCCCGCGCTGATTACGATAACTGGATTGCAGAGCTGAGCCACCAGGTCCATGTCGTGCTCGATGATGAAGAACGTGATGCCGCGATCGAAGCAGAGCTCCTCGATGTACCCGACGAGGCGCTTCAAGAGAGTCCGGTTCACTCCGGCCCCCGGCTCGTCGAGTAGAATCACCTTCGGGTTCACCATTAGCGTGCGGGCGAACTCCAACAGTTTCTTCTGACCCCCCGACAGGTTTGCGGCGTACTCGTCGCGCAGGTCGATTAGGTCGACATACTCGAGCACGGAGATGGCCTTGTCGATGATCTCGTTCTCCTGGCGCTTGACCGCCGATGGACGGAACCAGGCGTTCCAGATCCGTTCACCGGCTTGATCACCCTGGACGAGCGCCAGGTTCTCCAGCACGGTCATCGCGCGTAGCTCGCGCGGGACTTGGAAGGTGCGCACCATGCCCCACCGAAAAACGACGTGTGGCGCCGTACCGTCGATGCGCTCACCGTCAAAGACGATCGTGCCGCTGGTGGGTTTCAGGAAACCGGTCAACAGGTTGAACAGGGTCGTCTTACCGGCGCCGTTCGGCCCGATCAGGCCCGTGATCTTGCCACGCTGCACGTCAAGCGAGCAATCGTTCACTGCTTTCACGCCGTCGAATGCCTTCGACACGTGGCTGACCTCGAGGATCTTGTCCCTCGACTCAGCTGGCGCCGGCCCCGAAGGGTATCTCGGTGTCAATAGACTGCTCCCTTCCGGCTGGAGCTTACCGCGTTCACCACCCGTAGTCCAGTCGTGCGGCAAGCCGGGCTGGCAGCCCGGCAGCCAGGATCTTCGATTGGACGGACCTGATGTCATAGGTTGCGCGGTGCAGTGTTAGCCGGCCCGACTCCAGCTCGAGTTGTAGGTAGCTCGCGCGCGGATCGCCGTCTCGTGGTTGGCCGACGCTGCCGGGGTTGACCAGCCACCGCGCGCCGTTGGGGTCGAGAGCATCACCGGCGGCCAGGGCAACACGTACAACACCGTCAACGACCTTCTCGAAGATCGCTGGTACGTGCGTGTGGCCGTAGAGACACAGCTGGGCATCGAACTGCCCGAAGTTCTCGGCCGCCGTACCGGCATTGAGGATGTACTCCCAAATCGGATACTGCGGGCTGCCGTGGACCAGTGTGAACGTATCGTCTGGCAGATCGATGCGAGGACCCCTGCGGTCCAGTTGCGACCGGACCGTCTCAGTGAGTTGCCTGCCTGTCCACGTTACTGCCAGTCGTGCGTCGGGGTTGAACTCGGCGACGTCGATCCTTCCGAGGGCGGCCCAGTCGTGGTTGCCCGCCAGCCAGAACTCGGGCTCGAGCTCCATTAGGCGCTCGACGCAGGCGTTTGGGTCCGGGCCATATCCGACGGCGTCACCCAGAAACCACACGCGGTCGAAGTCACCGGCATCGGCTAGCACGGCCTCGAGGGCTTCCAAGTTGGCGTGGATGTCAGACAGGATGAGAACCGTCATGGTGTCTCCTCGGCGCGCCGATGTTAGCATACCCTGATGGGCGATCCCAAAACGCCGGTAGGTGGGCGTGGCCCTATCGCGGAATCGGACCGTGCCCATGGCGCCGGAAGGCCTGCTCCGCAAGCGCCCTCGGGCGCGATGTTGATGGAAGCTGACGAGTGGGGCGCCTCGTGCTGCTGGCAGGCGGCCTTCGTGCGCGGCTATAATCGGGCCCGTGGCCGATTCGACGTTCATTACGCTCGATGCGGACGCCACCCGGGCGCTGGGTGCGGCCCTGGGGCGGGCGCTGCGACCGGGCACGCTCGTGCTGCTCGCCGGGCCTCTCGGGGTTGGCAAGACGACGCTGGCCCAAGGGATCGCCCACGGCCTGGGCGTGACGGGCCAGGTGGTCAGTCCAACGTACGTGCTGGTGCGCGAGTACGCGGGCCCCAACGGCAGGCGGTTCGTGCACATGGACTTCTATCGTCTGTCGGGTGGGGCGGAGGCATTGGATCTGGGCCTCGAGGACTACTGGACCTCGGGGGATATCGTGGCGGTCGAGTGGCCCGAGCGTGCCCCCAGTGCGCTGCCGGATGAGGCGCTGTTTGTGGACCTGGAGTACGACGGGGAGTGCCGTTGTATCAGACTGACGGCCCGAGGTGCGGCGGCCCAGGCTTCGCTGGCCGATCTCGTGGCCAATGAAGCGGCGCAGCTCAGATGAGCACGTGGTTGGCCATCGACACGGCTACGGACACCGCCGGCATCGCGCTGCACGATGGCGCGGCAGTGGTGGCCGAGTCGAACTGGACCAGCCGGAGAAGGCATACGGTGGAGCTAGCCCCGGCGATCCAGCACTTGCTCCGGCAACACGGTCTATCGGTGGATGCGTTGGCCGGTGTGGTGGTGGCGATCGGTCCGGGATCGTATACCCCCTTGCGCATCGGGCTGGCGGTGGCCAAGGGGTTAGCACTGGGAGTGGGCCTGCCGCTTGTCGGCGTGCCGACCCTCGATGTCCTCGCGGTACCCCTGTCTCCCCCCATCGTCGCGCGGGAGGTGCCGCTGTGGTCGGTGCTCCGCGCCGGCCGGGGGCGCCTTGTGGCGGCGCGCTATCCTCCGGACCCTGATAGGTGGCCTGACCCCACCTCACTCCAAGTGCTTACGGTCGAGGAGCTGTTGACCGTCGCTCGGCCGCCAGCCTGGGTGGCCGGCGAGTTGAGCGCAACGGTGCGGGAGCGCCTGACCGCGTGCGGCTTCACCGTTCTGCCCCCGGCAGCCGGGGTCCGCCGCGCGGGCTGGCTGGCAGAGGTGGGTCGGGTCCGACCAGCGGTCGATCCGGCCACCCTTGTCCCGGTCTACCTGCGTCCGGCAGGTTGAGGGATATGGCGCTGGCCTGCGACCTGGTGATCGAGCGCATGCGCCTCGAGCATCTGCCGGCCGTGGCGGAGATCGAGCAGCTGTCGTTCCAGGCGCCCTGGCCTGTCGAGGCGTACCGCCACGAGATCGAAGTGAACCCGAACGCAGCCTATTTCGTGGCCCGTCTGAGGCTGGACGACGCTCCGCCGGCGTCCTGGCGCCGTCGCTGGCACGGCCACGAGGTGGTGGGCTATGCGGGCACGTGGGTGAGGAACGACAGTGCGCATGTCTCGACAATCGCGGTGCACCCCGGCCTACGGCGGCGGAGAATCGGCGAGAGGTTGTTGTTGCGCCTGATCGACTTGGCATTGAGTCGTGGCGTGACGCTCGTGACCTTGGAGGTGCGTGCCACCAACACGGCTGCCCGGCGGCTGTACAACAAGTACGGTCTTGTGCAAACGGGCTTCCGCCAAGGGTACTACTCGGACAACGGTGAGGACGCGCTCTTGTTCAGCACGCCGCCGCTGGATGATCCCGCGTGGCGAGGATTGCTCGAACAAAGGCGGCGGGCGGTGTCCGGTTGAGACGCCGGCCGCGGTTTAGGCGGAAGGTCATAGCCCAAGGAAGGGTGGAAGGAAGGCGATCAGGGTCATGAGCATGCCGGCCACGAGCCAGACGTTTCGGGGGCAGATGAACCGGTCGAGCCAAAGGCTGTCCTCGTTGGCGGTCGGATAGACCTCGACCTTTCCCGACCACAGGCCCACCAGGCCGGGTGGGCTGTCGTACCCGATGATTGTCCACACCGCGGAAAGTAAGGCGAGCAGGGCACCGATCTGGAAGATCCACCCGCCACACTCGCCCAGTGGCCGGCCCAGAAGGGGGCAGGGCAGCGTCAGCAGCCCGGCGAGTACGGCTCCGGTGACCAGCCCATCCTTGACCGATGGCCAAACGTCGCGCATGATGGCATCGTAGCCAGTTCGTTAAAAACAGTATCGCCGAGCGCGAACGCTCGGCGACACTGTGCAAAGGAGGAGAAGGAGTTCCTCGCCGCAAGCCAACGGGCGCCCAATCCCGTTTGCGGCTAGCGGCGGGGGGAGACGCCCAATGTGTCACACCACACCAACAGCAACATCACTGTGAAGATGATCAGTCCTGTTGTCATCGCAACGCCTCCAAAAAGAACGACCTTCAACCGATTCAAATCAGACTTACTATATAAGACGCCGTAGTGAATAAAACGTTACGTCTGAACGGCGCTGAGTTTCGACCGTTTGGCCGCCGAGGGGGTGTCGCCCGGTATTCGGCCAGTTACCGGGCAAATCGGTGCCCCGTCCGGGCTGAGTATTGAACGAGGAGCCGCCAATGGGATCGCGCCTACTTGTCGGGGTGATGGCTGTCGGATTCATCGTGGCGCCCGCCGCGCTGCGGTCGGTTCCGCACCGGTTCGGTTTCTCGGCCACGCCGGGGTTGGTGGAATACCCACGGGAGCGTGCCCTAGCTGCGCGCCGAGCGCCCGCCGACCTGCGGGTGGGCAACCTACTTGTCAACCCGGGTTTCGAGGGCCCCTTCAGCCTCCACGGAAGCTCGGAGCTCGTCGTGGGCGATGGTTGGACGCCTTGGTTCGATGAAAGCCAGGTGCGGCCTGAGTTCAAGGATGAGCCCTACGCGCGCCTGCGACCGGACGGTGGAGTGCACGGGTTCAGCCTGCGCGTGTTCCACGGTGTCAATGTGCAGAAGTTCTTCACGTTCAGTGCCACTCACGACGCGGGTATCTATCAACAAGTGCAGGTCACGCCGGGTGAGCGACTGCGCTTCAGCATCTGGGTGCAGGCCTGGACCAGCGACTGCGACGACCCATGCATCTCGCCGCGCACGCCGTGTCGGCATGACAGCCCCAACTCCCACGGCACCTATCGCGTCCAGGTCGGCATCGAGACCGGCGGGGCTGCGCCCCAGCGCCTGGGCGCAATGCCGCCCGATACGGTGAAGTGGTCGGACCCCATCGTCTTCGAGGCCTACGATCGGTGGTTCCCTCTGAGCTTGGAGGCCGAGGCAGAGGGTGACCAGGTCACCGTCTACACTCGGGGTAACCCCATCTGGCCCGTGAAGCACAATGACACCTACTGGGACGATGCCCGCTTGGAGGTCGTAGACGAGACGGAGCCAACTATGACACCGTCGCCGACGACAATCACCGTCACTCCGTCCCCGACCACGCCATCGGCGACACCGACGAGTACGGCAGTCGTCGATGTGCGGGCGTTCCTGCCGCTGACGGTGCAGCGGCACGCTCAGCGCGAGCCGACCACGACGCCGACGGTGCCGTCGGAAATCACTCCAACTGCAACCCCACTTGAAGGCTATCCGACTGACATCATACCGTCGCCAACGAGCACTTCGCTCCCGATGGAGACGGCCACTCCCACGCCGGCCGACACGGCCACCCCGACCCCGACGGCGACTCTCGATGAGCGGTGTCGCGATCTGGCGTCGAACGGTGATTTCGAGACGGGGGATCCGGCCGGCTGGGAGGTCGGTCCGACGGGTCCGGCCGAGCCACAGGTCAGTGGGGCGGAACTCGGGCCCGAGGGCGGAGATTACAGCCTGCGGGTCGGGCTGACCACACCGTTGGCCGACCTGGGTCCTTCGTGGGCGTGGGCAGTGCAGGAGGTACTCCTCAGCGAGCGATTCGTCACAGCCACCGTTCGGTTCGACGTGCGCGCCCTGTCCCAGGAAACCGACGGCGGCGACTGGCAGATGTTGGCTCTGCGCGACGGCGAGGGCCGGCCGCTGAAGCTCCTCTACTGGCAGCCCGGTCTGTCGACGGCGGCGTGGGAGCGGGTGGCCGTCGATCTGGGTGCTCCAGGATCCCAGTGGCCCTACGTCGGGCCGTTGCGTCTTTCAGCGGACGTCTTCAACGACGGGGACGGCGGGCCATCCGCACTGTTTCTGGACAACGTCCGGCTCGTGGTCTGTCGGGCAGCGGCGAACCGTGTGGACGGGCCGCGGGATCCCGTGCCGCCCGGCGCCGACGTCCGCATCGAGTACCCGATCCGCGCCCACCCAGGCCAGGAAAACTTCAACCAACCGACCTGCGACGAGCTGGAGTTCGAGTCGTTGCGGATCCGCAACTACGGTACGGTACCGGTCGCCGTGGGCGGCTGGACGCTCGAGGACCGGGAGACGAACAGCTTCGTCTTCCCGCCTTTCACGCTAGCCCCGGACGACTTCCTACGGGTGTGGACCAAGGACGGCGACGACACCACCGACGGCCACACGGCGGACCTCTACTGGAAGCGCACCGATCCAGTTTGGGACAACAACAGCGATGAGGCCGTAATACGGGACGACGACGGCACGGAGGTGGCACGGCGGGGGTATCCTTGAATCTTCGTCATCCAGGCATCGTATGGCGGGGGCGAAGCGTTCGCTTCGGCCCAACGCGTTTTGTCAAGACGTCGGGCCAAAACGGTGCCTCGCAGCCACGGTGCCCAGGGCGGCCGCCAGCCCGATGACCGCACCGGCGAGCACGTCTCGCGGATAGTGCGCGCCGAGGTAGATCCGAGCGTAACAGACGACGACAGCCAAGAAGTAGGCAACAAAGGTCTGCGCCCCACTCCACCCCATCAGTTGGCTGAGGGTCACGGCGGTGTAGACCGACATGGCGGCGTGACTGGAAGGGAAGGAGGACCCGCTCGGCTCGAGACCCACCAACCGCGCCGCCGGGATGACCTGATAGGGCCGTAAGCGCCCGGTGGCCGCCTTGCCCAGTCGGCAGAGGCCCCAGGCGACCACCAGACCCGATCCCCCCACCAGCCCCGCCGGCCGGTCCGCGGCGTACCACACGATTGCCCAGATCAGGACGTTCGTGGGCAGCAGGCCCAGGTGGCTGATGAGCCTGACCAGGATCTCGATCGGCGCAGGCAGCGGCCGGCCGTTGATGGCCTCGAGCAGGGCCGTGTCGAGCGCGCTTCCGCGTGCTGAGAGCAGACTTGCGGACAGCAGGATGGTGAGGATGGCAAGCGTCAGGATGTGCGCGTTCATGGCCACACAGTATACCTGTCGGTGGGGCCTCCCGGCCAGCTCTGGCAGGGAGTAGCGTCCGTGCCGGTGCTATTCGGGGCACCGCGGTTTGCTATAATTCACGCATGGCGCGCCTAACAGACCGGTTTGCCGGCCCCGCCCGCGTGCTGCTGGCGTACCTTGCCCTCGCTTTCCTTTTCCTCTGGCCGCTGTGGACAAGCTTCCCCGCAGACCGGATGATGATCGGTGCGCCCGACGGGGACTTCCTGCGGCAGTTCTATCCTTATCGCGCCTTTGTGGCCGGAGCGTGGGGGTCCGCGCACGTGCCGCTGTGGAATCCCCACCAGTACGGCGGCACACCGGCGTGGGCCGATCCACAGCAGGCGGTGCTCTACCCTTGGCGGTGGCTGCAGATACCGTTGGCGCTCGGTGGGCGGGTGCTGCCCTTATGGAGCGTTGAGCTCGAAGTGGTCGGCCATCTGGCGTTGGGTTGCTGGTTCACCTATCTCCTCGTGCGGCGCTTGGGCGCGCCCGGCGTGGCGGCGTTCCTGGCTGGTCTGACATTCGGCTTCGGTGGTTATCTGACTGGCTACCCGGTGGAGCAGCTGGCGGTGCTGGACACTGCCGTTTGGATCCCGGTGGTCCTGTGGGCGCTGACGGGTGCTCTGGATTCCGCTACGACAGACTGGCGCTCGGCGGCACGCTGGGCGTTGGTTGCCGCCGTGGCTACTGCATTTACGGCTCTGGCGGGTCACCCGCAGACGGCCATGTATGGGCTCTGGGCTGGTCTGGGCTGGGTGGCTTGGCGATCCGTGTCGGAGCACGTGCCCGCGCCACGGGCGCTCGTACTGTGCGCGATCTGGCTCGTCGTCGCGTGTGGGCTGGCAGCTGCGCAGTGGCTGCCGTCGCTAGAGCTGATGCGGCACGCCGGCCCGCGCTTCAATCCGGACGAGCTCCTCGCCGGCTTCCCCATCGGCGATGCAGTCCAGCTGGTGGCTCCGGGCGTGGTTAGCGAGTGGTCGCCCCTGTATGTCGGCGTCCCGGCACTGATCCTGGCAGCCTGGAGCGCAGGCGCTGCGCGCCCGGTTCGTTATTGGCTGGGCTTGGCATTCGTGTCCTGGCTGATCGCCCTGGGGGGCAACGGTCCCCTCTTCCCGCTCCTGCTTCGGATTGCGCCGGCCACGGGACTCTTCCGTCACCAAGAGCGCATGGCGGTCGTGGTGAGCCTGTCACTGGCAGTGGCGGCCGGACTCGGGCTGGGTGAGCTCATGGAGCGCTCGCCGGTCCATGTGCGCCGCGCGACGGGCGTGGCGGCGAGCCTGGCCGCTGTTGCCGGTGCGCTGGCGGCGGCGGGAGTGGCTCGCCCATCCGCGTTGGCCGCGCTCGGTGGGGCGACAGGGGTAGCCCTCCCGGCCGAAGGTGGTGCGGCTGCGCTGGCCGATGCGCTGGCCTTTACGGCCATGGTGGCCGTGCTTGCCGCATTGGCCTTGGGCCTTCGGGTCGCCGGCCGGCTAGGCCCGCGCGGCCTCGGTGCGTCGCTCGTCGTTCTGACGATCCTGGACCTGTTCAGCGTGAACCACGGCCGGGTCCTCTCTCCCCGCGTGCCGGTGTACGAGCCCGGACCGATCGTCGAGGCGCTCGCGCCGTTGGCGCGCGATGGTCGGGTCTCCAGTGAGGCCCTCCTGCCCGGTGGTCCCAACGCGGCCAGCGTGTTCGGCCTTTTCGATGTGACCGGCGACAGCCCACTGCAGCTGGTTTGGACCCGTGATCTGGAGGATGCACTGCCGGAGCTGACGTGGTGGCGGCTCCTGGGCGTGCGCTACGTCGTGACAACACGGGCGTTCGAGCCAACTGCGCCGCTGACCGAGCTCGTCCGGTCTGGGGAGACGGCCCTGTATCGGGTTGAGCTGCCCGTGCCCCCGGCGTGGGTACCTGGGCAGATCGAGCGTGCTGGGCGCAGGTGGTATCCGGCGCCGGATTTCGATCCGCTGGAAACGGCCATCCTGGCCCCCGAATCCCCATGGGGCGCTGGCGACGCAGCGGGGTACAATGCGAAGGGCACTCCGGGATCGGCGGAGGACGCTCCCGGAGGAGAGGCCCGGCTGGTCGCTCTCACCCCGGGGCACGCCACCGTGGAGGCGACGCTGAGGCATCCCGGAGTTCTGGTCCTCTCGACAGCCTATGATCCAGGTTGGCGGGCCCGGGCGCGGAATGCAGACGGCGCGGAGATCAAGCCCGAGGTCGAGCTGGCCTACACGGCGCTGGCTGCGGTGCAACTGCCGGCAGGGCGGTGGACGGTCGAATGGACCTATCGGCCCAATGCGGTTATATTCGGGCTGCTCGTGAGTGGCCTGACCGTGATCATGGGAGCTGTGATGTGGTGTTACGCCAGACGGTGAGCCGACTGTCGACGGTCCACGCGGACCGTCGACGCGTCGGGGTGCTTTTTCACCCCAGGATTAGGGCCTCGCAGGAGCTTGCGCACCAGCTGATCGCTGTGCTGGAGGCCCGGGGTGCCGAGACGGCGCTGCTCAGCGCGTGGGACGAAGCGGGCGTCGGTGAGCGGCTGGCCACGCTGGATTGGGTGATCACGATGGGAGGCGACGGTACCCTCGTGCGCATGGCCAGGTTGGCGGCCGAGCACGGCGTGCCGCTGCTGGGAGTCAACTTCGGGCAGTTGGGCTTCCTGGCCGAGCTCGTCCCCGAGGACGTAATGGAGCGGGTGCCCGAGGTGCTGAGTGGCGAGGGATGGATCGATGCGCGCTTGATGCTGCGCTGTACAGTCGACAGAGACGGCCGTCACCTCGGCCCGATCGACGCCGTGAACGACGTATTCGTCGGTCGCGGTCGGATTCCGCGGGCGATCCGCCTCCGCACGGCTGTTGACGGCGTGCCGTTGGCCCGGCTGACGGCCGACGGTCTGTTGGTGGCCACACCCACTGGCTCCACGGCCTATTCCTTGTCTGCCGGCGGTCCGGTGGTGGCACCGCAAATGGATGCGGTGCTGGTCACGCCCGTCATGTCTCATCCCATGCCGGTACGGGCGATCGTGCTCCCGGTCGACTCGGTGGTGGATGCCACGGTGGAGGTTGGCGATGAGGCCACGCTCTCCATTGACGGCCAGATCCACCACTCCATGGCCGAAGGAGATTCGATCCACGTCGAGGCCGGCCCGCACCGTGTCCGGTTGCTGCGGCTCTGCCCGTCGGAGCAGTTCTTCGGGACGCTTTTCGAGCGGTTGCACCGATGGTGACCCAACGTCGCGATCTGGATGCGCTGGACGCCGACGAGCTGATGCGCCGCGGTGTCGCGGCGGTGCGGGTTGGCGAAGCCGACGAAGCGCGCGCCTACCTGACGGAGATCACGCGGCGTGAGCCCGACAACGCCGATGCCTGGCTCTGGCTGGCCGGGGTGGAGCAGAACCCGCCGGTGAAGCGTGAGTACTTCGAGCGCGTGCTGGAGCTGCGGCCCGGCGACACGGAGGCGCAGGCCGGCCTTGAGCGCTTGGCGGAGAAGTACGGGCAGGCGGTTCTCGTTCGCGAGGAGGACGCATCTACGCTCACATGCACGTGGCACCCCGATAGGGAGACGCTGCTGCGCTGCAATCGCTGCGGCCGCCCCATGTGCACCGCGTGCGCGGTCAAACACCCGGTCGGTCTCAGGTGCAAGGAATGCGTGCGGGAGCTGCGATCCCCGATCTACAATATCACGCTGGCGAGGTATCTCGCGGCCGGCGTCGTGGGGTTGGCTGCCAGCACCTTCGCTGGGCTGGTTCTGAGCCTGATGGGTGGTTTCTGGTTCGTGGCGCTGTTCGTGGGGGCGGCCGCCGGTGCGGCCATTGCGGAGGCGGTCAGCCTGGCCGCAGGCCGTAAACGCGGCCGAGGGCTGCAGATCGTCACCGGTGTCACCATGGTGCTGGGCGTGGCGGCAGCCGGAGTCGTACTAGCGTTCCCCAGAGGGATCAACGCTGGTTCTCTCGTTGGCGCCTTGAGCCTATTCCTCAACCCAGGTGTGTTGATCTACCTTATCATTGGGGTGGGTGCGGCAGCATCGCGTCTCCGATAGCGGAACTGGACGGTCGTTCTGGGAGCAGGTAGAATTAGCACGTTTGTTCGAGGCGCGCGACGACACGACTGCCCGTGGGAGTCACGACCTCCGTCGGCATCGATGATGAACCGCGTTCTGTAGAGGTGTTAGGACTGGTCGAGCCATGTTGCTTGAGCTGGACGTGCGCGATTTCGCGATCATCGACCATCTCCATGTCCGCTTCGCACCGGGTTTCAACGTGCTGACCGGTGAGACCGGCGCAGGCAAGTCCATTATCGTCGATGCGGTGGCCCAGATCCTCGGCGAGCGCGCCGACAGCGAGATCATCCGCGCGGGGGCCGAGCGGGCCCAGGTCGAGGCGGTGTTCGACGTGGGCGACATCGCGGACCGTATCGAGCCCACACTGTTGCAGTACGGCGTGGCGAGCGAGCCCGAGCTCATTCTCCGCCGCGAGATACATGCCACCGGCCGGTCGACGGCCCGCGTGAACGGGCGGGCGGTGCCGGTTAGGGCACTCTCCGAGCTTGGCGCACTGTTGGTGGACATCCATGGTCAGAGCGAGCACGTGTCCCTGAAGCGGGAGGCCGAGCACGTGGAGCTCTTGGATCGCTACGCCAGGCTCGAGCGGGAGCGCGCCGATCTGGCCAAGCTGGTTGCGCGTGTTAGGGAGGTCACCGCGGAGATGGGTCGGCTCCAGCGTGACGAGGCGGAGCTGGTGCGCCGGGCGGAGTTGCTGGCCTTCCAGGTGGATGAGATCGAGACGGCTCGTCCGTCCGTCGAGGAAGAGGCCGATCTGCTTGCGGAGCGCACGCGTCTGGCCAACTCGGAGCGACTGGCCACATTGGCCGACAGGGCCTACACGGCACTCCGCAGCGGCGAGGCGGACCGGTTTGCTGCGCTGGACCTAATCGACACGGCCCTGGAGAACCTCGAGCGGCTGGTTCAGATCGACTCCAGCCTGAGGGATCTGCGCGATGGGGCGGCCGACACCGCGGAAGTGCTGGGCGGCGTCGCCTCGCGACTCTTGGCCTACCGCGATGGGTTGGATTTCAGCGCGGAGCGGTTGGAGGAGGTCGAAGAACGACTGGGGCTGATCGCCGATCTGAAGCGCAAGTTCGGGCCCGACATCCCGGCCGTGCTGGCGTACGCCGAGCGGGCATCGGACGAGCTGGCGTCGTTGTCGAGTGCCGAGGAGCGCTTGGGGACCCTCGCCGCCGAGCGCGAGCAACTTCGGCTGGAGATAGGCGGTCTGGCAGCGGAGGTTTCGGAGCGGCGCCGGGGGGCGGGGCAGCAGCTGGCGAGGGCGGTGGAAGTGGAATTGGAGGAGCTGGGGATGCCTGGCAGCCGCTTCGAGGTCTCGCTGGAGCGTAGGCCCGATCCCGAGGGCGTGCCGGTTGGCGGTGAGCAGCTTGCTTTTGGCGCCACTGGCATCGACCGGGTGGCCTTCCTGGTGTCCACTAATCCTGGCGAGCCGCCCCGTCCGCTCGTGCGGGTGGCATCGGGTGGCGAGACAGCCCGGCTCATGCTGGCGCTCAAGAGCATTCTGACGGTGGCTGACCCGACGCCCTCGCTGATCTTCGACGAGATAGACGCCGGGATCGGTGGCCGCATTGGCGCCATCGTGGGTCAGAAGCTGTGGGGGGTGGCCGAGCGTCACCAGGTACTGTGTGTGACCCATCTGCCCCAGGTGGCCGCCTTCGCCGACACCCACTTCTGCGTGCGCAAGGCCGTCGTCGACGAGCGCACCACGGCCGAGGTAGTCCCCGTGGTGGAGGGGAGCCGCGTGGCTGAGCTCACCCTCATGTTGGGCAGCCCCACCAACATTGCCCGCGAGAACGCCGTTCAGCTGCTACAGCACTCCGAGCTCTGGAAGGTCACCCAGAAGCACGCCCGCGAGAGCTCGGGCACATGAGCTGACTAACCGCAACGCGTGTGCTATAATCGCCCCGTTTTCGTCATCGGCGGCCCGACTTCCCGTACTGGGTGGCCGGGCCTTTTGCTGACCCGTCTGGGACATTCCACCGTGCACATGGGAGGAGCTATATGCAGGGCCCAGCAGTCTATCTGCCTTGGGTGATGCCCGCCGCCATTCTGGTCGCCTTCGGATTCGCCTACTGGCTGGCGCGGGACGTGCTCGGCCGCGGCACCGGTCCGGCGAAGATGCAGGCCGTCGGAGAGGTCATCTACGAGGGTGCGGTGGCTTTCATCCGGCGCCAGTACACAACGATCATGGTCTTCGCCGTGGTGACGGCCGTGATCCTGGCCGCGGTAATCGGTGTGTTCGACAAGTACCCTGAAGCAGAGAACGTGACGCCGACGATGATGGGCGTGTTTGTCGGAATCGCCTTCCTGATCGGGGCGGCGCTGTCGGCGCTCTCCGGCGTGATCGGCATGTGGGTGGCTGTGAGGTCGAACCTGCGAGCGGCGGCCGCGGCGCAGGGCGGCGTGTCGCCTGCCCTGACCGTGGCGCTGCGTGGCGGTGCGGTCTCGGGCTTCCTCGTCGTGGCCCTGTCGCTGTTGGGCGTCTGGGGGCTGTTCGAGATCTTTGGGCGCTTCTTCGTGGGTGGAGGGGATTGGGTTGCGGTGGCGCCGTTCTTGATCGTCGGCCTAGGCTTTGGCGCCAGCTTCGTGGCTCTCTTCGCCCAGCTCGGCGGCGGGATTTTCACCAAGGCGGCGGACGTTGGGGCCGATCTGGTGGGCAAGCTCGAACAGGGGATCCCTGAGGACGATCCCCGCAACCCGGCGGTGGTGGCCGACCTGGTGGGTGACAACGTGGGCGACTGCGCCGGCCGTGGCGCGGACC
>CAYYVH010000037.1:0-20488 GCA_964475075.1 uncultured Anaerolineales bacterium | reverse complement strand
GATGCTCGTGCGGCGGGCCCGAGCCGGAACGTTCGTCATCGCCCCGGACCGGCTCGGCGTGGGCACGAATGCCATCGCTGTTGCCCCGCCGGTTTTCGCCTACCAGTTCGGGCCCGACAGCTTCCGCCGCCACCTCGCCCAGGCGTCGCGACGAGGCCTCGACGTCCAGGTCGTCCGCACCCCGGGCCTGGCCGTGGACCTGGACACGGCGGCGGACCTCGACTTGGTCCCGCGATCGATGCCCGAGCTGCACCTGAGCATTTCTCAGTGAGCCGGGCGTGCGTCACAGGGAGCTGCGCCCCGACTCTGACGCGCAATATGGACGGTGGGTGTGGGGAACCCAGCGGCGTTCCGCTATCGAGCCATCACATGGGGAGCTGGGAGCTAGGAAGGCGGTCGTGCACCCATGCCGCGCTTTGCATAGTCAGCGGCCGGCGGATACAATGGTGCGCGTTGCTGCGGTGCGCCACCGGCGCGGGAGGATAGAATGACGAGGTTCCTGAGGAGACTCCTGAAGATCGGCGCGCTCGTCGGAGCGGTCGCCGTTGCCATACGCGGCCTCAAGCTCTTCGAGGGCTCGCCGGAGGGTGTGGGGAGCGAGCCCTTCAGCTTCTCGGGCGACGTGGATGACGACCCCTACGCGATAGACGAGAGCTCGCTCGGCGGAGAGGTCAACCCTGAACTGCTCGAGCGCCTGGTCTGCCCGTTGGACAAGGGACCGCTTGAGCTGATCGATGGCAAGTGGCTGGTCAACCAGCGGAACGGCTACCGGTACCCGATCACCGATGGTATTCCGGTGATGCTCGTTGAAGTTGGGGAGCGCTACCGGGACGAGTCGCTGATACGCAAGCCGGACGCGACGTCGTTCGAGGACGGCGGCAAGTAGGTTTGTCAAGGAATCGTCCGACTGGTCTGGCTTGGGCTATCAGCTATCGGCTGTCAGCTATCAGTCAGGGTGATCCTACGCCAACAGCTCTTGGTGACAATCGAAGGGCCTCGGGAAGAGCACGCCAGAGGCGCGGGGGAGGTTCCCGCCCGCGGCCAACTTTCAGGTGATCGTGGCGATACGACAGACATTGAAAAGAGGATTACCACAGTGAGCGACAACGTGCGCGTGGCCATCATCGGCGTGGGCAACTGCGCCTCGTCTCTGGTGCAGGGCGTCCAGTATTACCGTGACGCCAAGCCGTCCGATACCGTACCCGGGCTGATGCACGTCGATCTGGGGGGCTACCAAGTCCGGGACATCGAGTTCTCCGCAGCCTTCGATATCGACATTGAGAAGGTCGGCCTCGATCTGAGCGAGGCCATCTGGGCCGGTCAGAACAACACCATCAAGTTCGCCGACGTGCCCAACCTCGATGTCACCGTCGCGCGCGGAATGACGCACGACGGCCTGGGTATATACCTCAAGCAGAAGATCAAAGTAGCGCCCGGGCAGACGAGTCGCGTGGCGGAGATTCTGCGCGAGACGGAAACGGACGTCGTGGTTTCATACCTACCGGTGGGCAGCGAGATGGCCACGAAGTGGTACGTGGAGCGGATTCTGGACGCCGGATGTGCTTTCGTGAACTGCATACCGGTATTCATCGCGCGGGAAAACTACTGGCAGGAGCGCTTCATCCGCCACAACCTGCCCATGATCGGCGATGACATCAAGAGCCAGGTCGGCGCCACCATCGTCCACCGCGTGCTCACGAACCTGTTCAACGATCGCGGCGTGCGCCTGGAGAGGACGAGCCAGCTCAACGTGGGCGGCAACATGGACTTCTACAACATGCTCGAACGTGCCCGGCTCGAGTCCAAGAAGATCTCCAAGACGAACGCCGTAACGAGCCAGCTGCACTACGAGGTGGACCCCGACGACGTCTACATCGGCCCCAGCGACTACATCCCGTGGCTGACGGACCGCAAATGGGCGCACATCCGGCTCGAGGGGCGCACATTTGGGGATGTGCCCTTGAACATCGAGATGAAGCTCGAGGTCTGGGACAGCCCGAACTCCGCCGGCGTGGTCATCGACGCCGTCCGACTGGCGAAGCTGGGCCTGGATCGCGGCCTCTCCGGCACGCTTGAAGGCCCAGCAGCCTACCTGATGAAGAGCCCGCCAGTGCAGCATCCGGACGACGTAGCCCGAGAGTTGACCGAGACCTTTATCCGCGGTGAGGGAGTGCCGGCACGCGACGGCCACTCAGCAGGCGAAGCCATCGAATCCGAGGCGGCCGAAAAGGCCTGAGGCGAAGAGCACCTCCCCACCGTGGCCTCAAAAACGCGGTTCCCTGTTAGCGACAACGGGCTGAGGATCGAGGCTCCCCACGCCCGAACGGGCGCCGAGGTGCTTGCCGCCCTGGGCTCAGATGCGGAGTTGGGACTGGGCGAAGAGGAGGCCCG
Source organism: uncultured Anaerolineales bacterium (assembly GCA_964475075.1). Taxonomy (GTDB): domain Bacteria; phylum Chloroflexota; class Anaerolineae; order Epilineales; family Epilineaceae; genus CAYYVH01. The sequence goes on along the minus strand of CAYYVH010000037.1, from coordinate 18,097 downwards.
GCGACGGCTGGCCCAGGTCGGCCCCAACGCCCTGCTCGAGGCACCCCGCCCGGGGGTGGTAGCCATGTTCGCGCGTCAGTTCAACGACTTCCTGATCTGGCTCCTCATGGCGGCTGCCGCCGTCGCCGCTGTCGTGGGCTATGTCCACGGCGAGGGATACGTCGATGCCGCCGCCATCGTTTCCATCGTCATCCTGAACGCCGTCATCGGGGTCATTCAGGAGCATCGTGCCGAGAACGCCCTGCGCGCCTTGCAGGCAATGGCCGCACCCGACGCCATGGTGATCCGCGATGGTCTGCACCTGACCGTCCCTGCCCGTGACGTAGTTCCGGGCGATGTGGTCGTCCTGGAGACCGGCAACTACGTACCGGCCGACCTGCGCCTGCTCGAAGCGGTGAACTTGCGGTTCGATGAGTCCACGCTCACCGGCGAGAGCGTGCCGGTACGGCAACATGCCGAGGCGACGTTTCCACCGGACGCCCCGCTGGGCGACCGGCGCAACTTGGCGTACGGCGGTACGGTCGTGGCCTACGGCCGGGGGCTGGGGGTCGTCACCGCCACAGGTATGGACTCGGCGATCGGGCGGATCGCGGAGCTGCTTCAGACCTACGAGCAGGAGGACACGCCGCTCCAACGACGGCTCGAAGGGCTGGGTCGGACCCTCGGGATTATCACGCTCGTCGTGTGCACCATCGTGTTTGCCGTGGGGCTCACCCGCGACACCAGGATCACGTTGCTGTGGAGCGAGCCAACCGCATACATCGCCACTTACGGCGAGCTCGTGCTGGACCTGTTCATGATCGCGGTGGCGCTGGCCATCGCGGCCGTGCCGGAGGGCCTGCCCGCGGTCGTCACGATCGCCCTGGCAATCGGCATGCAGCGCATGGTGCGGCGCCACGCCTTGATCCGCCGCCTACCGGCGGTGGAAACGCTCGGCAGCGCAACGATCATCTGCTCCGACAAGACCGGAACGCTGACACAGAACGAGATGGTCGTCGTTCAGGCCGAGCTGGAGGGCAGGACGCTCGAGGTGCGGGGCGAGGGCTACGCGCCCCTGGGCCAGGTCACGCTCGACGACGAGCCCTTCGACCCAACGTCCGATCCCGACCTGCAGCTCCTGGCGATGGCGGCGACGCTGGCCAGCGACGCCGTGATTGAGCCGGTCGGGGACGGATGGCACCTCGTCGGAGATCCCACTGAGGGAGCGCTCGTGGCCTTCTCCGCCCGCGCCGGGCTGGACCGCGATGCGCTCGCAAGCAGCCTGCCGCGTGTCTCCGAGGTTCCCTTCGAGAGCGAGCGCAAGCGCATGACGACGATCCATCAGGTCGGTGAGGGCATCACGCTCCCGATCCCGGGGCTGGAGCCCGGCGGTGTGATCGCGCTCGTGAAGGGTGCGCCGGACGTGATCCTGGATCTAGCCACGCATTTCCAGCACGAAGGGCGGGCGGTACCGCTGGACGATGCGATGCGTGAGCGGGTCGTTGCCGCCAACGACTCGATGGCCGGGCGGGCGCTGCGCGTTCTCGGCGTGGCGTTCCGCGTGCTCGACGAAGTCCCCGAGGAGCCGGATGCGGCCCAGATCGAGCAGGACCTGACGATCCTCGGTCTGTTGGGGATGATCGATCCACCACGGCCGGAGGTAAAGGACGCAGTGGCCCGGGCGCGCCGGGCCGGTGTGCGCTCGGTGATGATCACGGGCGACTATCCGAACACGGGCGTGGCCATCGCGCGGGCCGTCGGCCTCATGCAGCCCCAGGGCCGGGCGGTAACCGGCAGCGAGCTCGACCGCATGACTGACAGCGAACTCGACGCGCAAATCGACGAAATCGACGTCTTTGCCCGGGTGTCCCCCGAGCACAAGGTGCGCATCGTGGAAGCGCTGAAGGAGCGCGGTCAGATCGTGGCCATGACGGGTGACGGTGTGAACGACGCCCCCGCGCTGAAGCGAGCCCACATCGGCGTGGCGATGGGGATCACCGGCACCGACGTGAGCCGTGAGACGGCCGATATGGTGCTGACCGACGACAATTTCGCCTCCATCGTGGCTGCGGTGGAGGAGGGCCGCACGATCTACAACAACATCCGCAAGTTCGTGTTCTACCTCCTCAGCTGCAACATCGGCGAGATCCTGATCATCTTCGTTGCCATGCTCCTCGGACTCGCCGGGGATACCGGCCAGGCGCCGCTCCTGCCCATCCACCTCCTGTGGCTCAACCTGGTCACCGACGGCCTGCCGGCACTGGCGCTCGGTCTGGAGGCGGCGGAGCCGGACGTCATGGAGCGCCCTCCCCGCGACCCCACCGAGGCGGTCCTCTCGCGCGACCTCTGGCCGCTGATCGGGGTGCAGTCGGTTATCGATGCCACGGCCACGCTCGTGGCCTTCGTGTGGGCCTACAACGGCCCGGAGACCATCCGCTTCGCCCAGACAGTGGCCTTCGCCACGTTGGTGACGGCCGAGCTCTTCCGCGCCTTCACCTCTCGCTCGCAGTGGCGGTCCATATTCCGGATGGGAATCCTCTCGAATCGCTGGATGGTCCTGGCCACGGCGAGCAGCTTCGTGCTGCTGTGGATCGTGATCTACATCCCAGGTCTGTCCCGGCTGTTCCAGACGGTGCCGCTGGAGACCTCGACATGGATCCCGATTCTGGCCCTCGCCTTTGCACCGGCCGCGGCGGCCGAGGTCACCAAGGCCCGGCATCGCCGGCACGAACGCACAGTCTGACAGGGTCCGACGGCGGCCTGCCGGAATCTCGCTCCCCAGGCAGCGGTCGAGCGACGCCCAGTCGGCGCTCAATCGGCTGTCTTGCGACCACCAGAGGATGTATCATACGTCACCACGATGAAGCGCACGTCACTGGCTGTCGCCGCCTCCGTTCTCGCCGGTCTCACGGTCGGTGTCTGGCTGCTGGCCGCTGACCTGCCCGCACCGGCGGAGCTCGTCAGCCGGAGCTCGCCGGACGCAACGAAGATCTACGATCGGCACGGCCGGCTGCTGTACGAGGTGCTGGACCCGCGCGCCGGCCGGCGTACCCGCGTGCGCACTAGTGAGCTACCCCTACACGTGACGCAAGCGGTCATCGCCGTCGAGGACGCTAGCTTCTACGGAAACCGCGGCATAGAGCCGCGCGGGATCGCCCGGGCCGCGCTCCAGATGGCCCGGCAGCGGCGCATAGTGTCGGGCGGCAGCACGATCACCCAGCAGTTGGCCCGACAGGTCCTGCTCTCCGCGGAGGAGCGGCGCGCACGGAGCTTCCCGCGCAAGGCACGTGAGATGATCCTGGCGGTGCGGATCACGCGCGCCTACCCGAAGGACCGGATCCTAGAGATGTACCTGAACGAAGTGTACTTTGGCCAGCTGGCATACGGGATCGAGGCCGCCAGCCAGACCTACTTCGGCAAACCGGCCCGCGAGCTCGACCTGGCCGAGAGCGCGCTCCTGACCGGGCTCATTCAGTCCCCATCGGCTTACAACCCGCTGGTCGACCTGGACGCCGCCCGCGCGCGGCAGGCGGTGGTGCTCGGCCTGATGACCCGCTCCGGCTTCATCACCGCGGACGAGGCCGAGCTCGCACGCTCGGAATCGCTGCACCTCACCGGCGGCCAGGTGCCATTGGAGGCACCCCATTTCGTCACCTACGTGCGCAACCTCCTGGAGGGCCGGTACGGCGCCGAAAAGGTCAACCGCGGCGGCCTGCACGTCGTCACCTCTCTCGATCTGGACCTGCAGCGCCGGGCCGAGGCCATCGTCGCCCGCCGCATGGCCGAGCTGAACGAGCACGAGCCGGGCAAGCCGGACTACCGGGCCCGCGACGCGGCCCTCGTCGCCCTGGACGTGCCGACGGGCGACATCCTGGCCATGGTCGGCAGCGCCGACTATTTCGACGAGACCATCGATGGCGCAGTGAACGTCGCGCTGGCCCCCCGCCAGCCGGGGAGCGCGATCAAGCCCGTCACCTACGCCGCGGCGTTCGACGTGGATCGGTGGGGGTTGCCGCGACGGGATTCGAGATTGCCGGACGCGCAGGGCGGCACGCCGTCGGACGCCATCCCCGCCGCGGCCGCGCGTCGAGCACGGCTGCCGTTCACGCCCGCCACCGTCATCGCCGACGTGCCCACCAGCTTCCTGACACGCGAGAACGAGCCCTATCGGCCCATGAACTACGACCGGATGTGGCATGGTCCCATCCCGCTGCGCCGCGCGCTGGCCACCTCATCGAACATGGTCGCGGTCAAGGTGCTGGAGGCGATCGGCACGGACGCCATGATCGACACCGCTGAGGCACTGGGCATCGCCACGCTCTCCGACCGCGATCGGTACGGTCTGGCCTTGACCTTGGGCGGCGGCGAGGTGAAGCTGCTTGAGCTCACCGCGGCTTACGCCACGCTGGCCAACGGTGGCCACCGCGTGATCCCGCGACCCGTGCTGGCGGTCATGGATGCCGACGACTTCGAGCGCGCGCGCGCGGACCTCGACACCGTCGGCCGCGACAGACAGCCCGGTAGCGCCCTGCAGGCTTTGTTGCCACAGGTCGCTTATCTGATCACGGACATCCTGGCCGACGACGAGGCCCGCCTGCCGGCCTTCGGCGAGAACAGCGTGCTGCGCCTCAACCGCCCGGCAGCGGCGAAGACCGGCACCACTACGGACTTCCGGGACAACTGGACGGTGGGTTACACGCCGGACCTGGCGACCGGCGTCTGGATGGGCAACGCCGACAACAGCCCGATGCAGTACATATCCGGAATCACCGGTGCCGGCCCGATCTGGCACGAGTTCATGACGGTGGCGCACCAGGGTAGCTCCGTACGCGATTTCGCGCGGCCCGAGGGCCTGGTCGAGGTCGAGGTCTGCAGTCCCAGCGGCCACCTGCCCACACCTCTGTGCAAGCGCCGGCGGCGCGAGCTCTTCATTCGCGGCACCGAGCCGACCGTGCCAGACAAGACCTACCAGCTGGTTGCCCTCGACGCCGCCAGCGGGCTGGCGTGGGCCGAGGGCTGCCGGGGGCCGCGTATCGAGCGGGTCTTCCGATTGCTGGGGCCGGACGCAGCCGACTGGGGGCGCTCGATCGGCGTTCCCGAACCGCCCGCCGAGACCTGCCTCGGTGGTGCTGCACCGATTGGGGCCGAGCGCTCCGGATCCCAGACCGTGACAGGCAACCGGTCAGGAGCAGCCGGGCTCGTGGTGGTCCAGCCGGCGCCGAACACGACCTTCGCCCTGTCGACGCAGCTGCCGCGGAGCTTTCAGCAGATCGAGGTCGCCGCCCGATCGGCGAGCGACCTGCCGCTGGTGGAGGTCACGCTTCTCGTCGACGGCCGGACGCTGACAACACAGAAAAGGCCACCTTATCGCACCGCGTGGCCGGTCACCCCGGGCGAACACCGGGTCCAGGCCGTTGGCATCGATGCCGCCAGAGGCGAAGTCAAATCCGAGCCGATTCGCTTCACCGTGCTAGAGGAGGAAGCCATACCATGAACCGCAGACGAGCCGTATCCCCCAACGTAATCCGGCCGCGCCATTCCTTCCGGCTGGTCCGCAGCCTGCTCGTTGCCGGCGTCCTAATCGGGTCACTCCTGCCCCTCGCTGCCTGCGACCGGCTCGACCTGCAGGGCCCGGAGGGGCCCGCGACGCCCGAGGCCGAAGGTGTACCGATCGTGAAGGCCCGGCCCACACCTCTTCCCAGCGGTCCGCGGCTGGCATCGTTGGCCGTGTTCCCCGAGGTGGACGAGCCCCTCGAAGTGGTCACCACCCAGCCGCCGGACGGCGCAGAGGGCACCGCGGTATCGCGCGACGAGGCCCGAATAGTGGTCCAGTTCAACCATCCGGTCGTGCCGCTCGTGGCGATCGCTGACCAGGCCCAGCTGCCGGCGCCGGTGAGCGTGGCGCCGACCGTGGAAGGCACCGGCGAGTGGCTGAACACGTCGACCTATCTCTTTCAGCCGTCTGAGGACCTGCTGCCCTCGACGACGTATTCGGTCAGAGTCTACGGCGGTCTCACCGACATCCTGGGCGGTGCGCTCGGGGAGGACGTCACCTTCAGCTTCATGACCGCTTATCCGCTGGTGGTCTCGACCTACCCGGAGGAGAACACGATCTACGCCGGTACGACGGAGCCCATGACGGTCACGTTCAACCAGGCCATGGACCACGCATCGGCGGAGCAATCCTTCCGGCTTTCTCCCCAGGGACAGGACGTGGCCATTGGCGGCACGTTCGAGTGGCCGGAGGGCCGAACCATGGTCTTCACCCCCGGCACCGCCCTGGAATACGACGCGCCGTACGAGGCCGCCATCGCCGCCGGGGCCCGCGCAGCCACCGGTGAGGCAGCGCTGCCAGCCGAACACCGCTGGGGCTTCCGGACGACCCCCAGGCCAGCGGTGGTCAGCACGAACCCGGCGGACGGCACGGAGGACAGCGAGCGCCTGCGCCACGACGACCTGACGATCACCTTCGCCGGCCCAATGGATCCGGAGGGCGTGCAGATCACGATCCAGCCGACCCTGACGTACGAGAGCACGTGGTTGGGCCACAATGACACCGAGGCACACGTCTACGGCAGCTGGAAGGCAAGCGAGTCCTACACCGTGACGGTCCACGCCGGCTCACGGTCGCGCTACGGCGACGTTCTGAGCGAGGACGCCGAAGTACGCTTCAGCGTAGCTCCTCTGGACCCATCACTCTCTTTCAACACACCGGGCCGGATGAGCCAGTTCAACGGTTATCGCCAGCCGGTGCTCTACTCCCGGGCAGTCAACCTAGACGAGGCCACAATCCGCCTGTACGAACTCGACCGCGGCCGGCTGCTGCAGCTGGCGGTGACTGACCCGGCAACGTGGGACAAGTTCGTTCCGCCGGCGGAGGCCCTGATCCGCGAGTGGACGGTGGACTCCACCGCCCCCCTCAACGTAACCCGCTACGTCTCCACCACGCTTTCGGGGGCACCTGACGGCCAGCTGGAGGCCGGAACGTACATGGTGGTTGCCCCGGGGTGGGACAAGCACCTGCTTTTCGTGTCCCGCGTGAACCTGTCCCTGAAGCTCACCGATCGGGACGCATTGGTCTGGGCGACCGACCTGCAGGTCGGACAACCCGTGGCTGACCTGCCGATCGCCCTGTTCGACTACCGTGGGACGGAACTCGCGGCGGGGCGCACGGATGCCGACGGTGTGTTCCGCAGCCCGGTCGAGCCGCGGGAGGACGTGTGGCGGCCCCTGATCGCGATCAGCGAGGAGAATGGCCGGGTCATCGCGGCGGTTCTCAGCAGCTGGCAGGACGGGATCGACCCGTGGGCCTTCAACTTCCCCTACAGCCAGTACCACCAGGCATACTACGCCAACCTTTACACCGACCGCCCCATCTACCGGCCGGGGCAAACGGTGTATTTCCGCGGCGTGCTGCGCCGCGACGACGACGTGCGTTACGAGCTGCCGGACGTGGAGACCGTCCGCGTCACCGCCCGGGACAGCCAGGGGAAGGAGCTGCTCGAGGAGGAGCTGGCCCTGAGCCCGTACGGCACATTCAACGGCCAGCTCGAGCTGTCGCCCGTGGCGCCGCTGGGGTACTACAACATCGACATGAATGTGGGTCCAAAGGACGACCCCGAGTTCGGGCATGGCCAGGGCTTCCGCGTAGCCGCGTACCGCAAACCCGAGTTCGAGGTGGAGGTGACGACCGACCGCGACAGCTACCTGCCGGGCGAGACGATCGTCGTGGACGTCCAGGCCAACTACTTCTTCGGCGGACCGGTGGCCGACGCGGCCGTACGCTGGCGGCTCTTGACCGACGACTACTTCTTCCGGCCGGAGACGGTCAGCGGCTGGTGGAACTTCATCGACTACGACCTCCGCGAGGAACGCTTCTACAACCCGCAGAGCGAGGTGGTCCGCGAGGGAGAGGCGACGCTCGATGCCAGCGGGCGCCTGCGCCTCGAGCTCCCCGCCGACATCGAGGAGTTCCCGCTGAGCCAGGTGTTCACGATCGACGTGGAGGTCGCCGACATCAACAACCAGGCGGTCTCGAACAGGGCCAGCGCCGCGGTCCACAAGGGCAGCTTCTACATCGGTCTGAGGCCCCAACGCTACGTCGGCGAGGTCGGCGAGCCCCACGCTTTCGACGTGATCACCGTGGATACCGAGGGCATCACCGTCACAAACCAGACAGTGGCGCTATCGTTCTCCGAGCGCACGTGGTACAGCGTGAAGGAGAAGCGGGAGGACGGGAGCTTCTACTGGACCAGCCACTTCACCGACACGTTGGTGAGCCAGGTCACGGTCACAACCGGAGACGACGGCGCGGCGGTGGCGCGGTTCACTCCCAAGGCCGGCGGCGTGCACCGCGTCGTGGCCGAAGCGACGGACGGCACGGGGAACAAGGTCCAGAGCGCGACATACGCCTGGATCACCACAAGGTCCGGTGCGTTCGTCAACTGGCGACAGGAGAACAACGACCGCATCACACTCGTCGCCGACAAGAAGGAATACGCGCCCGGGGACACGGCGGAGATCCTGATCCCGGCACCGTTCGCCGGCGCCGAGGCCCTGCTGACGGTCGAACGGGGCAAGATCCGCAAGGTGGAGCGCATCACGCTCCCTGGCAACAGCGAGACGGTACTTCTGCCCATCGAGTCCGACTACGCTCCGAACGTCTACGTATCGGTCATGCTCGTGAAGGGCGTGGCGGAGGACAGCCCGCTGCCACAGTTCAAGCTCGGCTACACGAACCTCCAGGTCTCCACCGCGGAGAAGCTCTTGGACGTCTCCGTGGAGTCGGACCGGGTCGAGAGCTACCGGCCCGGAGAGACGGTCACCTACGACATCCAGGTCAACGACCACGCCGGCAAGCCGGTGCGGGCCGAGATGACGCTGGCCTTGGTGGACAAGGCGCTCCTCTCCCTCGCCTCAGACACCGCGCCGACGCTTGAGGCGGCCTTCTACGGGCAGCGGATGCTCGGCGTGGGCACGTCCGCTGCGCTCGCGAAGTCAGCCGACCGGCTGAACCAGCAGCTCGAGGCCGAGAAGAAGGGCGGTGGCGGGGGCATGACGGCGCCAGGCACGGTGCGCCGCCTGTTCCGGGACACGGCCTACTGGAACGGCGCGCTAGAGACGGACAGGGGTGGGCACGCCAGCGTCAGCGTCCAGCTGCCGGACAACCTAACCACCTGGAACCTGAACGCGCGCGCGGTCACCGGCGCCGACACGCTGGTGGGCACCGCCGAGCACGAGATCGTCAGCACCAAGGACGTGCTCGTGCGCCCGGTCACACCGCGCTTCGTGGTCGTGGGCGACAACGTGCAGCTCGAGGCGGTGGTGAACAACCAAGCAGACGAGTTGATCGCGCTCGACGTGAGCCTGACCGCCGAGGGGCTCGTCCTGGACGACGATCCGGTGAAGTCACTCACCATCCCGGCGGGGGGCAAGGACAAGGTCACCTGGCAGACCTACGTGCCACTGACCGGGCTGAACGTGCCGACCGCGCCCGAGGCCTACGGTGCGGTGCGGGTTCGCATGAGCGTGGAGGGCGACGGCTACGTGGACGCGGTGGAGCTCGACCTGCCCGCGTACCAGATGTCGAGCCCCGAGGTGGTTGCCACGGCCGGGGAGGTAGACCCCGAAACGATCGAGCAGGTCCAGCTGCCGGAGGAGGTGGACACGTCACAGGGCGAACTCACGGTCGAGCTGAACCCCTCGCTGGCCGCGGCCAGCACGCGCAGCCTCAAGTGGCTGGCGTCCTTCCCCTACGATTGCAGCGAGCAGACGGTCAGCAAGTTCCTGCCCAACGTGGCGACCTACCGCGCTCTACAGGAACTGGGCCTCGACCGACCCGACCTCGAGCCCGCCCTCAGGATCCAGGTGACGAGCGCGCTCCAGCGCCTATACGCGCTCCAGAACACGGACGGCGGCTGGGGCTGGTGGAGGGCGGACGAGAGCCGAGCCTGGCTGACGGCCTACGCCCTGTACGGACTACACACGGCTGAGGCCGCGGGATTCGCGGTCGACGGGGATGTGATGGACCGGGCAGCAGGAAACCTGGTCGACGCGCTGAACCGACCGGTGGACGTGCGAGAGGGCTGGGACCTCAACGAACGGGCTTTCGTCGCCTACGTGCTGTCACAGCGGCTTCGCCTGTCGCCGAGCCGCGCCGTACTACTGTACGACCGGCGCGACGGGATGGCGCTGTACGGCAAGGCCTTCCTGGCCCTCGCGCTGGACGGCGTCGAGGGCGACCAGACAACGCGGATCCAGAGCCTCCTGGCCGACCTCGGTGGCGCGGCCGAGCTGAGCGCTACCGGCACGCACTGGGAGGAAGACGAGGTCGACTACTGGACGATGAACACGAACCTCCGGACGACGGCCATCGTACTACGTGCCCTGGCTCAGCTCGACCCGGAGAACGTCAACGTGGCCAACACGGTGCGCTGGCTGATGGTCACCCGCCGCGACGGGCACTGGGAGACCACCCAGGAGACGGTGTGGTCGGTGCTGGCCCTGACCGACGTGATGGTGGCGACCGAGGAGCTGAAAGGCCGTTACAGCTTCTCCGTGGAGCTGAACGACCAGGTGCTCGAGAAGGGCCAGGTGAACGCCGACAACGTGGACCAGCCGATCACCGTTGTGGCACCGCTCCAGGAGCTGCAGGATCGGGTGGGCAACGAGTTGGCCATGAACCGCCGCGGGAAGGGCAAGCTGTACTATAGCGCCGCACTGCGATACTACCTGCCGGCGGCGAAGCTCGAGCCGATGGCGCAGGGAATCGTCCTGGGTCGGCAGTACTTCAAGGTCGACCCCGGCACACTCCAACCCACCTCCGAGCCGGCCGAGTCGGCCCAGGTGGGCGACGTCGTCCAGGTCAAGCTGACCCTTATCGCGCCGACGGAGTTGCACTACGTCGTGGTCGAAGACCCGCTGCCGGCCGGATTCGAAGCCATCGACACGAGCCTGAAGACCGCGAGCGCCGCCGCGCAGGGCCCGACCTTCGAGGAGGTGCCGGAGGAGGGCGAGGAGCAGCCGTGGTGGCACCGGAATTGGTGGAGCTACTGGGTGGAGTCCCAGCTCCTCGACAACAAGGTGGCGCTGTTCGCCACGCGCCTGGACCGGGGCACCTACGAGTACACCTACCTGATGCGGGCCAGCGTGGCCGGCGACTTCAACGTGATTCCGGCGCACGCGGAGGAGATGTACTTCCCGGAGGTGTTCGGCCGCAGCGCGGGAGGGGTGTTCAGCGTGACGGCTGGGCAGTAGGAGGCGCTGGTCATCACCGCAGGCCTCCGGCTGACCGGGCACGCCATTGCCGAGTCCGGGCGGGACCCGGCCAGAGGTGGCATTGAGCTGGCGCTAGCGCCGGCGCACTGGTACACTCTGCTTGGAGTCCGGAGAGGATATCTGTATGGACACTGCAACGCTCGATCTGTCGATGGACAGGATTTCCGGCTTCTGCCGCCGGTGGAGAATCAGCGAGTTCGCGGTCTTCGGATCAGCGTTGGGTAGCGGCCTGCGCCCCGAAAGCGACATCGACGTTCTGGTCACGTTCCAGGCTGATGCCCACTGGAGCCTCTTCGATCACGTAGAGATGCAGGATGAACTGAAGGTCCTTTTGGGACGCGACGTGGATCTGGTCAGCAGGCGAGGGATCGAGCGGAGCCGCAACCACATCCGCCGACGGCAAATCTTGGACTCCGCCAGGATCGTCTATGCCACCTCGTGACGCTGCGTATCTGGTCGACATCCTCGAATCGGCGCGCCTTGTGGTGGCATTCGTCGAGGACATGGATCGCGCCACGTTCGATGAGGATCTGATGGCCCAGTCCGCAGTGATGCGGCAGCTGGAGGTGATCGGCGAGGCGACGAAGCGGTTGTCGCCCGAGTTCTGCGCGGCGCACCCCGAACTACCGTGGCGCAAGATGGCCGGTATGCGCGACATTCTCATCCACGCGTACGATCACGTCGACTTGCACGAGGTCTGGCACACGGCAAGTGCTTCCGTCCCTGCGCTCATCGAGGCCCTTGTGAATCTTCTTCCACCCGAGGACCAGCAGTAACTCTCCGTGGCCCGGAGCCTCGGCGCCTCCGCCTGCCAAGGCCCGACACTCTGGACTCATACGAGTCTCGGCCGCCGAGCGTGACGGTTCCCAGTCGCCAATCGTAACACGTGGGAAGTGGCCAGCGTCATGAACGTAGGGTTCTCCTTTCGTCAACCCACGCGACGACGCAGCCTCAGGAGTGCAGCAAATGAGCCGTCCAAACGCCCTTGTTCTTGCGGTCGCAATCATCCCGCTGGCAATCGCCACAGCACATGGAGCGACACCGAACGGCCACCAGTCCAGCGCGCCAGGAGTTGGTGCCGGAAGCGCGTCGAGTCGAGAATCCCGTCTGGAACCGGCCCAAGGCACCGCCACTCTTCGGTCCTACTACAACGGGAATCTCGTCAGGGCGTTGCTTGCACACGGCGACCACTTGTGGGTTGGCACTCACGGCAGCGGCGCTATACGCTGGACGCCGCAGGACGGGACGTACGTGAGGTATGGCGTCGGCGACGGCATCGCTGATCCATTCGTCGACGCCATTGCCGTCGATCGCTCCGGGAATCTCTGGTTGGGCACCGATGGGGGTGGGTTGAGCCGCTACGACGGCACCACGTGGACCACGTACACAACCGCCGACGGGCTCGTTTACGACAACATCAATGCGATTGCCGTCGACCACACCGGCAACCTCTGGTTCGGGGCATTCCGCGGGGCTAGCAAGTTCGACGGCACGACCTGGAAGACCTTCACGGTCGAGAATAGCGGGATCACCGCACGGAACGTCTTCGGCATCGCCGTCGATGACCAGAACGGGGTTTGGTTCTGTGGAGGTGGAGGCGTCAGTTGGTTCGACGGCGACGACCCGTTGAGCTGGAAATGGTATGACGATTGGGACGCACCGGGGCTTAATCGCTGTCGCTCGATTGCCATCGACCACTCCGGTGCCGTGTGGTTCGGAACGTATGGATACGGCGTGAGCCGGTATGACGGGACGACCTGGACCACCTACACAACCACCGAGGGGCTGGCTGACGACCACGTTCTTGCCATCGCCGTCGATCACGCGGGCGACATCTGGTTCGGCACCGACAGGGCCGGCGTGAGCCGGTTTGATGGGTCCACTTGGGTCACCTTCACAAACGCCGATGGGCTCGTGACCGGCAACGTCCCTGCGATCGCGGTTGATCGCTCTGGAAACTTATGGTTCGGCGGCCGGTCGTGGACCCATGTCAATCGCGGCGGAATAAGCAGGTTCGACGGCTCGGTGTGGACTACGTTCGTCACTGATGAGTATCTGGCCGAGAACACAGTCATTGATGCCGCGGTCGACACCTCTGGTGCAATCTGGTTTTGCACGACTAATCGCGGTGTAACCCGGTTCGACGGGGTGTCCTGGACAACCTACACGACGGCGGATGGCCTCGTCGACGACGACGTCCGTGCAGTCGCCGTCGACCACTCCGGTATCCTCTGGTTCGGCACCAGCGGTGGCCCTGTGAGGGGTGGGGTGAGCCGTTTCGACGGGACGACGTGGACCACCTACAAGACAGCGGACGGGCTGGTGAGCAACAGCGTCACTGCCATCGCCGTCGATCACGCGGGCGACCTCTGGTTTGGCACAGCAGACGGCGTTAGTCACTTCGACGGCGCCACCTGGACCAGCTACACGGCAGCCGATGGGCTAGCCGACGACCACGTGTCTGGCATCGCTGTTGACCACGGCGGGAATCTCTGGTTCGGCACCGACGGAGGCGGAGTAAGTCGCTTCGATGGCTCCACCTGGATCACCCAAACGACCGCTGACGGGTTGGCCAGCAATTCCGTTAGACCCATCACCGTCGACCACAGCGGCAACCTATGGTTCGGCACATGGGGCGGAGCGAGCCGATACGACGGGGCGACGTGGACAACCTACACTGTCGTCGACGGGCTGGCCGCCGACCGTGTCACCGCCATTGCCGTCGATCGTTCCGGCAACCTCTGGTTCGGCACGACCGGCGGGGTAAGCCGATACGACGGGACGACGTGGGCCACCTTCACGGTTGCCGACGGGCTGGCCTACAACTTCGTGACGGACATCGAACTCGATGCAGCCGGCCATCTGTGGATCTCCACGCTTGCAGGTGTCACGGAACTCATACCTCCCTACATCCCGGAGCCCACTCCCACGCTGCGCACAACTCCCGGTCACACCCCGACTGCCACAGCGCATCCAAGCACAACGGCCACTGCCACCCCGACGGCCACGACCACCGCGACGACCACACCACAGCCCACCACCCCAACCGTGCCCAACTGCGTGTGCGACGTCGTGCGGAAGCACGTGCCACCGGTGGTCATCGCCGACGCCCTGGCTAACCCCGATCGATACTACGGTTGGCAGTATCCCCTGAATCCTGGGGTGCCACCGGGTCCCGGCAATCCATTGCGGGAGTGTCTGTCACTGAGGAACACCGGGCTCGATTACCATCCCATGTGGAACAAACCGGAGTGGCGAGTTGGGTGTCAGTGATGAGCACCCTCGCCTATCAGTGACCGCCACACCTTCCGTCCGACCCGCACAGCATTGCCAATACCGGTCGCACCTCCGAGCGTGCGCGCACTGACGCCAGCTGACATTCGGGAGTAGCTGGCTCACTGTCAGGCACCGGCAGCCCTGCTACTCAGGAATGGCAGGAGAGGTGTACCGCGGGTGGACCCGCAGTCGAGGTCAAGCCTCGCCGCCCTTCAGGTTCTCCCTTACCCACGCCGCGAACTCCTCGCGGTGGGCGAAACGGCCATCTCTGACCAGCTGGGCGAGGCGATAACCTGCCAGGCTGAGGTTCAGATCCTGGATGCTGTTGCCGACCCGGTCGCCGACTGCGATCTCCGCCAGATGCTGACCCGCACGATTCAGGTCAAGACCGGTATCGCTCCCCAGTGCCGCCAGCGCGTCGCCAAAAGTCACCACGTCCGCGTCGGTCACGCACGCGAACTGCCGGCGGAGCTTCCACAGGATGAGCGGATCGAATCGTCCGGGATCGGGCAGCTTCTCGTGCCCGATGGTCAGCCTGAGAGCGACCTCGTCATTGCTCATGTCCTTCGGTGCCCCGACCAGGTCCCGGACTCGTATCCCGAACCGCGTCTTCGCGAGCCGCCGGGCATTCAACGCCAGCGCAACCGCAGTCAGGATGTGCCCGATCTGATCGCGGCTGACCGGCCACGGGTCCTGGAACTCGGGGCGAAATCCCCGATCGGAGAAGCCCTTGGCCTCGTGGAGCCCGGGCACGTCGAGGAACGTGTGAGTCCACGGAATCCACCGATGCTCGGTGGCTTCGAGGAGAGCCCGGAGCCGGCCTTCCACGGAACCGTCGTCCGGGATCCCGTCGTCTTCGAACATCCGCGCCAGCGTCTCCGCGTCGTCACCGCCGGCCTCAACGTGGATCCGGCGGACGCGCCGCAGGTTCCGTACGTGTTCTGGCATCAAACGTCTGAATCTCAAACCGTCTCCCCTTGCATGTAGGCATTATCACACGCCTTTGACGCCCCCTCAAACCATCTGGTAACATGCGCTCGCCGGCCCGCGCGCCTCGGCGGCTCGGGCCCCCACCTGAAAAGACGATAGCCGTTGTCTCGCCGTCTCAAAAACCGTGCGGAGGAAACCATGTTCTCAAATGCGCGAGTGGTTCTCCTGGCCTGCCTGCTGATCGGTCTGTCGACGGCGCCGGCGCTCGTCGCCGGTTCGACCGTCAACCATACGGGGGTGACGTCCCAGCCGGTGGATGACGCGGGACCGGTCGTGTCCGTCGGCTTCGAACCGGCGCAGAAGACTAGTGGCCGAATCGGAGCCGCTCCTCAGCCCATTCACGCCACTGTCGACGTCCCGCAGCAGGACGATGATTGGGAGTTGGTTGACACCGTGACGGCGCACGTGAGGGTGCCGCCGGGCGAACGCTACGAGATCTACTTCGACCACGACCAACAACGCCTGAGGGAAGTCCCGCTGCCCGACAACCTCACCTTCACCGGCTACATGGCGGTCGAGCGCGCGCCGGACTGGCTGAAGGAGCCCCTGACAGACAACTTCGGCCGGTTGGGCCCGGCCACTCAGGACACGCTGGCCCAGCTGATCCTGGACGCCAAGGACCCCTGGGTGGACGAGGTGGCCTTCCAGGTGGCACGCATGGCGCCGGCCTCCCTCAAGCACGAGCTGTTCAATCCGGACCTGATCACTGAAAACGCCCGCTTGATCTACGAGCACGACCCCGTCCTGCAGTACGTCGACGTCGTGGACTACGGCTCGGCCGCGGAGGGGGGAGACTACTACTCGACCACGCGGTACAGGGTAACCGACGGCGAGGGCACGACCTGGGTCGAGATCCCGAATGAGATGTACTACTGGTTCGTGGTGCAGCCGAAGCTGAGCGACGAGACGGTCAAGATGAGCGCGGAGTCGGACAGCCGGCAGGCCACCTACGGCTACTTCTGGCGTTACTACCTGTTCGCCAACCCCGATGACACGTTCGACTACGCCCGGGGCGGGCACCCCGTCCTGGGCGACGTCCTGAAGGTGCCCACCACGCTGTGGGACCTGGAGCGCGTGAACCTCCCGGGCGGCCGCCCGTTCGAGGCGAACGACGTCGCGCTGGACGTCATCGGCAACTGGGTGAGCAAGGTTGTGCCGCGCAAGGCCATCAGCAACCGGCCCGTCCAGCCCAACCAGATCTGCTACGAGCACAACGGCAACTGCGGCGAGCTCCAGGACCTCCTCGGTGCCGCCGCGCGGACGGGCCTCATCCCCACCGTGCTCATTGCGGATCACTGCGAGGATCACGTCTGGAACGAGTTCTACTGGCTCACGCCCGAGGACGATTGGCACGCCTACCAGGTGGACTGGGACGGCGGCCCGACGCGGATCGACAACTCGGGCGTCGCCTACGACAAGGACGTCGGCGGGGGCAAGGACGTGTCCGGTGTGTGGGCCTGGCGGGGGGACGGATACACCTACGACGTCATCGACCGCTACTCGAACGCCAGCGATCTCGTGGTCCGGGTGGGAGACGGCTACGGCAAGCCGGTGGACGGGGCACGGGTGCTGATCTACTCCGAAGCCTGGGGAAGCGAGACCGACTTCTTCCCCACCACCTGGGGCTACACCAACTCGCGGGGGGAAGCCCGGTTCAGGCTGGGCGACCACCAGAATTACTACCTCCGGGTCACGAGCGCGCTGGGCAGCTATCCGCCCTACGAGAACCAGATCACGAAGATCATCGTGGATTCCGCGGCCGATGGTACCTACACCAAACCGGTGGTCCTGTCGGGTATCCTGCCGCGATACGACTACGAGGCGAGCCCGCCGGAGGGGGACGCCTATCAGCTGCGCATCCGGTTCGACGCCCCGCATGAGATCATCTACGGGCAGAACGTCTTCAGCTCGGAAGGCGCGGATTTCGCCCAGTGGGAGGCGCCAGGCGTGGTGGACCTCTTCGCCCTTGACGCTGCCAACTACGGCCTCTACCAGGACGGAGCAACGTTTTCGGCCGCTGTGGCCGAGGAGGACACCAGCTCGGGTGAAGTCGCGTTATCGCTCCCCGGCGCCCGCACGGACTGGCACGTCATGTTCTCGAACGAGGACCACAAGGTGAACAAACAGGTGCTCGACGCCGAGATCACCCTCTACCGGCAGCCCTCCGCTCAGGTGGCGATCTTCCTGCCGCTCACGGCCAGGCAGGCGGAGCTGCGCGGCGTCGAGGACTGAGTTCGGGAGAAGCTCACAGGAAGCGCTTACGACGGGACGGACTGCAATCATGAACAAACCACGACCATCGGAGGTAACTCCCGAACACGTCTACCTCTCGCGTCGGCAGTTCATCAAGCGCACCGGTATCCTCACGCTGGGTGCAGCGGCGCTCGGCGCCTGCGCCAGGCAGAGCCTGGGCACACCGATCGGCAGCGGTTCGGCGGCGACCGCGGGGCCCGCACCGGTACCGCTGCCAGGGCGCCTGCCGACGCTGCTGGCGGGAGCCGGCGGAGGCAGGGCTGATGAGCTGGGGCATCCCGGCCCGCTCATACGCCGGGGCACAAACTCAGGCCAGGCTTGC
>CAYYVH010000036.1:0-20604 GCA_964475075.1 uncultured Anaerolineales bacterium | reverse complement strand
TGGCACGGGTTCGGGCGAGGTCTCGAACTCGGGCGCGGCGGCGGTCCCCGACCCCGTTGGTGGCTGCGGGGTGCGGCCCCCCGTCTCCGCTCCCGCCTTCTCCTCCGCCAGCCAGTCTGCCAGGCGGGCCAGGTTGCCCGCCAGCTGACGCAGACCCAACCCCGAGGCGGCCAGCAGGCCGAGCGTCCCGACGGCGAGCCACGCCAGGACGGCCGGCAGGGTGCCGATCGCTTCGCTGGCTGCCGTGGCGAGTGCCCAGCCGACCAGACCGCCGGCCCCACTCTCGCCCGGTGCGGCGGGGGCGAAGGCGGCGCCCAGCAGGGCCAGGGCCGCCACCAGTGCCACCTCGGCGGCCAGTGCCCGTCCCCAGGGGAGGCCCAAGGGGTCGCTGCCCCGGTTTCGTAGCAGGCCAATGCCGGCGACCAGCAGCCCGACGGCGATGGGCAGCGACGCCAGGCCGAATAGGCCGCGCCACGAGGCGGCCACGTAGGAGAGCCGGGTGACGCCCAGGAGGCCGAGGCCTGCTATTGCACCAACGAGGAGCGTTGCGCCGGCCAGGGCATCCAGCGGCCGCGAAGCTGGCGACGACGTGGTGCGAGAGGTCTTCCGAGTGTGCGCCATATCGGTTTACTGTACTGCCCCACACGCCTGCGGACGGACTCGGTGCACATACGTTCTGGGATCAGCGAGACTGATAGCTGATAGCTGATAGCTGATAGCCCAAGCCAGACCGGACACCCATGTCACGACAGCCCGACAGCGTGGCCCAGACGCCTTCATCATCGGTCCGGCCGGGGAGACCGTTGGAGTCGCCAGCGTCCTTGTCCGGTACCGGCGTGCCGCGCGCGTGGGGGTCGATGACCGGACTGGTGCCCATGCCGGAGGGCCGCGTCCCCCCTGGGGGGAACTCGCCCTGATCCGGCAGGGCCCGCCAATGGGCCTCACCGAGCGAGCGTTCCCAGGGATGCTCCGCGCTCATTGTGCCCCCTCCTTCGGCTGCGAAAGCACGGGACGATGGCACCAGCGGTCGTATCAACCGGCCATTAAAGCAAGGGCCTCGCTCAGTGTCAAGGTCGTGGTAGTCACGGTCGCGGGAAGAACAGACCGCGCAGCGCGTGGCTGAAGGCAGCGGCGGCGATCTGAGGTGCAATGCCCAACAGCACCAATACGGCGATGAGGGCCAGGACGGACAGCTGTCCATGCCGTGATGGCACCCCTGGCCTGTGCCAGGGTGGCGCGGCCACCGGCCAACGCCGGACGGCGGTAGCGAAGAGGAGCCCACTCCCAGCCAATAGCGATGCGGCTGCAATCGCGTGCCCGCCCTGGCGCAGTGCGCGGAGGATGGGCCACAACCCGGGGAAGCCGGCCAGACCGGCTGTGCCGGCCAGGGCCAGGGCTCCAGCCGCGCCGGCGGCCCGCCCGATCCTGGCCGACCCGCGCGGGCTCAGTGCGACTACGACGATCGCCAGGACCCGGGCGAACAGCAGCAACGTGACGCCATCGCCGGCCGCCCGCGACTGGGTGCCCAGCCCAGCCAGCAGCATGCCGCCGCTGGCGATGGCAGCGTAGGCCAGCCAGTCGTCCGGATCGTCCTTATCCGAGGACAGGGCGAGCCACCCGCCGACGAGGGCAGAGAGTGCGCCACCCAAGATCATGGGTATCTCGGCCTGTTGGACCATCCATGGGTGGCGAGCCAAGGTGCGAAGGAGGAGAATGAAACCAGCCGTCTGAACCAGCCCCAAGACGCCGATCACCATTGGCCGCGGACTACCGGCGGCCAGTGTGACCGTCCAGGCGTGTAGTGGGACCAGGCTCAACACCAGCCCGAAGCCAGGTATTGCCAGGGCGAGGATCAGGGGCTCGAGCTCTGGCGTGGCCCCCGTGTGCATCTCGGCCAGGCGAAGAGCCGCCAGGAGCAGCGGCGCGGTGAGCGTCAATAGCGCGGCGTAGCGCAGGACGGGCCCCGTGGTCGAGCTGGCGTCCGCGGCGGGTGGACCGAAGGCCCACGCGAGGCCAGCCGCCACGAAGGCCAGCACGGCCAGGGTCAGTGAGGTCACCAGCAGCGCCAAGGTCAACCCGCCAAGGCTGATCCAAGCCACCGTCAGCCAGCCGGCTGCCTCGTCGGGGGCCTGGTCGTCCAGCGACATGGACATGCCCACCATGGCTAGAGCCATGAGCTGCACGCCGAGCTGCGCCACCGGTAACAGGATCAGGGCGCGGCCGCCAAGCAAGGGGATTTCTACGTCCACTACGGCTAGCGAGACGATGACGGCAAGGAGGAGTGCAGCGTAGTTGGAGATGCGCGGCAGATCGTCGGGCCGCCGGTCGGCCAGGATGGGCGTAGCGGCCGCGACGGCGAACGGCAGGCCGACGATCAGGGCAAGGAGCAGCGTCGCCACGGCGTGCCTCTCAACCTCGCCGCTGTGGTTCGGTCGGTGTGGCCTGCCCCACGAAATGGGCGGCTACGAGGGCGAAGAGCAGCTGGAACGCCGCCAGGGCACCGGTAATCAGCAGGCCAGGGTCCAGCCGAGTGTAGACGAGCTCGAAGCCTATCAGGGAAAGCAGCACGCCGCTGGCCAGGTGCAGGGCGTTCTGGGCAAACACCACCGTCAGCACTCCGCCGGCGGCAAGCACCATGGCCGCTTGCAGCAGGACCGTGGGCAGTACGCCGGGGGGCAGCGAGGTGCTTTGCGCACCGTAGCTGATGACCAGCGCCACGGCCAGCGCGAGAGCCGGGAAGAGGCGCTCCGTTCGCGCCGTCTCCGGTGCGTTGATTCTACGTAAACGTCGGGCGGAAGCTAAAAGGCGACGGTCGAGCGGCGCCTGGAGCTGACTGATGGCCAGGACGCCCACCACCAGGAGACCCGAAAGCAGCTTGATGATGGCGATGATGGCCGCGGCGCTGCCGGGCACGGCACCCGGTTCCAGTGCGGACGCCTCGGCGGCGTACACCAGGGCGAGCAGCGCGGCGCCGAGGACGTAACCGGTGCCCAGTGCGGCCAGGGTGATGGCTGGGTTCGTGCTCAGGAGCAGCGTGCCGGAAACGACTGCCGCACCGATGAGGAAGACCGCCGGCAAGACGCCTGGTGGAGGCGAGGGTTCCCCACCGCCTCCGGCTGCGGACAGCAGGGCGGCGGCGGCCACCACGACGGCGACGAGGGTCCAGGCCATGTCCCGCCGGCCGGTGCGTAGCCCGGAGGCGGCATGCAGTACGGCGCCACCGCGCATCAATCCGGCGGCGAGCAACCGGCCACCGGCGGTGAGACGGAGGGCGCGGCGCAGGTGCCCCGCTGCCTCGCCCATCCCGGCATGAGCGCCGCGCCGCCTCCACGCCATTACGGCGGAGATGATGGGCGGTAGCAGAATCGCGGCGAGGAGCCCGATCGCCCGTTCGGCGGTGAGAGGGTTGCGGATCATGGCCAGCATATCGCCGAGGGGCGACGGTGGCGAATTGCCCGTCAAGGCCGCGAGTGCGGCCTGCAGGATTTCAAACCGCAGGGCGATGAGGAGCAGCGCCGTTCCCATCACTGCGGTCGCGGCCGTCACCGCTCGGCGGGCCGCGCCGCCGGCTCGGCGGCCCAGAAGCCCATCCCAGAGCGCTACATCGGCCAGAGTGGAGGCGATCATCATCACCAGCAGCACGCCGATCAAGTTCTTAAAAAGTAAGTCGCGGTACAGGAGCCAGCGGCCGGCGAAGCCAAGTGTGGGCGGCAGCCCGGCGAGGCTGGCCACAGCTACCCAGCGTGCTGTGCGGGACGTCAGCCCCCGCGATACGTTCTCGCTGGCGTAGAGTACGGCCCCAGCCAGCACCAGGTCGAACAGGAACAACAGGGCGAGGGCGACACCGACGGAGCCGCCCAATGTGGCGGCCATGATGACCAGTGCGGCGTGGTGCCCGACCTGCCAGTCGAGCGCCTCGGCCCGGTCGTCGGCAAGCCAGGAAAGAAGCCCGCAGAGGGCGACCACGATCAGGGCAGGCAGCAGGGAGGTTGTGTTCAGGCCCTCCCCGGTCCAGGTCAGCTCGGTCACGCGGAGCACCAAGTACAGCCCCGCCAACGTGGGTACCAACCGCGTCACCGGGGAGGCCCACTGCGCGTTCGGGCGGGATCGGGGTATGGCCCACCAGAGCGGATAGAGGCCCATGCGGATCATGCCGGCGGCCAGGAGCAAGAACCGCACCGTCGGTGCTAACTCGGTAAGGGTCAAGCGGCTCAAAACGGCCGTGCCGGGGGGCAGGGCCGCGAGGCCCGCCAAGAGTAGCAGAAGGCCGAGCTGACCGGTCAGTAGTATGCGGCGCCCGCCGCCGGCAGCCACGAAGATGGCCACGTCGAGGGCCAACCACCCGGCCACGAGCCCCAATGGCACGCGTCCTGCCGCCACGAACAGAATCCCCGCTGCCGCCACTCCCAGCAGGGCATCCGTGGCCGGGGCACCATCCGGTTGGCGCGACAGCATCACCAGCCATGCGAGTCCCGAGATCAGCAGCACGAACGCTGCAGCCAGAAGGTCCACGTCCAGCGCCAGGCCTCCCTGGAAGACCTCCTCCCCCCATGGCGACAGGGTCAAGCGCAGGCGGCCGTCCGGGCTCAGGCGCACCGCCCAGAGCAGGAGGAGGGATGCGGCCGTGGCCATTGCCGCGGCGCCGCTGCCAGCCCGGTGGCGCACCGGAAGCAGCCGGTCCGGTGGGAAGCGCACCAACACCGCGCCGGCGATGAGCGTGAGAAGGGGCAGCAAGGTTAGGACGGCCATGACAGGGACCCGATTGTAGCACGAGGACAGGGAGAAGGGCGAGGACCAGGCGGGGCGGGCGAGGGGTTACCGCAGCCGCCGGCCGCCCCAATTGCCCAGCAGCCGCGCCAGGTCGGTGGGGCTCGCGCGGCCGTCGCCATTCAGGTCGGCGCCGGACCGCCGGTGAAGCCAAAGACCGAACCAGGCCAAAACGTCGCTGCCGTCGATGACGTCGTCGTTCGTGAGCTCGCCGGACTGGAGCGGCAACAGCCCGCCGCCGCTCAGGTCGACCGCCACTGCCTGGGACCCGATGGGCACACCGAATACCTGTCGTGGCCGGAATCCTGGTGCGCGGAGCGTCACGGTGTAGTGGTCATCGGGAAGGACTGGTGAGACGATGGTGCCACTGTCCCCGGCGGCGTCGGTGCGGCCCATTAGTACGGTGGGCGCCTCCCCGCCGCGGTGGACGGCGAGAACGAAAGGGGTGGAATGGTCGACGCGGCCCTGGAGCGCCAGACGGATCTCGAGACCCGGTCCGGACTCGCCTCCGACAGCCGCCGCCGGAAAGGCGCCCGGCTCCGCTGCCGTAACGACGCCCGCGGCGTGCACAAGGGCGCTTGTGCCCCAAGCTCCCGTCAGGGCCGCCCACCGGTCCGGTCCGTTGTCTGAGACGATGTCGCTCTGTCCGGCCTGCCTGCCGGTGACGGCGACCCGTGTCGCCTCGCCCTCATGCGCCATTGTGCCTTCGTACTCTCGCCCGCCTGCTGTGAAGCTCCAACCGGAGAGGTCGATGGGCGCCGGGCCGCCCGCCGCCGGCAGCCATTCGCCGTTGTAGCGCCGCGCGAAGTGGAGATGAGCTCCGGTGGCGTGTCCGCCCTCACACGAGGGATGACCGATGCGGTCGCCGGCGGCCAGAGCCGTGCCAGCGGGCACCCGTCCGTCGCCGGCGATGTGAAGGTAGATCAATGCCCAGCCGGTGCCGGCGAACCCGTCACTGTCGAGGTCCTGGATCACCAATCCGCCCGCGGCGTGAGTCACGATGCCGGGCGCGGCGGCCACGACCCACTCCGGAGCCGCGCTGCAACCGACCGGCGTGGGCGGAGCGAAATCGACCGCTCCCCAGGCGGTGGCAATCCCCCAAGCACCGTGCGGACCGCCGGTGAAGATCCATCGCTCTCCGGCTGGCCAGGGTAGCAGCAGGGGCGGCTGAGCCGGGCCGCCTGCCGGCATGGGCGCCGGCAGCAGCCGCATAGGGCCGAACAGCCGGGTGTACGTTGCGGCAAATGAGGCCAGCCGGCTGTTCCACGCGTCCGGCCGGCTAGAGAGTGCCAAGTACCGGGCGACGGCGAAGTGTGCCGCGCCACCTTCCGCCGGCCCGCGGCGGCGCTCGCCGGTCCCGAAGGTCACGTCCGTCTCGTTGCGGTACTTCAGGCCGTAGTAGCCATCGTCCAGCCAGGAAGCGGCCCACCGAAGCTCGGCGTGTAGACCGGTGCCGGCTTCGGCGACGCCCAACGGATGATCTGCCGCCCCGGGTGCGCCTGGACCGTCGACCAGGCCGCTCGCCTCCTCGACGAGAGCCAACAACAGGCGTGGGCTGACGGAGTGTTCTGCGGCCACCAGGTCCACGATCTCGGCGGCAGTGAAGGTGCGCCCGCCGACCTGCTCGCTGTGGCGGGCCAGCGCTCCGCCGCGCGCGGCGAGGAAGGAGGCCGTGTCGAACCCCCGCGCTGCGGGGCCGTAGACGTACTCCGCGTCCTGAACTAGGTTGGATGCTGTGCGCGGCCTGAGTGGCTCGAGCGCGGTAGATGCGGCTCCGGCCAGCGGTGCTCGTGGCGCACGGCTTGAAGGACCATCGGGCAGAAGGCCCACGGTGCGTGCCGCTGCCACGCCGGCGAGCACAATCAACGCCGCCTGTGCGGCCAGGAGCCACGCTTTCCGGATCGTGTCTCGCATCGGCAGGTCTCCAACCAACATGTCGGCACGTCAAATGTTAGCACGGCCTGACGATTAGAACAAGCGTTCTCACCCCGTGAGCATTGCCGCTATCGCCGCACGTGCAGGATACGGCCTTAGCCGGCTCCGGGTGTGCCCGGGCGCAGCCGGATGTGGGTTCCCACACAGGCTCTGACACTCGGATTGACAGGTGCGGGCGCGCCACGCATCATCGGCGGCATGGCACTGGTCTGGCATGGCCAGGCGCGTGGCGGTTGCCCCGCTTGTCACTGAGCCGAGGGGAGGTCGAATGGGAATCCGAGTCAGTGTTCTTCTTTCTGCGTGCGGGCTTGGGTTGGTGCTGGCCAACCCGGCCGGGGCACAGTCGCCGTACGCGCCGCCATCGCGCGGGCCGTGGGTGCCGAGCTGGGAGGTAGTGTACGGGGGCTACCGGCAGGTCGACGATCTGGCCCAGGTCGGCCCGGCGGAGGCGTGGGGCGTGGACATCGCTGAGCTCGGAACCGGGGGTGAGAAGCGCCCCCAGACGGCCTTCGTACATTGGAAGGACGGCGTCTGGCGCGCGGCGCAGATCGCGGATGGTGTCCGCCTGACTGCCGTTGCCATGGCGGGAACCGACTTCGGCTTCGCCGTCGGCGCGGAGGGGGTGATCTTCCGGTTCGACGGCTGGCGCTGGCGGGCCGTAGGGTCGCCGGTGCGGTTGGATCTGTTCGATGTGGCGCTCCTGGGTCCGGGCGAGGGTTGGGCCGTCGGCGAGCGAGGCTTGACTCTGCGGTGGGACGGCCAGCGGTGGCGCGTTACGGAGTCGCCGGTGCAGTTCGCACGGCTCACGGCGGTCACCATCCTGGCACCGGGCGACGCCTGGGCGGTTTCCCGCAGCGGGGACGTGCTCCACTACGACGGCGAGTGGGCGGTAGTACAGACGCCCCCTATCAACGAGCTGGCGGACGTCGCCTTTGACTCGCCCGGCCACGGCATGGTTGTTGGCCGCGGTGTGCTGGAGCTGCGGGATGGACAGTGGCGCCAGCTGGAGGTGGAGGCGCGGTGGACCGTGTCGGCGGCGTTTCACGATGGCACCGCCTACGTGGTAGCCGACGGGTGCCTGCTCTCGTACACCGGCGGCGCGTGGCTGCCGGTGGACTTCTCCGCCGTGCCCGTCGAGCTCAGAGGATGCGGCTATCAGCGCGTGGTCCCCGGTCGCAACGGGGTGTGGGGCTTGGCGGCTGACGGCACCACGGTGTGGATCACAGCGGGGGGGGCACATTTCGTCCGACCCGCGGTGAGCACGTTCCTGGCGCTGGATATGGCCACCCCTGATCTGGGATGGGCTGGCGGAGATGCCCGGACGGCAGCGTTCGTGGGCGCGGCGGGGGGCCGGTGGTCACTCGAGCAGCCGACGGCGCTGGGCACGATAGTGTGGGACATCGACCTGGTGTCCGAGACCGATGGTTGGGCCGTCGGCCAGCTGCCGGGCAATCCGCCCCTGCCCCGGATGTGGCGCTGGGACGGATCGCGGTGGTCCGAATGGCCGGTGGAAAAGACGTGGGTGCCCAAGGGGATCGACATGTTGGCGCCGGACGATGGCTGGGTCTCGGGCAGCAACGTCGTCGCGCGTTGGGACGGCGACGCGTGGCGGCACGTGCCGGACGCACCATTGGAGGTGGCGACGGGGGTGCTGTCCATGCTCCGCGGGGGCGATTCACCCGAAGGCTGGTTTGGCTCCTTCGGCGTGATCTATCACCTGCACGACGGGGACTGGGAGCCCGAGGTGCTTCCGGAGCGGGTCCTCCTTCACACCATCGACGTACCGGCGCCGAACGAGGGCTGGGCGGCGAGCGCCGGGGCGCTCTTCCGATACGACGGGGAGGCCTGGCACACGGTGAGGGTGCCCCTCAGTCCCATCGCCGAGATCAAAGACCTCCACGCGCCCGAGCCCGGTAGCGCCTGGGTGCTCGTGGACCCCGACGGGCTGCTGCACTGGAATGGCGTGAATTGGGAGTTGCACACCCTAGGCCGAATGGGCGGACACGCCCGGCCCGTGCGGCTTCACGCGCTGCGCCCGGATCCTCGCGCGCCGGGCACGGACGTCTGGCTGGCCGGCGCGCCGCCAGCCATCGCGCGCTATCGGGTCGTTGCGCCGTTGGTGCGGTTGTACTTGCCCGTAGCGCGGCGTGGTGGCTAGTAGGGGCGACCCGGTGGGTCGCCCAACCGGCGGACGGAAGGGTCGCGGCGGTAGTACGGTCACCGTGGGGCAGTGTCAAGTCACCCGCAGGGCGACCCATCGGGTCGCCCCTACGAACCCCCGCAGCAGATCAACCGGGCCGGTCCCACACCAGTTTTGGCCGCCGGGCGGCTGTTGCCTCGTCCAGCCGCGTCACCGGTGTGGTGTGCGGTGCCGAGCAGACCAGCTCCGGATCCCGTTCGGCCTCCTCGGCTATGGCCAGCATCGCGTCGGCAAAGGCGTCCAACGAGGCCTGGCTCTCGGTCTCCGTCGGCTCGATGAGCATCGCCTCGGGCACCGTGAGGGGGAAGTAGATCGTCGGCGGGTGAAGGCCGTAGTCCATGAGGCGCTTCGCTATGTCCAGCGTGCGCACGCCGCTCTCGGCCTGGCGCCGGCCGGTCAGGACCACCTCGTGCATCGCGAAGCGGTCATAAGGAGCCCCGTACGCTTCCTTGAGCCGAGAGCGCAGGTAGTTCGCGTTCAACACCGCCGCGCAGCTGACCTGCCGCAGGCCATCGCTGCCGTGGGCGCGGATGTATGAGTAGCCGCGGACGATGTTCGCGAAGTTGCCGTAGAAGCCGTGCACGCGGCCGATAGACTTCGGTTGGTGGTCGTCCAACGTGAAGGAGCCGTCCTCGCGGCGAGTGGCGACCGGCGTGGGCAGGAAGGGTGCCAGGCGCTCGACCACCGCGGTAGCACCGGCGCCCGGCCCGCCGCCGCCGTGCGGCGTGCCAAACGTTTTGTGCAGGTTGTAGTGGAGGATGTCCATGCCGAGGTCGCCGGGGCGGGCCACGCCGAGCATGGCGTTCATGTTGGCGCCGTCGAGGTAGACCAATCCGCCGGCCTCGTGCACGATCTCGGCCGCTGCGAGGATCTGCTCCTCGAACAGGCCCAGGGTGTTGGGATTGGTGATCATGAGGCCGGCCACGTGCTCGTCCGTCGCCGCCCGCAGTGCCTCCAAATCGACGTTGCCCCGCTCGTCCCCTGGCACGGAGGTCACCTGGTAGCCAACCATGGCCGCCGAGGCGGGGTTCGTGCCATGGGCGGTGTCCGGGGCCAAGATGGTGTCGCGGTAGGCCTCGCCCCGATCCCGATGGTACGCCCAGATCATGAGGACGCCCGTCAACTCGCCATGTGCCCCGGCCGCCGGCTGGACCGAGCACGCGTCCATGCCCGCTATCTCGGTCAGATACGTTTGCAGCTCCCACATCAGAGCGAGCGCTCCCTGCACGGTCGCCTCGTCCTGAAGGGGGTGAATGTGGGCGAAACCGGGGTAGCGCGCGATGGCCTCATTCACGCGGGGGTTGTACTTCATGGTGCACGAGCCGAGGGGGTAGATGCCCGTGTCGATGCTGTAGTTGAGCTGTGACAGGCGGGTAAAGTGGCGCACCACGTCCACCTCGCTCACCTCCGGCAGACCGATCGACGCGCGAAGGTGCTCCGGCAGGGGGGCCTCGGGAACGTCCAGGGGCGGCAAGTACTCAGTATGCCGGCCGGGCGCCGACAGCTCGATCAACAGCGGCTCGATGATCTCCGGCCCGACCGGGGCTTCTGAGCGTGCCTCAGGCCTCTCAATCTGGCCGGTCATCGCGCCCTCTCCAACAAGCCCGCCAAGCGGTCGATTTCCTGGCTGGTGTTAGTCTCGGTCACGCAGAAAAGGCCGGCCCCGGCCAGGTCCGGATCCTCTCGTGCCAGATCAAGGGGGCCGAGGATGCCCTCGGCCAGGAGCTCGTCGTTGATCTCGGCCACCGGTCGCGGCAGGTGCAGGGCGAACTCGTGGAAGAAGGGACCGCCGAAGACGGGCCGGATTCCCGGCACGGCCGTCAGGCGCTCGAAGGCGTAGTGCGCCTTGTGGAAGCACTGCCTGGCCACCTCCTTGAAGCTGCTCTCACCCATCGCCGCCAGGTACACGGTGGCCGCCAGGGCCACGAGGGCCTGATTGGTGCAGATGTTGCTGGTTGCCTTCTCGCGGCGGATGTCCTGCTCGCGGGCGCGGAGGGTCATCACATAGCCGCGTCGGCCCCGCCCGTCCACCGCCGCGCCCACAACCCGACCAGGCATCTGGCGTAGTAGCGCCGTCCGGGTGGCCAGGAGCCCCAGGTACGGTCCGCCGAACTGGAGCGGTATTCCGAGGGGCTGACCCTCTCCGACCACGATGTCAGCACCCAGCTCGCCGGGCGGCGGCAGGAGGCCCAGGGCAATGGGGTTGACCGCTACGACGAGTAGTGCGCCGGCACCGTGGGCGAGATCGGCCAATGCCTGAAGATCCTCGACGATGCCATGGAAGCTCGGATAGCCTACTGCCAAGCATGCCGTCTCCGCACCGACGGCCTCGCGAGCGGCATCCAGGTCCACACGTCCGTCGGGGCCCATGGGGACGATGGTCGAGGGCAGATCGAGGGCCTGGACGTAGGTCCGCGTCACGGCCTTGTAGGCAGGGTGGAGGCTTCGGGCCAGCACGAGGCCATCGCGGCGTGTGGCCCGGGCGGCCATGAGCGCTGCCTCGGCCAAGGCACTCGCACCGTCGTACAGCGAGGCGTTGGCGACGTCCATGCCGGTAAGGGTAGCGATCAACGATTGGAACTCGAAGATGGCCGTCAGTGTCCCCTGGCTGATCTCCGGCTGATACGGAGTGTATGCCGTCAGAAACTCGCCGCGGCTGAGGAGTGCGTCCACGACGGGCGGAATGTAATGCCGGTAGGCGCCGGCGCCAAGGAAGCAGGTCAGGTCCGACAGGTCCACGTTGGTGTCGGCCAGCGCCCGCAACTCCTGCTCCAGGGCCATCTGGCTCAGGCCGGGCGGCAGGTCCATCTCCGGGAAGCGGTGCTCGTTCGGAATGTCGACGAACAGCTCGTGCACGGCGCTGACACCGATCGTTCCCAGCATCGCCTGGCGCTCTCCGTCGCCAAGGGGCGTGAAGTTCACGTTTGGCCCACCGTTATCTCCATCTCGAGCTCGGTATGTGTGCCGCGATCGAACGAGAAGCGCTTCAACGCACGCACCGGGCGAAAGCCCACGGCCTCATAGGCGCGCCGGGCCCGGTCGTTCTCGGGGTACGTGTAGAGCATGATGCGCGTCAGCCGCAGCTCCCCGAAACCGAAGTCCACGAGCGTTCGCAGAGCGTCGCGGCCGTACCCTTGGCTCCAGTGACTCCGCTCGCCGATGACGATCCCCGCCTCGGCCGTCGAGGTTTCGTTGTCGAGCCGAAACAGACCGGTACGCCCGATTAGCCGGCCGCGCTCATCGAGGATGACGAACAGCTGCTCGCGGGCCGAGTTGTGTCGTGGCAGTTCGGCTCGGAAGAGCGTGCAAAACCGCTCGAAAGTCACATCCAGGGGCGATCCTCCGGATAGGGCCAGCACCTCCGGATCTCGGGCCCAGCGATACAATATGGCGAGTTCTTCATCGCTGAAGCCGGCGCGGTAGGGCCGCAGGGTAACCCGTTCCCCGGTAACGATCGGAGGGGCTATCATGATGGCCTGCTCCGCCGGTAGAAGGGGCGACGCACGACCCGCGCTGCCACGGGCCTGCCGCGGATTGCCACCGCCAGATCGGTGTCGACCTTGGCGTACTCGGGCGGCACGTAGCCCATGGCGATGGGCGCCCCCAGCGTCGGCGACATCGTGCCGCTGGTGACGGCCCCGATGGCCTGGCCGTCGGCCAGGATGGGATAGCCGTGGCGCGGGATCCCGCGCTCGGTGCACTGCAGGCCGATGAGCTTCCGGTGCACGCCCTCGGCCTTCTCGCGCCTTAGGCGTTCCATGCCCATCATCTCCGGCTTGTCCAGCTTCACGAAAAAACCGAGCCCCGCCTCGAGGGCGCTCGTGTCCTCATCCAGCTCGTTGCCGTAAAGGGCCATTGCCGCCTCGAGCCGCAGGCTGTCCCGTGCCCCCAGCCCCGCCGGTCTGATGCCATGCGCTCTTCCCTCGCTCAGCAGGGCCTGCCACACGTCCTGGGCATCATCGGCGGCGGTCATTATCTCGAAGCCGTCCTCGCCCGTGTAGCCGGAGCGGGACACCATGGCCTGGACGCCGGCCACTTCGCCGCGGTCGAAGTGATAGTACTCCATGGTCCACACCGGCAGGCGCGTGAGCCCGGCCAGAACGGTGACCGCGAGCGGGCCCTGGAGGGCGAGCAGGGCTGTGTCGGCGGACCGGTCGTCGAGCGACACGTCCCCGCTTAGGTGCGACTCGAGCCACGAGCGGTCCTTGTCGATGTTGGCGGCATTGACGACCATCAGGAAGACGTCCTCGGCCAGCCGATACAGCAGCAGATCGTCCACCGTGCCGCCGCTCGCGTTGGGCATCAGGGTGTATTGGGCTCGGTTGATCTCAAGTGCCGCGGCGTCGTTGGTGAGCATGCGCCGTAGGTAGGGCAGAGCCTCCGGTCCGTGGACGACGAACTCGCCCATGTGGCTGACGTCGAACAGGCCGGCGCGGGTGCGCACGGCCCGGTGCTCGGCAACGACACCCTCATACCAGACGGGCATCTCCCAGCCGCCGAACTCCACCATCCGGGCGCCGAGGGCGGTGTGGGCATCGTACAGGGGTGTGCGCTTCACGATCGCTTCCATCGGCCGGCGATTGTAGCGGCGGCAAGCCTGCTAGTCAAAGGGGCACGCGACCATACAGGTCCGCGCGAACGATACCACGTGGCCTGTTCATCAGGCGTCGTCCCGTCATATGCTCGACCGCCTCGCCTGTAAGCAGGCGAGGCGGTCGGGGAGGGACTGGCGTCGCGCGGCGTCGTCAGACCACGCGGGATTTGCCTATGGTTCGTTGTTGGCTGCGTACGGCAAGTGGATCGTCTTGGTGAGGTTGGTCAGATCGTGGACAGGCTCGATGTCGACGCCCTCCCACCGGACCTCGATCTCCCGGGCCCAGCGGTCGAGGAGCAGAACGCTGCTCAAGGCGTAGGCGTCCTCGGCCGGCCCGTCCAGAGTGCGGAATGTGACCCTGGCGAGGACGGCATCACCGTTGAGCGCCGGAGCTGGGTTCATGCGGCTTGCAGCGAAGAGAATCGTACCCGCGTCGTTGTCGACTTGGTTCGGCTTGATGAAGCTGGTGCCGTCCGCGTTCCAGGGCGCACCGGGTTCTATCTGCACGCCCGGCGCCTCGGATGCGTCGACTACCTGCAGGCGTGCCGGGTCGAAGCTCAGGCGCAGCTCGGCGGCGTAGAGGTCCCGCACGCGGCTCACGGTGATGTCCACCGTGATCTCACCCTCCTCGAGGGTGCGCGCCTGGAGCGTTACCGGCGTGTCGCCGGGTAGGCCGTGCGGCTGGATCTCGAATGGAGCCGCGGGTTGCCCGGCCGGCGCGGGCGACGCGCCTTGAGCTGTGGCAAGGTGATAGCCCCACGGCACCGGAGCGTTGACACCGTAGTTCGAGCCCACCATGACCAGGTCGAACAGGTCGACCCGGTTGTCCAGCGTGCAGTCGGCCTCGGGATCGTTGGGCGGTGAGGAGCGGTAGTCGGCTCCGACCCGCACGAGGTCGAACAGGTTGACCGTGTCGTCGTTGTTCACGTCGCCGCCGCGCAGCGCGGTGTACGGCATCACGGTCGTCATGCCGGCCGGGACGTGGACGTTCCGTGCTTCGGTGCGCAGGTAGCAGGCGCTGGCGGTAGAGATGGTGTGAGTGCCGGGCAGGATGTCACAGATGCAGAATTCGCCCTGGTGGTCCGTGTACGCCATGGGAATGCCGTCCACATAGATCAGAGTCCCGCTGTGGTCCGACCGGCCCTGGAGGTAGACCCGGCCCTTGTAGCAGCCCACCATGTTCTCCGCCAGCGACTGGGTGCGGCACTCGGACGTCAGGTTGGATGGGGGCGACGTCTGGCCGGACCCGGGGTTGCGCGCCGTCACCCGGAACCGGTAGCCCGTGTTGGCCGCCAGATCGACCGGCGTGGTCCAGCTGTACGGCGTGCCGGTGGTGGCCGTCGTGGTGCTTGCCACGGTGTCGATCGGGGCGAACGGCGAACCGTTCACGCTTACGTCGATGATGAACTCAGTCTCGTAGGTCGAGTTGTCCGTCCAGTCCACCCGGATGCGGAACGGAGCGATCACCGTGCAGCTTGCCCTCAGCGGTGCCCCCGCCGCAACGGGCGTCGGCGTGAGCGTCACCGTTGCCGTCGATGTCGCCACGGAGCCCGTCGGTGTCGGGGTGAACGTCGGGGTCGACGTTACCGTGCTCGTCGAGGTCGGCCGCGTGCCCGATGGGCTCGGTGTGGGCGTCGGTGTGGGCACCTCGGAGATCCGCCGGCGGTTGAAGTAGATATCGTTGGAATCGGTCGGGTCGTAGAACAGCTTCACCCGAACATCGGGCCCACCGAGCCGGGCGTCGTAGTGGCGGGCGTAGATCGGCGGCTCGCCCGGTGGGACGAGGGGCGGCACCGGCTGCGGCGGGTTGAGCTGGTTCGGTGCTGGCACGATGTTCCGGGGTGCCGGCGGGCTCCAAGCGGCGGCCAGGTTCGCCAACTGCTCGTGGGTCAGGCCCGGCACGCCGCTGGGGAACGGTGGCGGCAAGATCCTCAGGCAGCCGTAGAAGTGCAGCCGGCTCACCGGCGAGGTCCAGTTGCTCGTGTACAGGTACTGCTGGCCCGGAGATACCGCCAGGTCGGTGTACTGGTTCGGGATCACGATGCTCTGATCGGTCTGCCACCGCCAGTCGAGGCGGGAGCGACGGTTGATCTCCTCGATCTCCACTCCCAGGCGAGGCTCCATGTCCTCGGCGACGATCGTCTCCGCGAGCGGGCCGAAGGCGCTGAGCTGCCCGACACAAGGACCGTACAGGCGCGTGTTGGCGAACTGGTCCGCCGTCAAGCGCTCGATGTCCACGGCGATGGTGTGGTCAGTGTTGAACGGTGGCATCACCGAGGTCTGGTCCGGCAGATCACCCAGGTAGTAGCCCTGCAGGAGCAGGCTGTCCTGGGCGTTGAGCACGCTGCCCTTGGGCACGGGCGTGCGGATGGAGATGAACTCGAAGAGGTCGTTCTGCCCGGGCCGACCGGCCTGAGTCATGATGGCGACCACGTTGTACTCGTGACCGTCCACGTAGAAGCGCTTCAGGTACCACGGGTCGCCAGGCAGGAGGTCGTGCCCGCCAGCACCGTTGTCGATGGCCGAGTGCGTGGCACCAAGGGCGCGACCGACGGTCACGGTCACGCGGTCGTCGTCGCTGGACACGTCGTCGAGGAAGACGAACCAAGCACCATCGGTGCCGGGGTTGATCTCCCCCGGACTGATGACCGTCACTCGGCTCTGGAAGCGGTCGGCGATGGCAGCATCGCCGATCTGGAGGCTGCGCACGCCGCCGATGGGCTCGGGTCGGGCATCGGTGGCGTTACCACCGGTGAACCAGAAGCGGAACTGGGCCCGAGCACCGCGGGTGACGTTCTCCAGGGTCACCAGGTGGTCGAGAATCATGGCGCTCGAGCCGGACGGTGTGGCGGGATCCAGGTCGAGGGTTAGGCTCTCCACCGCGAACACGACCAACTCGTTTCCGTTGAGCTGTCGGGCATCGGCGTCGAGGTTGTCCAAAATGCCATCGCCGTCGAAGTCGAGCACCGGGCCGGGGACCGGCGGTGGCGGAAAGCCCGGGAGCGAGGGCCGGTGGCTTTGCCACTGTGTATCGAGATACGCGGCCAAGGTCCTTTCGGAGTGAACCGTCACGGCATCCGGCAGTCCGTCGAAGTTGGCGTCGAACGTGGTCAGTCCGTGACCGAACTGGCCGCCGGGTGGCAACGTACCACCGGGGGCCGGGACCGGAAGCTCGTCGGCAGCGGTGCCGATGGGGAAGCCGAAGCGGCTCCGGCCCGGCGGCGCGGCCAACGGATTGTCCGTGGTGTCTACGTAAAGGTAGGTGAACTCCTGCATCAGGGCCGGGAAGCGCACGTCGCGTTCGCAGTCGTCGGGATAGCGGATCTTGGATGTGTACACCGGCTCGTACCACAAGCGGTGGTAGACCTTCTCCCGCGCATTCTGCTCGTCGATGGACAACTGGCTGTACAGGGCCTGCAAGTCCTCGTTGTAGTTGCGGAACTCGTCCATGTAGGCCGGGTTGACCGTCAGCGAGTCGGCGCGCGGGGCGTGCTCATGCTGTGGGTTGAAAGGGGCCCAGGGGTCGGTGTAGGGGCGGACCTCCACCGGGTACTCGTCGCCCAGGGCAACGGACGTCACGTCAGTCGTCACCCGCCGGTCGCCGGCGCTGAACTGCACGGCTGGGCGCCTCCGATCACACGGGAAGTCGGCGCGCTCGGGCTGGCCTCCAAATAGCCGCACGCCCGTCTCGTCGGTCCAGAGCTTGGTCGGCCGGTTGGCCGGATCGTCCGGATCGAACCAGAACGTTGCCCGCCGCGGCGCTCCCAGCGGCCGGTCGCCGTCGGGGGTATTGTTGGTCGTCAGGTCGGGTGGCAGCGGGGGTGCGAACGCTGGAACGGGCCCGTCCGGCATCGTCCAGCGCCGCCAGCGCGCCGTCGGAGCACTGAAAGCGCTGGTGACGTAGTATTTGTCGATATCGTAGGTCTGGGGGGCTCCCCCAGGATCGGGCAAGTCGGGTAGCGCGAACTCGGTGAAGTTCCAGGGCAGCGTCCAGACCTGCTCGTTGTAGAACGCGGAGTACTGGTCGGGCGGCTGACCGGCACCCGGCCGTTGGGCGCCATACTTCTCCTTGAGCTGGCCCAGCATCTGGGGGTTTGTGTCTTCGTCGACGTAGAACCAGCGGGTCGAGCGAACGTCATTGTACGGCCCAACCGGATCGGCGGGGTTCCGCCCAGTGTAGGGCAGAGGGTCGCCTGAGCCCAGAACGGGTGCGACCGGTCCGACCGGACCGCCCATGTATCGTACCGTGGGGCGTGGGACGAACGGGGGTACCAGGTTCGGCGGCACATGCACGTTCTCGAAATCCTCGAAGGCGAGGATGTCCTCGAGTACGGTGTGTTCGTAGTTGAAGGGTGGCGGAAGGGCCAGCGGCGACTGCACGGCATATGGCTGCAAGCGCACCGAATGCTGCTCGATGGTCACGGGAACCTTGGGCAGCGGCGCGCGCAGCGTGATGTACTGGAACTCGGTGCGGCTGCAGGAGCCGATCGCCACCGTGTTGTATTCGTGCCCGTCCACGTAGAAGCGCTTGAGGAATGCCGGGCCACCGGTGGAGCGGTTGGTGCGGTTCGGACCGAACTCCATCGAGGCGCATGGCGCGCCAAGGGCACGTCCCAGGATCAGGACCGCCTCACCATCCGTCGGGTCGGCGTCCTGCAAATAGGCGAACCAGGCGCCGGTGGGCACGGAGCCGAGGTTGTTGCCGCCCGGAGCGATGGCCTGCAACGGGCCGCCGTCGCCAGCCAGCAGCACGCCGTCGATGCCGATCGAGCGCCGCTGCATCATCCGTGGCAAGACGTCACCGTTGTGCCAGACCTCAACTACCGCCGCCGAGTCGGTGACCGACACCAGGCGCAGGAAGTGGTCGAGGAACTGAATCCGCTCGTCGATCCCGACCGTCAGTGCGTCGGTGTGTAGGACCACCATCTCGTCGCAGGACAGGGCTGCACCATCCGAATCGATAGTATCGAGCTGGTTGTCACCGTCGAAGTCGATCTGGGCGCCCCCGATCTGGCTCGGCAGGGTCGCCTCGTCCGTGACCCTCACCGAGTCGATCTCGCCGTCGAAGTCGGCGTCCAGACTTGTCAGGCCGTAGCCGATCACCGGCCCCGCCGGATCGAGCTCGCTCGAAGCCACTCCGATCGGGAACACGAGCTGCGTTCCGCCGGCTCTGCCGCACACCGGCAGCGGCGCGGACTGGCGCAAGTCGCTCGGGTCCGCGCTAGGAACCGGAAGCGGGTCGTTCTCGACCAACATATAGGTCACCTCGGTCACGACGGCCGGGTACCATTCGTCGATGCTGGTCGCCCTGGGGTTGACCGGTGCATCGGGCACGCCGTTGTTGTCGGCGTCGGTCAGGCGCCCGTCGGCGTTCAGGTCCTTGTCCAGGTGCTGCGGCTCGTACCAGTGCCGCAGCCAGACCTTCTCAGACGCGTCGATGCTGCCGGCGCGGATCCGGGCCGCACGGCTGACCTCGTCCTCGCCCACCAGGCCCGGCCACGCGGCACGCAGGTCCGGGTCGTCGAGCCGTTCGGAGATCCAGACCGGGTTCCAGGTCACGAAATCCATCTCCGGCGCCTCGGCCGATAGGGGGTCGAACGGGCCGCTGAGCGCGCTGTACGGTGGATCCTCCGGGACCTGCCCCGTGTTCGGATCCGTAGACGCGTTCGAGCCGGCCGTCGCCGGCCGGTTGCTGAAGGCCGGTTCCCTGGGGTTGCTGACAATGGGATAGCCGTGAACGCGCAGCGTGTTGTACTCGACCTGCGCCTGAAGCGCCTCCACGAGCGAGGGGTAGGCCTCGGCGTGACCCATCCATAAGCCGGCCGCAGCGACAGCCGACAGGGCCAGGGCGATCAGCGCCAGGCGGCCGAAGGCCGACACGGCACTACTGTGGCGCTCTAGGAGCTGGAATCGTGGCTCACGCATTTTGGGCTCCTCCGATTTGAGACGGTTTTCCGTGACCGTTGCGACGGCCTGCATGGGAGCGCTTGCCGAGGACGGGAAATGCGGCAGGGGGGGGCCTGCCTCCCAGTGTGGACACGCTCATGGTTATTGAATGATTAAGAGCATTGTACCGCATTCCGACTCTGATTGCAAACACCTTTAACGGCTGGATTCTGCGGATGACGTCGGGCATCGTTCCCGCCCGTGTTTCAGCAAGCCGCGCCCCAGCAGGGGTGGGCGGTCCTCCGGGCAACCCGAGCGTACCCATCAGCCCCCTCGCGGCCCAGGCGGCACCGGGGGCAGGGGGCCCTCGCCGCCAGACTCACTCACGACTC
The DNA here is from genome assembly GCA_964475075.1 of uncultured Anaerolineales bacterium. Taxonomy (GTDB): domain Bacteria; phylum Chloroflexota; class Anaerolineae; order Epilineales; family Epilineaceae; genus CAYYVH01. The sequence continues at coordinate 830 of CAYYVH010000036.1, read as the reverse complement.
GGTGGTACTGGGCCAGCCAGCGGGTCATCTCCTCCGCCCGGCGCTCCTCCTCCGCCTGTTGCGCCCGGGACCGCTGTTGCTCCAGCCGGGCGAAGATCTCCTCCTGGACACCGGCCGGGTTGTAGACATAGTCGAAGCTGAAGTTGCCCGACTCGGCGGCGGTCTCGATGGTGATGTTGCCGTAGTTGAGCATGTTGGCCAGCGGATTGGGCACGGTGTAGCGGATGTCCTGGATCTGTGACAGCTTGGCCTGCCGGCGATCCGCGAAGAAGCCGAGCGGCAGGCACTCGACGTCGATGATGTGCTCGTTGGTGAGCTGGTAGAGGTCGTTGCGCCAGTCCTCGAACTGCCACGATAAGCCCATTAGGAGGAGTGCCCAGGCGAAGAGGAGCCACTGCCAAGGCCACGTGACGCGTCCGAGCAGCCCCGCACCCAACGCTGCGGTGAGGGCGAGCCACGGCAGGAGCAGGAACCAGGTGTGCCTGAGCAGGATCCACCAGTGCTTGCGCCAGGTGACGCGCTCACCGTCCTGAAGGCGCATCTTGGGGAGCAGTGAGCTCACGAGCTTGACGGGAACGCGGACGAACGAAGGGATCACGCCTGTGTCGTCGTCCGCCTCCAATCCGCTTGTGGTGTCTTCCTGGTGCTTCGTGGTGTGAGGCTGTGGGGCCCCACGGCCCAGCGCCACGCGAATCTGCCCTGCAATCCAGGCCAGGCGCTCGCGGCGGGGGGATTTCTTGGCGCGGGCGGGGTTCGCGCAGATCGTCTCCCCCTCTACCGTCGGGGGCGGGGCCGGTGTATAAACGAGCGCGCCCCCCGCGGCCGCGGGC
>CAYYVH010000035.1:0-20829 GCA_964475075.1 uncultured Anaerolineales bacterium | reverse complement strand
TTACGGGTTGTCTGACGCTGCCAAGGTGCATCGATGTCACCAACCAGGGCGACCCGGTGGGTCGCCCCGAACCGGCGGACAACTCCCGCCGACATGTACTAGTACACGATTTCGCAAATCCTCCCTCTACGCCCAGGCTCCCCCAGTGCTGGATGCACCAGACTGATAGCTGATAGCCCACGACAGAATAGGCGAACAACTTCTGGAAAGCTCTACCAGTGCCCGGCAATCAGTCGTATGATTGGTGCCGCGATCATAACATACCCGGCTGGCCCAGTCAAGCGCACGGGCAGAACTACCTGAGCGCGCGGCTCAGGTACGGCAGCTGGATCAGGTTGCAGGGAAGCCAGGGGTCGATGGCGTCGGGTGGCAGCTCCGCCTCCGACGTGGCGTTGGTCACCGCGGCGAACCAGCTCATGAGGTCCACCCCACCGACCGGAGTCTGGTATCGCGGTGTGGCCCCGAACACGTGGTCGGCGGTGGCCGGCACGAATGCCCGCAGGTTGGGCGGCTGCTGGTCGATCATCCCGCGGCGCAACCCCAGCTGGTAGCTGCAGCGGCTGATCTCCAGGTAGGCCGCTAGGACGCCGTCCTGCTGCCCCTGGAGGTAGCCGAAGGGGCGCCAGGGCGCGCTAACCCCGTCGTAGTGGGCGGCGTGCGCCGTCAGGAGGCGCATCGTGCCCGCCAGGCAGTCGTCCGTGTCGCAGTAGTCCGGCAGGAGTTTCCTCGAACCCCAGCGCTCGGCCACCCGCTCGCCCTCGCGCGCCATCAGCGATTGGGGATGCGGCGGCGCGATGCCGGCGTCCGGCAAGAGCGTCGTCCGCGGCCAGCGGCGGACGAAGTCCGGATAGTTGTAGATCGCCCCGAACCCGCCGGCGGACATCCCGGTCAGCACCACCGGCACGTTGCCCGGGTAGCGGCTGTGGACGTCCTCCAATATCGCCAACACGTTCAGGTGCCCCCGGTGGACCACTTCGAACTCCGCATCGGGGTCTGGATCGTAGTCGTACGGCTCGCTCATGCTCCCGGCGTGCACGTCGCCGGTGCAGTAGGGCACGAACACGTACGTGTACTCGCGGAAGGGGTTGTCGGCCTCGTTCCGCCTGAAGTAGCGGATGCGCGTCGGGAGACCGCTTACCACCAGACCGTTCATCAACGGGTCGACGAACTGGCCGTAGTCCATGCAGTGCAGCTGCCGGGCCGGGCCGCCGGCGCCGGGCGGGGCGTGTCCTTCCTTCATGCATGCGCCGCCACCATTCAAAAGGAAGAACAACCCCGCCTGCGGGTCATCGGCGGCGTTGAGGTAGTAGGTGAACGCCGCGCCCCGACCGCACGCAGCACTGTCGAGCGCGATCCCCTGCCAGCCCCCGAGCTGGTCCGGTTCGGCCACGGTCGCGCCGGCCGGGAACACCGGCGGGGCATCGGGCATGGCGTATGCGTGCGGTAGTATCGAAGAAAGTAGGAGGCTAAGACCCAGCAGCGGACCGGCCAGACACATGACGCGGCGAACCCGGCGCGTACGGGCACTCGATTGCAGCGTACTCATCATCGACTCCTGACCCTCAGATCGTGCGTGGACGGCACGGGAACGTGGATCGTTTCGCCCACTATTGTACCTTGCCTCTGCCAGGAGGTTAACACGGCCGGCTGTGGTAAGATAGAAGCCACGCCCGAGGCAGCGGCAAGGCCATTCAGCATCGAGGGGCGAGGAGCGGAAAGGGTGTGGATGTTTCGAACTCACTCCGACCGAAGCCTTGTGACACTCGCCCCTCCGTGCTAGTATTGGGCTCGGCCACCGACCACGTAAGGCGGTGAGCCTGCCCGATAACCGAATTGGGGCGCCAGCCGAGGCAGCCCCGCAGGCGCAAGGAATTTGCCCGTCGCCTGGACCCTGAAACGGGCCGGGACGGCACAGGGGTGACACCCTCATCGCCGATTCCGGGCCGGCCATCGCCGGCCCGCTGCATCGTGACGTGCCGCCCGGAACCGGGCGGCCTTTTTGTTTCGGGTCGGGCGAGCGGAACTCAGGGCGGCGTCCTGGTACCCGACGGCAGGAGTGATTGGCCGGTTATACGTGTTGCCATTGCTCGTCACTTTAGCGGACCATGGGCGCAGCAGGCTGCGCCCCTACGGGCTTTCCGCCGTCGCATGGCGCGGTGGGCGGACGAGTGTGAACTGTCCGTGGACTTACGCCCGGATGTACTAGGGAGGACAATCATGAGCATGCCACCGGCGGTGAGCGAATCAAGGGCGACAGAAGTCCGCCGCAAGGTCACGGTACGCACGCTGCAAGCCAAACGCGACCGCGGCGAGCCGATCACCATGCTGACGGCCTACGACTACCCGACCGCTCGTCTCGTCGACCAGGCGGGTGTCGACTCCATCCTGGTGGGCGACTCGCTGGCGATGGTGGTCTTGGGCCACGAGAACACCTTGTCAGTGACCATGGACGAGATGCTCCACCACGCGCGGGCGGCGAAGCGTGGAGCCACTTCGGCCCTCCTGATCGGCGACATGCCGTTCATGAGCTACCAGGTCGACGCGGCCGAAGCACTGCGCAACGCCGGCCGCTTTGTCCAGGAGGCCGACATGGACGCCGTGAAGCTCGAGGGCGGGCTCGCGGTAGAGGGAACCGTGCACACCATCGTTCGCGCCGGAATCCCCGTGCTGGGCCACGTCGGGCTGACCCCGCAGAGCGTGAACGTGTTCGGGGGGTGGCGCGTCCAGGGGCGCACGGCCCAGGCCGCGCAGCGCGTGCTCGAGGACGCCCTGGCGCTCGAGCGCGCGGGCTGCTTCGCCATCGTCCTGGAGAGCATACCACACCGTTTGGCGACCTACGTCACAGGGCGTCTGACGATCCCCACCATCGGCATCGGAGCCGGCGTCGGCTGCAGCGGGCAGGTGCTGGTAACCCACGATCTGCTCGGCCTGTTCGATGCCTTCACCCCCAAGTTCGTCAAGCGATACGCCGAGCTGGGCCAAGAGGTGGTGGCGGCGGCGGCGGCTTACTGCACCGACGTGGAGGCACACGCGTTTCCCTCGGCCGAGCACGTCTACACGATGGCCGATGAGGAATGGGATGCCTTCCTGTCCGCGACGGGAGAGCAGGTCGGACCAACCGGGGCCAGTCACAACTCGGAGCCGTCACCAAATGGCCACGCGTAGACCGCGGAAGTCAAATGAGGGCGCCCCCCATACCCCTGTAAGCGTGCTCGTATTGGGCACGGGCGCGATGGGCTCCCTCCTCGCTGCGCGGCTGGCGCGCACCGGCCGCGCAGCGGTGACCGTGGCCGGCACCTGGAACGCGGCGCTGGAGCGCATCGACCGGCGAGGTATCACCCTCGACGAGGGAACTACCAGCTGGTCCGTGCCGGTGGCCACCGGGCGCCTGACAGAGCGCCTCGGCCCGGTCGAGCTGGTGCTGGTGCTCGTAAAGAGCCCCCGCACGGCGGAGGTGGCGCCTATCGCCGCGGGGGCCGTGGTGCCCGATGGCGTCATCCTGACCCTGCAGAATGGGCTCGGCAACGCCGCGATCCTGGCCCGAGTCGCAGGCTCCGACCGGGTCGCCGCCGGCGTGACGGCGATTGGCGCCACGCTCACGGGGCCTGGCCAGGTGCGCTCCGGCGGCGCAGGACTCACGGTGCTCGGCGCCCGGATGCCGAGCGACGAGATCGTCGAGCATACGGCAGCGCTCTTCCGGGACGCCGGGCTCGAGACGGACGTGACGGCGGACATCGAGCGGCTCATGTGGCGCAAGCTGGCGGTGAACTGCGCCATCAACCCCCTTTCGGCGCTCTTGGCTGTGCCAAACGGTGCTCTGCTCCACCGCCCTGAGCCGCGCGCCACGCTGGTGGCCGCGGCGCGGGAGGTCGGCGCGGTCGCCGCGGCCAAGGGCATTGACCCGGGTGCGGACCCCGCGGAGTTGGCTGTCGAGGTGGCGCGGCAAACAGCCACGAACCGCTCCTCGATGCTGCAGGACGTAGAGCGGGGAGTGCCCACGGAGATCGATGCCATCAACGGCGCGGTGGTTCGAGAGGGTAGGCGGCTGGGCGTGCCGACGCCGGTGAACGAGGCCCTGTGGCACCACGTGCGCGCCCATCAGGCAGTGGCCGTTGGCACCATCATCCCCTCGGATGCAGCGGAGCTTGAGTCGCATGCCCGTTAGAGTCGTGAACACGGTGGACGAGGTCCGAGCGTGGCACATCGAGGCAGACCGGAAGGCTGGCATCCGCGCCGAGGTGGGCCTCGTGCCAACCATGGGCTTCCTGCACGAGGGGCACCTGTCGTTGGTCCTCCGGGCCCGAGACGAGAACGACCGTGTCGCGGCGAGCATCTTCGTGAACCCGACCCAGTTCGGGCCGGGGGAGGATCTGGCGAGTTATCCGCGGGACCTGGCGCGGGACTTGGCGCTGCTGGAGCGCGCCGGCTGCGATCTCGTCTTCGTTCCGGAGCCCGACGAGATGTACCCGCCCGGTTTCCAGACCTGGGTCGAAGTCGGCAACGTGGCCGCGCCGCTGGAGGGAGCCCACCGTCCGGGCCATTTCCGGGGCGTGGCGACGGTGGTGTTGAAGCTCTTCGGGATCTTCGAGCCCTCCCGGGCCTACTTCGGGCAGAAGGACGCCCAGCAGCTGGCGGTGATCCGGACGATGGCCCGCGACCTGGACCTTCCGCTGGAAATCATCGCCTGCCCCACGATTCGCGAGCCCGACGGGCTGGCCATGAGCAGTCGCAACACATATCTGGCTCCGGCTGAGCGTCAAGGGGCGACGGTGCTCTACCGGTCCCTAACCGCCGCGCGCGCGGCGTGGTCGGCCGGCGAGCGTGACGCGGAGGCCCTGCGCCGCGCAATGCGAGAGGTGCTGGACACCGAGCCTCTCGCCCGGACCGAGTACGTGAGCGTGGCCGACCCGCTGACGCTGCAGGAGCTCGAGACCGTCACCGGCAACGCCCTGTTCTCCATGGCCGTGCGCATCGGTCGCACGCGCCTCATCGACAACATCACAACGGACTGACACTATGGATGGAACAGCGGGGATGGAACAGCGGACACACGGCTTTTTCGGATGGGGCAGATTGCACGGATGGCCGATCATCCGGACTGATAGCCGATAGCTGATAGCTGATAGCCCTCAAATCCACCCACTAAGAGGCAACCATGTACCGAACCTTCCTCAACGGCAAGATCCACCGCGCTCGTGTCACCGGCGCGGACCTGGACTACGTGGGCAGCATAACGATCGATTCCGAGCTCATGAAGGTGGCCGGCATCCTACCTCACGAGCGCGTCCAGGTCGTGGACATCAACAACGGGGTGCGCCTGGAGACCTACGCGATGCCTGGCGTGCCGTGCAGCGGCACGATCCAGCTGAACGGCGCGGCGGCGCACCTGGTGTCTATCGGCGACCGTCTCATCATCATGTCGTACATCCACCTCGAGGAGAGCGAGGCTCGCGATTGGGAACCGACCGTGGTGCTCGTGGACGACGAGAACATGGTCGCGGAGATTCGCAATGGGGAACAAAGGGCAGTGCTTGCCGGAGGGTGTTGACCAGAGGTCGCACCGCTACCTGTCGCGGCGGCGAGAGCCGTGCAACGCCGACCGCACGTCACGGACCATCTACAGGCCACCTTGGGGCATCAGACAGCAGAGGTCAAACGCCAGTTCGATTCGTATCCGGTGAACGGCTGCGCAGCGGACTGAAGTGCGTCGGGCCGAATTGCGCCTATCCGGCGTCCACACCAGGCACCCGCACTTCGATTCCCTCTACGCGTGCGAAGTGCTTGCGATCAAACGTGTAGGCAACCTTCAGGTCGTGATCCAGCAACCAGGCGGCGTTGCAGGCGTCGATGAAGTCGACGTTCTTGTCTACGTACCAGATGATCGCTTGCAGCACAAGGGCGGCGTTTTCCACTTCGAGGCCGGTGGTGTTCAAGATCGCCAGCACCTTCTCCTGGATATCCTCGCATGGTACCCGGTAGAACGACTCCAACGTCCACACGATCTCAGCGACAACAAGACTCGTGGTCACCAGGACTACGTCCCCCGCCGCGGCGCGGGCCAGTATCTCCTCGACTGCATCCGCCTGCTCGGGCACATCGTTGGTGAGAAAGCGAAGGAGCAGGCTCGTGTCGGCGAAGACACGTTCAGCTGTCACTTCCGACGACCTTTCGGCCTCGATCCTTCACTGCCTGGCGACGAACGGCGTCGAAATCCTGGACCTCGGACACCGTCACTGAGCCCCTCAGATCGAGCAGCGTGCGCCTCATGGGCCGCAACACGATCTCGTCACCCCGACGCACGAAGGCGACGCGATCCCCCTCTCGAAGCCTGAGCCAATTGCGCACGGCCCGGGGCAGCGTGATCTGCCCCCGCCGCCCGACTGGCATGACGATCCATGGTTCGCACCCCTGGGCTGGGTTACCGAGCAGCTGGGCGATTGGGTGGGTTACTGGGACGTGGAGCAACGCGCGGTCGAATACGACCGCCAGCTCGTGCGCGACGCCTTCGTCGCCAGCGGCTTTCTGGACGTCGGTCCGCTGGTGCAGATCTTCCTACACGAGTTCGAGGAGGCGCGGAGCTTCCTCTACCGCTTCGAGCGTTGGGCGGAGGCGGAGGGCCAGGCCAAGGACGGGCGGGCCTGGCGCCAGTACCTGACCGAGCGCGAATCGTAGGGGCGGCCCGCCGGGTCGCCCCCACGTTGAAACCGACGCGTTGCTTCCGCCCGAAAATATCAACGATTGGCCGGCAACCCCTCAGCCGCGCGGTCCCGCCACCATTGCCTGAGATCGCGGATGCCCTGGACGCTCAGCTTGTGCCCCATGTCGTACTCGCGGTAGTCCAGGTCGGCCCCGGCTGCCCCCAGCACTCTGGCGCACTCGCGCGTCCTGGCCAGCGGGATCAACGGGTCCTTCCGGCCGGCGATCATCAAGATTGGCAGCCCGGCCAAGGGCGCCAACCGCACCTCGTCCCCGCAGCTGCCAGGCACAAACCCCACCAGGCCGGCGATACCCTTGATCCGCCCCGGGTGCCGCATGGCGGTGGCGTAGGCCGTGGCGGCGCCCTGGCTGAAGCCCATCAAGTACACACGGTCACCGTCCGCACCGTACAGGTCGGGTAGCGCGTCGATCAGCCGAACGACTGCGGTGACGGCATCCTCGAACCGGTCCAGCGCCGGCCACTCGTCACGCCCGCGGGGATGCCAGGCGTACCCACCACCGGGGTCGGGCTTTAGCCCGCGCGGGGCGACGATGAGCCAGTCCCGCGGAACGGCGCGGGCGAAGATCCACATCGCGTCCTCGTCGCCGCTGCGCCCGTGGAGCAGGACCACGGCGGGGTACGGGCCGGCCGTCTCGGGCACGGCCACGCGATGAACCAGCCCGGCCGCCCCGAAGGCCGGACCGCCATCTACGAGTTGGGCGCCCGGGTTGGCGGCGATAGTACCTCTACTTGCTCCTAGCCACCCGCTCGAGCCGCCTCGAGCGCCTCCTCGATCTGGCCGATGTGCTCTTCGGTGTGCTGCCGCCCGAAATGGAGGCTCGATCCGACCTGAGTTCGTGGGCAGTTCGTGGGTGCAGATGCAACAACCAGCGACCAAGCCCATCGATTCAACTTCTTGACGAGCCCTTACCGCGGCGGCAAGGACCCACGCCTTACGCGACCGTCTGTTCAAACCGGACTCTAGAATACCACATCGGCGGGCCGATGCCGATCATGCCCGGTGAGGCGCGGGCGCCCTCCGGTGTGCTGCCCGGCCTGCATAAGCGGATTCGCCTATGCTGGATCGGCTACTTTGCCCTTTCGGGAATTCGCGACGTGCACGTACAATAGAATACTCGGAAGAAGGCGTGCGCCGGCGTCTGACCACCTTTGAGTTTGACGGAGTCGAGCACAGCCCACCAAGCTGCGCCCGACGGCACGAGTTGAGAGGCATCCATAAGATGAAGCGACGTATGGTGACCATCGACGGCAACGAGGCTGCGGCCTCCGTTGCATACCGGGCCAACGAGGTCATTGCCATCTATCCCATCACTCCCTCGACACCCATGGGCGAACTGTCCGACGCGTGGTCCGCGGCGGGAGAGCCCAACATCTGGAGTACGGCACCGGAGGTGATCGAGATGCAGGCCGAGGGCGGCGCCGCCGGCGCCGTCCACGGCGCCCTGCAAGCGGGTGCCCTGACCACGACGTTTACCGGGTCGCAGGGCCTCCTCCTCATGATTCCGAACATGTACAAGATCGCGGGCGAGCTGACGTCCACGGTCTTCCACGTGGCGGCACGGTCCGTGGCGGCACAGGCACTGTCGATCTTCGGGGATCACTCGGACGTCATGGCCACCCGGGCCACGGGGTTTGCCCTGCTGGCATCCGGCTCGGTGCAGGAAGCGCACGACTTCGCCCTGATCGCCCAGGCAGCGACCCTCGAGGCACGCGTGCCCTTCGTGCACTTCTTCGAGGGCTTCCGCCTGTCCCACGAGATCAACAAGATCGAGCAGCTTGCGGATGACGACCTGCGCGCCATGATCGACGACGAGCTGGTCCGCGCCCACCGTGCCCGGGCCCTCTCACCGGATCACCCCTTCATCCGCGGAACGGCGCAGAACCCCGACGTCTTTTTCCAGGCGCGGGAGACGGTGAATCCATACTACGTGGCCTGCCCCGGTATCGTGCAGCAGGCGATGGACAGGTTCGCCGGTCTCGTGGGCCGGCAGTATCACCTGTTCGACTACGTCGGTGCGCCCGACGCCGAGCGGGTGATCGCCGCCATGGGCTCCGGGGCCGAGACCGCCGCGGAGACCGCCAAGGTCCTGGCAGATCAGGGCGAGCGGGTCGGTGTGGTCAAGGTGCGCCTGTACCGTCCCTTCTCGGTGGAGCACCTCATGACTGTTCTGCCCAAGACGGTCAAGGTCATCGCCGCGCTAGACCGCACCAAGGAGCCGGGTTCGGCCGGCGAGCCCCTCTACGAGGACGTGGTGACGGCCATTTACGAGGGTCTGGACGAGGGTACCGCCCCCTTCAGTGTGGCGCCCAAGGTGATGGGCGGCCGGTACGGCCTGTCGTCCAAGGAGTTCACCCCCGCCATGGCCAAGGGCATCTTCGACGAGATGGCCAAGGAGGAACCCAAGCGCCACTTCACCGTCGGCATCGAGGACGACGTTATGCACACGAGCGTCGACTACGACCCGGCCTTCTCCATCGAGGACGAGGACACGGTGCGCGGCGTGTTCTTCGGTCTTGGCTCCGATGGCACCGTGGGGGCCAACAAGAACTCCATCACCATCATCGGCGAGGAGACCGACAACTGCGCCCAGGGCTACTTCGTGTACGACTCCCGGAAAGCGGGCGCTCTGACCGTTTCCCACTTACGCTTCGGGCCCCGACCCATCCGTGCCCCTTATCTCCTCCGCGAAGCCAACTTCGTCGCTTGCCACCAATTCACCTTTCTGGAGCGCTTCGACATCCTGAAGTACGCCATCCCGGGGGCGGCCTTCCTGCTCAACAGCCCGTACGGTCCCGGCGAGGTGTGGGACCACTTGCCGCGGGAGGTGCAGGCGGCGATCATCGAAAAGAGCTTGCGCTTCTACGTGATCGACGCCAACACGGTGGCGCGCGAGGTCAGTATTGGACGCCGCATCAACACCATCATGCAGACGTGCTTCTTCGCGCTCTCCGGGGTCCTGCCGCATGACGAGGCGATCGCCGCCATCAAGGACGCGATTGAGAAGACATACGGCAAGCGTGGCGAGGCCGTGGTGCAGCAGAACTTCCAGGCCGTGGATGCGGCCCTGGACAACCTGCACGAGGTGACGGTTCCCGGCGAAGTCACGAGCACCCTGACCCGCCGCCAGCCGGTGCCGGAGGACGCCCCGCCGTTCGTCCGGGAGGTGCTCGGGCCGATGGTTGCCTTCGAGGGAGACAGCGTGCCCGTCAGCGCGCTTCCGATCGATGGCACCTATCCGTCGGCCACAACCCGCTACGAGAAGCGCAACATCGGCCTTGAGATCCCGGTCTGGGAGCCCGACCTGTGCATCCAGTGCGGCAAGTGCGTCTTCGTTTGTCCGCACGCCGTAATCCGCCAGAAGGTCTACGACGAGGGCCTGCGGGACGGCGCCCCTCAGGCGTTCAAATCGGCGGAGGCCCGGTTCAGGGAATTCCCGGGCATGCAGTACACCCTCCAGGTTGCACCCGAGGACTGTACCGGTTGCGGCCTGTGCGTGGAGGCGTGCCCGGCCAAGGACAAGAGCCAAGCGGGGCGCAAGGCGGTCAACATGGCAGTGCAACTACCCCTGCGTGAGCAGGAAAGGGCAAGCTGGGCCTTCTTCCTCTCGCTACCCGAGGTAGACCGGACGCAGTTCAACCTCGGCACCATCAAGAACTCCCAGCTGCTGGAGCCGCTGTTCGAGTTCTCAGGCGCCTGCGCCGGCTGCGGCGAGACACCCTACTTGAAGCTCCTCAGCCAGCTCTGCGGCGACCGGGCCCTGATCGCCAACGCCACCGGCTGCTCCTCCATCTACGGGGGCAACCTGCCCACCACGCCCTGGGCGGTCAACCGGGAGGGCCGCGGACCAGCATGGTCGAACTCCCTGTTCGAGGACAACGGCGAGTTCGGCCTCGGTATGCGGTTGGCACTGGACAAGCAGCTGGAGTTCGTCCGCGAGCAGCTGGGCCAGCCGGCCGACACTTGGGGCCAGGAGCTCGTGGATGCCCTGCTGAGCGCCGACCAATCGACCGAGGCCGGAATCCACGCCCAGCGAGAACGGGTCGAGCAACTGAAGGCGCGTCTGGAAGCATCAGATGACCCACGGGCGAGGGACCTGCTGATCCTGTCCGATGTTCTGGTGAAGAAGAGCGTGTGGGTCGTCGGCGGTGACGGCTGGGCGTACGACATCGGCTACGGCGGCTTGGATCACGTCCTGTCGATGGGGCGGGACGTGAACGTGCTCGTGCTGGACACCCAGGTCTACTCGAACACCGGCGGCCAGGCGTCCAAGGCCACCCCCCGCGCCGCGGTGGCCAAGTTCGCCGCCAGCGGCAAGGCCCGGCCCAGGAAGGACCTGGGGCTGATGGCCATGGCTTACGGCTCCATCTACGTAGCCTCAGTGGCCTACGGTGCCAGCGACCAACAGACACTGCGCGCGTTTCTGGAGGCCGAGGCCCATGACGGCCCGTCCCTCATCATCGCCTACTCCCCCTGTATCGCCCATGGCTACGATTTGCGGCACCAGCTCCAGCAGCAACAGCTTGCCGTCAAGTCGGGCGCCTGGCTGCTTTACCGCTACAACCCTGCGCTTGCCGCCGAGGGCAAGAACCCTCTGGTCATCGATTCCAAGGAGCCAACGGTCCCCCTCGAGGACTTCGCATACAACGAAACGCGCTACCGGGTGCTCACCCAGATAGACGAGGGCCACGCCGAAGCGCTGATGAAGGACGCCAAGGAGGACGCTCGTGCGCGCTGGCAGCTGTACAGGCAGTTGGCCGCCCTGATGTACGACGGCAGTGATGGGAGCACCGGAGGGGAACAACGTGACTGACCTGACGACGACCTATCTCGGATTGCCTCTCAAGAACCCGGTGATCGCTTCCGCATCGCCCCTGTCCAAGAAGGTGGACACGGTGCGGCGGCTGGAGGATGCCGGCGTCGCGGCGGTAGTGATGCACTCCCTTTTCGAGGAGCAGATCAACCACGAGAGCCGCGAGCTGGACCATTACCTGCACCGCGGTACGGAGTCCTTCGCCGAGGCCTTGAGCTACTTCCCGGACTTGGGGTCCCTCAGCCCCGGCCCGGACGATTATCTGGAGCTCCTCGGCCAGCTCAAGCAGGCGGTGGACATCCCCATCGTCGGCAGCCTGAACGGCATTTCCGGTGGCGGCTGGGTGAACCACGCGCAGCGCATGGAGCAGGCCGGCGCGGACGCCCTTGAGCTCAACGTCTACTACATCACTACCGACCCTGACCTGAGCAGCGCCGAGCTGGAGCAGACCTACATCGAGTTGGTCCAGGGCGTGCGTGCCAAGGTCCGGATTCCGATTGCCGTCAAGCTGAGCCCCTTCTTCACGTCGCTGCCAAACATGGCCTGGCTGCTCGTGGAGGCCGGCGCCGACGGGCTGGTGTTGTTCAACCGCTTCTACCAGCCGGACATCGACCTGGAAGCGCTCGAGGTCGTGCCCGACCTGGTGCTGAGCAGCTCCCTCGAGCTGCGATTGCCGCTGCGCTGGATCGCCATTCTCTACGGGCGGATCCAAGCCGACTTCGCCGCCACCAGCGGTATCCACACCGCGGAGGACGTGCTCAAGGCCGTCATGGCCGGTGCCAGCACGACCATGATGGCCTCGACGCTACTTGAGAATGGAGTCGATCGTCCGCGGGAAATCCTGTCAGACCTGCGAGTTTGGATGGAGGAGCACGGATACGAGTCGATTTTTCAGATGAAAGGCAGTATGAGTCAACAGGCCGTGGCCGAGCCAGCCGCCTTCGAGCGGGCCAACTACATGAAGGCCCTGAGCAGCTTCGACCACAACCTGCCGTGAGCGGTGCCCGGCCTGGTCCGACTGGCGCGGGCACCCATTACACTCAACGCCAAGTCAAACAGGAGCGACAATAATGAGCTACATCGACGACGTCTTCCGACAGGTCAAGCAGCAAGATCCCGACCAGCCTGAGTTCCACGAGGCGGTCTGGGAGGTCCTTTCGTCACTCGAGCCGGTTCTGACCCAAAATCCTCAGTTCCAGGAGGCGAAGATCCTCGAGCGCATCTGCGAGCCGGAGCGGGTCATCATGTTCCGTGTGCCCTGGGTCGACGACCAGGGCCGCGTACAGGTCAACCGCGGCATGCGCGTCGAGTTCAATAGCGCCATCGGGCCCTACAAGGGCGGCTTGCGGTTCCACCCCAGCGTGAACCTGGGCATCATCAAGTTCCTGGGCTTCGAGCAGATCTTCAAGAACGCCCTCACGACCCGCCCCATCGGCGGCGGCAAGGGCGGCAGCGACTTCGACCCGAAGGGCAAGTCGGACAACGAGGTCATGCGGTTCTGCCAATCCTTCATGACGGAGCTGTACAGGCACATCGGCCCCAACATCGACGTGCCGGCCGGGGACATCGGGGTCGGCGGCCGTGAGATCGGCTTCCTCTTCGGTCAGTACAAGCGGTTGACGCGGCGCTGGGATGGTGTGCTCACGGGCAAGGGCTTCGGCTGGGGCGGCTCCCTCATCCGGCCCGAGGCCACCGGCTACGGCCAGGTCTACTTCCTCCGCGAGATGCTGAAGGCCCGCGGTGAGTCCATCGAGGGCAAGGTGTGCACCGTCTCGGGCTCCGGCAACGTGGCCCAGCATTGCACCGAGAGGATCCTGGAATACGGCGGCAAGGTGGTCACGCTGTCGGACTCCAACGGGACCATCCACGACCCTGACGGCATCGACGAGCAGAAACTCGCCTGGGTCATGGAACTGAAGAACGTCCGCCGCGGGCGCATCCGGGAGTACGTGGACGAGTATCCGCGCGCGAAGTTCCTCCCCAATGAACGCCCCTGGTCCGTACCCTGCGATGTGGCGCTGCCTTCGGCGACCCAGAACGAAATCAACAAGGCCGACGCCGAGGCGCTCGTGAAGAACGGCTGCAAGGCCGTGAGCGAGGGCGCCAACATGCCCTCGACCCCGGAAGCCATCGACGTCTTCCAGGAGGCCAAGATCGCGTACGGCCTGGGCAAGGCGGCCAACGCGGGCGGCGTCGCCACATCGGCCCTGGAGATGACGCAGAACGCCCAGTTCGCGGAGTGGGAGCGCGAGGAGGTGGACGCTCAGCTTGACCGGATCATGACCGGTATCCACCGCCAGTGCGCCGAGGTCGCGGAGAAGTACGGCGACCCAGGCAACCTGGTCCTGGGGGCCAACGTGGCCAGCTTCTTGAAGACCGCCAACGCGATGCTCGACCAGGGCGTCGTCTGATCCCGAGCACACGCGTCCGAACCGGAGCCGTGGCGCACGCTGGACGGTGCCGCGGCTCCACTCTATTCTTGATGATATGGCTGCGACACCAGATCTCGGTAGGGTGACGATCGAGCCGGCCCTGGAGCGGCTGGTCGAGTCCTTCGACATCCAGTCGGCCGAGCTGCAGGCGCTCCAAGCGATCCGCGTGCGGGACATCCTGCTCGTGGCCAGCCTGTACGACTCCTACACCCTCTCGGGACGCCAGCGCCTGTCCGAGCTCATCGTCAGTGAGTACCAGAACCTCGCCCTATCGGCGCCACCGCAGATCACGCGTGTCGCGTCCCGGGCGAAGGCCCTCGAGATGCTGGGCCACAAGCGCTTCGACCTGGTGATCACCATGGCCCAGGCCGCCGACATGACCGCCGGGGAGTTCGCCCGCGCCGTGAAGGAGCGCTTTCCCGGCCTGCCCGTGTTCATGGTGGCCTACAACATGCAGGAGGTGCGAGCCCAGGAAGACGGGTCCGCGGACGCCCCCGGGATCGACCGCACCTTTGTTTGGCGGGGTGACGTGAGCTTGTTCCTGGCGATCATCAAGCTCGCGGAGGACCAACTCAACGTTGAGCACGACACGCGGCTGGGTGATGTCCGTTCGTTGATCCTCGTCGAAGACAATGTGTCCTTTTACTCGTCCTACCTGCCCATGATCTTCTCCGAGCTGGTGAAGCAAACCGAGTCGCTCATCTCCGACGAAGTGAACCTGGGCAGGCGCCTCCTGCGTCGGCGCCTGCGACCCAAGGTCCTCCTGGCATCCACCTTCGAGGAGGGCTGGGCGCTGTACGAGCAGTACGAGAAGACGGCGCTGTGCGTGATCTCCGATGTGCGTTTCCCTCACGGCGGCACGGAGGACCCGGGGGCCGGCTTGTCGCTCCTGGAGCGGATTCGCACCCGAGACGAGGATATTCCCCTGATTCTACAGTCGTCGGACGAGCGCTTCGCGGCCGGCGCGGAGGCGCTCGGCGCCTGGTTCCTGCACAAGAACTCGCCCACTCTGCTCAACGACTTCCGCGACTTCATGCTGGAGCATCTCGGCTTCGGCGATTTCGTGTTCCGCCTGGCGGACGGCACGGAGGTGGCGCGTGCCTCCGACGTGGACGGAATGCTCGAGGTCCTGGAGTCCGTCCCTGCGGAGGCCCTCCTGTTTCACGCCAGTCGCAACCACTTCTCGAATTGGCTGATGGCGCGGACGGAGTTCCGGCTGGCCACAGCGCTGCGCAAGCTACGCGTATCGGATTTTGACACGGTCGACGACATGCGGGACTTCCTGTTCCGGACCGTTACCGTTATGAGGGAGGAGAAGCTCAGGGGACAAGTGGCCGACTTCGACGCCCGCCGCTTTGATGAGGCCACGGAGTTCGTCCGGATCGGCGGTGGCTCGCTGGGAGGGAAGGGCCGCGGCCTGGCCTTCGTCCACGAGCTGGTCAGCCGCGGGCGGCTGGAGCAGCACTTCGATCGAGTTCGGCTCTTCGTGCCGCACTCGGCGGTGATCGGCACAGACGTGTTCGACCGCTATCTCGAGGAGAACGACCTCCTGGAGTTCGCCCTGCGCGAGGAGGACGACCGTTCCATCCTCCGCCGCTTCCACGGGGCGTCACTCCCCGAGGAGGTGCTCGAGGACCTGGTCACGTTCCTGGGCCGAATCCGCTATCCGCTGGCGGTGCGCTCGTCCAGTCTGTTGGAGGATGCCCGTTACCTTCCGGCGGCGGGCATCTACCCGACGCACATGCTCCGGAACGACGGGGAGCTGACGTTGCGCCTGGAAGAGCTCCAGCGCGCGGTGAAGCATATCTATGCCTCCACGTTCTTCCAGAGTGCCAAGGCGTACCTGGCCTCCACGCCGAGCCGCGTCGAGGAAGAGAAGATGGCCGTCGTCATCCAGCAGGTCGTCGGGCAGCGGCACGGCGACGTCGTCTACCCCGAAGTCAGCGGTGTGGCGCGCTCGTACAACTTCTATCCGATCCGGGACATGAAGCCGGAGGAAGGTATCGCCGCCGTCGCCCTTGGCCTCGGCAAGACCGTCGTCGAGGGTGGTCGGGCACTCCGCTTCTCTCCGGCACACCCACAGTGGCTGCCTCAGTTCTCAACCCCGGAGGACGCGCTCGAGAGTGCGCAGCGGATGTTCTGGGCCCTCGACATGTCCAGGCCGGCGAGCCTCCAAGATCCCGGATCGGATGACACCCTGGTCGAGCTGGACCTCGGGGCCGCCGAGGGTCACGGAACGCTCTGGACGGTGGCCTCTGTGTACTCTCCGGACAATCACGCGGTGTACGACGGTCTGTCCCGGCCGGGCATACGCCTCGTAACGATGGCACCCATCCTGAAGCACGGCTTGTTCCCACTGGCCGAAGTGATCCGGCTGCTGCTTACTCTGGGCACGCTGGGCATGTCCGGCCCGGTGGAGATCGAGTTCGCCGTGAACCTGCAGCCGGACGGCGGCGGACCGGGGGAGTTCGCCCTGCTCCAGATCCGGCCGCTCGTGCTGCACGACTTCGTCACGCAGGTCGACCTGCAGGCGGTTCGCGAGGCGGACGTGTTCATCCGCTCGCCCCGGGTCCTCGGCAGCGGCCGCAATGCTGAGATCCGCGACGTGGTCACCGTGCGGATGGACGTGTTCGACCGCAAGGACACGGTCGAGATAGCTGAAGACGTGGGGCGAATGAACGTCAAGCTGCAGCGGGAGGGCAAGCCGTACCTGCTGATAGGGCCCGGGCGGTGGGGCACGGCAGACCGGTGGATGGGCATACCGGTGAGCTGGTATCAGATTGCCGGGGCGCAGGCGATCGCCGAGTGCGACCTGGATGGCCTCGTCGTCGAGCCGTCACAGGGAACGCATTTCTTCCACAATATCACAAGCCAGGGAATTGCCTATTTTACAGTCAGCCAGCATGACGGTGCCACGATCGACTGGGACTGGCTGACCGCGCTCCGGCCCAAGGAGGAGACCACGTGGGTGCACCACTTCGAGCTGAGCGCGCCCCTGGAGCTTCTCATTGACGGGCAGAAAGGCAAAGGCGTCATCCTCAAGCAAGTACGCCCACCGGCAGATGCACCCTCCGCCGCAGCACGCCCGTAGGCCAATCGGCCTAATGGCCCTGCGACATCGGCGGATGCGTGTCAAGACAAGCCGTGCTATCTTTAACCTGATCGAGGAAAGCACAAATCCCGAACAACCGGTTGTATGGAGGTAACCGTCCGCGATGTTGGATCGAACTGGGCTGCTGGACATCAGTCGGAAGGAACGGCGCGGCCTTGTGGTTGTCGAGGCAGCCGTGCGGGATGCCGCGGAGCGCATACGGGATTTCGCCGAGGTCAAGCTCTACCCGGGCGCCGAGTGGGCAATGGAGGAGGCGAAGCGTTGCCTCCAGTGCCCCCACCCCCAGGCCTGTGTACGAGCCTGCCCCGCGGGAAACGACATCCCTCACGCCTTGTGGCACATCGAGCAGGGGGACTTCATCGCCGCCGCCAACGTGTTCCGAGAGACGAGCTGCCTGCCGGAGATCTGCAGCCGCGTCTGCCCCCAGGTGGTGCAGTGCGAGGGCAGCTGCGTACAGGAGGGGTACGGCGAGGGCGTGAGGATCGGGCTCCTGGAGCGGTTCGTGACGGATTACCAACGCCAGGAAGAGGGCACGCCCATCCCGGAGGTCGGCCCCTCCACCGGGAGGCGGGTCGCCGTGATCGGTGCCGGACCGGCCGGCCTCACTGTGGCCGAGGTGCTGGCCCGCCTCGGGCACCAGATCATGGTCTACGATGCCTGGCCCAAGGCGGGGGGCGCCGTGCGCTACGGCATCCCCAGCTTCAAGCTGCCGAAGGATATCATCGACGAGAAGGTGAGGGTGCTGGAGGCGATGGGGGTCCGCTTCGAAATGAGCACGCGGATCGGCGAGGACACCACCGTGGACGAGATGTTGGCCTCAGGGGTTGATGCCGTCTTCCTGGGCACCGGCGCAGGGGTCAAGGTCCCCCTCAAGGTGCCGGGCAACGACCTGGCGGGGATCTATCTCGCGACGCCGTTCCTGGTGAGCACGAACCTTCCTGAGGCGGATCTGCCGCCAGACCACGTGGGCCGACCTCAAGTCGGGCGCCGGGTGGCCGTTATTGGCGGTGGCGACACGGCCATGGACTGCGTCCGCAGCTCGCTGCGCATGGGGGCCGAGGAGGTAACGTGCGTCTATCGGCGCACGGAGGCCCAGATGCCGGGCAACACGGTCGAGCGCAAGCACGCGCGACACGAAGGGGCGGCGTTCATCTGGCTGGCCGCGCCGGTGGAGTTCTATGGTGACGATAGCGGCCACGTGCGGGCAATGCGCTGCCAGCGCATGGAGTTGGGCGAGCCCGACGATTCGGGCCGGCGCCGGCCCGTGCCGATCGAGGGCGACGAGTTCACCATGGACGTGGACACGGTGATCCTGGCCCTCGGCTACTGGCCGGACCCGCTCATGGGTGAGACGACGAAGGACCTGGAGACGCACGACTGGGGCTTGATCACGGCCGACGAGGACACGGGGACGACGTCACGGCCGGAGATCTTCGCCGCCGGGGACACGGTCCACGGTCCCGACCTCGTGGTAACGGCCATGCTCGGGGCCTTCCGCGCGGCCGAGTCGATCGACGCCTACCTGCAGAGCCTGAACGGGTAGGTTCCCGGCCCTACTTCCACAAGACCGGCAAGTATACCCACGGTGGTCGTCGGATGGTGGGTGTGGCAGTCGGTGTTGGTGTCGGCACACCGGTCGGCGTCGGGGTAGCGGTGGCCGTGTCCGTTGGGCCCGGACTCGCCGTGGGCACCGGGCGCTCGACCACCTCGAGCACGAGGATCGTGGCCGGATCCACGCCCAGGTACACCAGCGACCCTGACGTATCCACCGCCACCACGTTGGCCTCCGCGTCGCGCACGGTGTAGCGATCCAGCCAGCGGGGCTCGGACGGGTCGGTGACGTCGACGAGTTGCACCCCCGACGCACCGTCGGCCACGACGGCATGGCTTCCTTCCACGGCGACATCGATGGCACCGCCGGGGATCTCCTGCCCGCCGACGCCCTGGGGCCGCGTCGGGTCGCTCACATCGAACATCCGCAGCCCCGCATCACCCGCGGCAACAAAAACGTAGCTGCCCGCCGCGGCCACCGCCCTGGCATCGTCCAGGGCACCGGTGGTGATGCTCCCCACCGGCCGCGGATCGTTGGGGTCGCTGACATCCACGATCTGCAAACCCGCCGTCTCGGCCGCAAGGTAGGCGCGATCACCCTCTACCGCCACGTCGAGCACCCTGCCGGGTAGCTCAAGCCCGCCCAGATCCGCCGGTGCGTTCGGCGTGAAGTCGAACACCTGGAGGCCGTTGAACGGCAGTGAGTCGGGGGTTGGGCTGGGCGGCGGATAGCGATCCGCCTGCGAAGCACCGTATATGTGGCCCGATGAGATCGTCACGTCCGCCAGGGAGTAGCCGTCGAAGGTGCCCATCAGGTCCGGGGCGGCCGGGTTCCGCACATCGACAATCTGCAACCCTCCCTTGAGGTCTCTTACGTACCGGTCACCCACCCGCCGCCAGCTGTAGTGAGGCACCTCGGCCACGATGCAGTACGCCCCGGTGGACGGTGGTACGGCCTTGAATGCCGCAACCCCCCTGGCCGAACCTGTTGTCGCCTGGTACCCCGCCAGCCGTGGTCGGGTCGGGTCGCTCACGTCCACGACGCGCACACCGCCCGGCCAGTCCGCAACGCATAGGAAGCCGTCCGCAGCCGCGACGTCGTACACCTTGCCCGGCGAATCGTACGCGTTCACTTCCTCCGGCTCGGCGGGATCCGCCAGCTCGATGACCCGCATCCCGCGGTTCCAGTCGGCCACGAAGGCGTGGACTCGGCGGCCCCGGACCGCCACCCCCCGGGCGTCACCCGGAGTGTCGACCAGGGCCTCGACGACCGGCCGGCCGCCGAAGCTGATGTCCACCACGCATAGCCCCCTGGTGCCGTAGGGCACGTAGGCGCGGTCGCCGAGCACGACCATCCCATGCGCCGTCCCGGCAGGAGGCGGGATCCCGGGCTGCTGGCTCCGCCGGCCGCGCCGGCAACTGCCGATCGTCGTCGTACCCCAGCGTCTGGGGCTGGCGGGATCGTCGATGTCCAGGACCCATATCTGCCCGCTGGCCCCCAGGACATAACCGAAGTCGTCGGTCAGCGTCAGGAAGTCGGCCCCTCCTGGTGTATGGAGGAAGCCAAGATCCTCCGGCTGCCGGGGATCACGCACGTCGACCACCCGGATCCCCGACTCCCATTGGTCGCGTTCGGCGACGTAGGCGTAGTCCCCCAACAGGACCACCGCGCGCGTGATGCGCCGCGTGGCGAGGCTGCCGACGATCACCGGCTGGTTGGGATCGCCCACGTCGACCACTCGGACGCCAGCCTCGCCGCAGGCCGCGTATACGTGCTGGCCCTCGACGGCTACGCCCTTCGTCTCCCCGGGCAGCGCGACCTCACCGACCACGTGCGGCTGCGCAGGATCGCGCACGTCCACCACCCGCAGCCCAAACGGCGGATCGGCCATATAGAGGTAGCCGGCCGCGATCAACATCTGGCGGGGTGCATCGGCAAACGGCGCGGTCTCGGCCACCAGCCGCGGCTGGCTCTGGCGGGACAACTCGGAGACACACAGGCCCCCCCCGGAGGGAAGGACACCCACTGGAGGGATGGGGCGGTTACCATGTTCCGCCCCCATGACCCCCACTCCGGACATTTTCGATGAGGTCGTGCGCCTGCGGCGGGAGGTCGACGACCAGTCCTCGCTGGGGGGCATGACGACGGGGACGCACCCACGGAGCACGGCGGGCACGAGGCGCTGGTCTCGTCTGACGCTGATT